>JBCBOO010000444.1:0-2933 GCA_039821235.1 Planctomycetota bacterium
CACCATGGTCGACTTGCATGGACGCAGAATCCGGATCGATCCGCATCCGCTGGAGATCTCCGTACTCTTGGCTGATCAGCTCTTTGACTGGCACATCGACCATTGATGGGTCGGCATAGAACTGGGCGCGATCCGCGAACGCCAATTTCTTCGCCTCGACCAGACGATGAAGGTACTCCGGGTGTCCCGGGCCGTACTGCTTGAGATTATAGCCCCCGAGTACGTTCAGCATCTGAAGCGCGGCGATGCCTTGTCCGTTGGGAGGTAGCTCCCAAACTTTGTAACCGCGGTAGTCCACGCCGACCGGATCGACCCAATCGGCTCGGTGGGATGCGAGGTCTTCCAAGGTAAGAAAGCCTCCTTGTTGCTCGCTGTACTGGGCAAGGGTCTCGGCGATCTCACCCTCATAGAATTCGCGTGCCCCTTTGGTGGCGATGGCTTGCAGGGTCCGACCCATGGCAGGGTTTTTAAAAATCTCACCCGTGCCGGGCGAACGACTTTCGTCCACCAGAAACACCTTTCGCGAACCAGGACGTTCACTCAGCGTTGTTTCGGCTGATTTCCAGTAACCGGCGATGATCGGTGTGACGACGAAGCCTTCTTGTGCGGCATTGATGGCGGGTTTCAACAACCGATCCCATTCTTGGTTGCCATATTCTTGATGCAAGGTTTCCCACCCGCTCACGCAACCGGGAACACTCCAGGGGAGCGGGCCGAACAACGGGATCTCGGTCACGCCGCGACGCTGGAATTCGTCCATCGTGAGTGAGGCGGGGCTTCGACCGCTGGCATTGAGGCCGCGCAGTTCACCTGTTTTTGAATCCCACACAATGGCGAACAGGTCACCGCCCAATCCACACGACATGGGTTCGGCGACGCAGAGAACGGCGTTCGCGGCGATGGCTGCATCGACGGCCGTACCGCCTTCCTTCAGCACCTCAATCGCGGCGGCGGTTGCCAAGGGATGGCTGGTCGCTGCCATGCCTGACTTGCCGACCGCGACGCTTCGCGACTGTTTTTCCCAGCCAAACGGTCGATCGTAGGTTCCCCGCTCGGGCTCGGCTGCCATCGCGAGGAAAGCGACTTGGAGAAAGCCGAGAAGCGCGAGAAAACGCTGGGATCGCTTGAAGGACTCGGTTAACGACATGGTATGTTGAAGCTCAGAAGTCAGTAATTTTGAAGTTCGGTCGGTTCACTGCTGACGCATTCACACAGTTTATCTCGCCGCCAAGAAAATGCGCCTTGAACTCGCGGGTGGCTTGGCCGCCGCTTAGGAACTACCGAGATGGATCCAATCAACCTCGCACCGCTGGTCGATGCACAGAACCGGTTTCGTCGCGACTTCACGGACTTCGCGAGGCTCTGGCAAGACGTCAAAGCGGAGTGGCGCGACGAACGGGCCAGGCAATTCGAGAAGGAATTTCTCGAGCCGATCGGCCCTCGACTGAGCCGGTTGACGAGCACCCTGGCGGAATTCACCGAAACACTGCGGAAATCACAGCAAACGCTGGCGGACACGGACAGTTCCTCCCGCGAGGTATACTAGGGAGTCTACTCCTTTTCTCATTGTGATTCGCGTCATGAAAGATTCTCTTGTCGCGCCTGCTGGTTTGTTCTCTCCGGAACGACAGAGGCGACTTCTCGATGCCCTGATTTCCCGCTACCAAGTTTGCAGCCGAGAGCGAAACGACTTAATTCAGCAACACGCGTCACAACGCGAAGCCGAAGAAAAACAGCTGCTGAATGATCGCAGCGGTGTTACCGCTGATTGTCGGCAAAAGCGGCGTCAAACACTGACACAATGGGACGCTGCCGAGGAGGATGTCTTCGCCGCCTATGAACAACGCACAATCGACTTGCGGCACAAGCTGCACCGACTCGCATCGCTGTACCGAAAGAAGAGTACTGAAGGACAACAGGCGATCGAGCGAAAAGTGGAGGCGAGACGGGATGCCGTTTTAGCGCAATACGAATCCCGTAAAGATCAGCCCGGAATACAAAGCCGAAAAGAGATCGAACAAATCAATGCCTCGCTGCAGCCGCTGCATCGAGACTTGGAGGAAGCTCGTGAGCTGACCGTGCGGCGTCTCGATCGTTTACCCAGTGTTCCACCGGCAGGCCCCGGAGAGTCGGTTGACGTGCCGGCTACCGAATCGGTTCCGCAAACCGTGGACGCCGTTGCGCGGCTCACCCGGCAGTCTCGCCAGCTGATCGACGAAATGCATTCAGGCGCGGCTGCCAAGTTCGTCGACTCGTTTTATTTGCCCGCGGGTGTTGCCATCGCTGTTGTCTTCTGGTCGCTCGGCGTCATCATCGCGCGGCCTTCGGCGTTCTGGCTTTATTTGGTTTCCGGAGTCGTGGCGGCTGGTTTGATCGGCTTTGCAATCTTCGCCGCGCTGTCGATTCCATTGCGCCGGCAAACCCGTCGCCTTTACCCGATGGTCTATCGCATCGGTGAAGCGACCGAACAAACGGCCGCTGCCGGTAAGAAACTTTCGGTGGATCAGGCAAAGGCAACCAGTCAGGAACTCATCGACCGCCGGGATCAACATCTGCGTGCGGCTTCGGCGTGGCAGCAAGAGCAACTCAGTGCACTTGAAACGCAGCTGACGCAGGAGAAGGAACAGGCGCAGCAACGCTTGCAAGCTGAGCTGGACCAACTCGGGGATAACTTTCATTCCACTTGGGGCGACGTCAGCTCGAAGATGCATCAGCAAGCAGAATCTGTTGCGGGCGAGATCACCCAACACCTGGCGAAGACGGATAGCGTGCTTCATGCACAACGCGAGGAAAACGCCTCCCGTCGAAAACAAGAGTTGGAACGGGTCTCCAGACGGATTCGAAGTGGACTAAAGATTGGTTTCGATCGAATCGAATCGACGGCGAGTCATGCGGCCCAACGCTTTCAAAGTTGGCAACAAATTTTGGAAAGC
>JBCBOO010000445.1:0-2874 GCA_039821235.1 Planctomycetota bacterium
TCGTTTTGTCGTGCATTGCATTCATCATCATTCATGTCCGAAAGCAGAATGAATGAACTCCCTACAAGATCTTCAGGCGCCAAGAACGTTGAAACCGTACCGACCACGGGCTGGCCAATCAAGGCACGTCCAGTTCGGTCCCTGAAGAACGCTGGCCCGGTGAGTGAAGCAATGATGAGCACAAGCACTGCGAAAACAGTCGCTAGCAGAATTCCGATCGGCTTATTCATCTTTCTCGTTATTCACTGAGTTTCTCGGCAAGCTCCCACACGTCGCCGCCATCAAGCCAAACGGAGAGTAGTTGGTTCAACGACGGGCAAAATGGAAAGAAAGCATCATCCCATGATTCGCCTTCGCATGCGGGTTTGGCTCGAACAATTTGATTCTCCCACACGCTCGCACTTACGTGGGCAGAGTAGATCGGATGATGCGGGCGCAAATCGAAAGAATGCTTGGAGAGGATGGCGGCGACCCCGATTTGCAATCGTTGATGACGAGGCTCTTAATCGCGTGGAAGCGTCACCGTCACCGCGTGTGGTACTACAGCGTTAGGATCCGCAGTTACAATCCTAACCGCGGGCAGATTCCCGCTGTTCTATGACTCACTCCCTCCCCGAAGTTGATTCCCACCATGTATCGCTTGTCTTTCGCTATCGCGTGTCTGCTTACTTGTCTCATCGGGCAAACTACGGTTGCTCAAGAGAAAGCACGTCCCAACATCGTGTTTCTGTTCGCCGATGATCAGTGTTTTGACACCATCGCAGCGTTTGGCAACGATGAAATTGAAACGCCAAACCTCGACCGCATCGCCAAGCGTGCGACGACGTTTACGCACGCTTACAACATGGGTTCCTGGTCTGGAGCCGTTTGTGTGGCGAGCCGTATGATGCTGAATTCGGGGCGGTTTGTGTGGGACGCCCAAGCGGTGTATCAAACCGCGGAACAAGAACGCCAGCAAGGCCGCTGGTGGAGCGAGTACATGAAGTCCGCGGGCTACCGAACGTACATGACCGGAAAATGGCATTGCCGCGCAAACGCACAGAAGGCTTTTGACGTTGCACGCGACGTTCGGGGCGGAATGCCAAAGCAAACGCCTACCGGATACAACCGCCCAATGGTCGATCCCGAGTCGGGCGAGTTGATGGATCCGTGGTCTCCGAGTGATCCGAAGTTCGGTGGCTTTTGGGAAGGCGGAACACACTGGAGCGAGGTTGTTGCCAATCACTCGGTGGACTTTCTGGAGGAGGCGAGTAAGCGTGAGGAGCCTTTCTTCATGTACCTCGCATTCAACGCGCCGCATGATCCCCGACAGTCACCCGCCGAGTACGTCGCGAAGTACCCGTTGGATAAAATTCGTGTTCCCGAAAACTTTCAGCCGGAATACCCCTACGCCGAGGAAATGGCATCCGGGCGAAAACTGCGAGACGAGAAGTTGGCTCCGTTTCCACGTACGCCACAAGCCGTCAAAACGCATCGACAAGAATACTATGCAATCATCACGCATATGGACGCGATGATTGGGCGGATCTTGGAAGCCGTCGAAGCGACCGGTAAGGAAGACAACACCTGGATCTTCTTTTCCGCCGACCATGGTCTTGCTTGCGGCCAGCATGGGCTCATGGGAAAACAGAACCTCTACGACCACAGCGTTCGCGTGCCACTGATGGTGATCGGTCCCGACGTACCGGCAAACGAAAAAATCGACGAGCCGGTGTACTTGCAAGACATTATGCCAACCACTTTGCAGCTTGCCGGTGTGAATCGACCGGAACACGTGCAATTCCAGAGCCTGCTGCCGCTCTTGGATGGAAACGAGAGTGAGTACGGATCGATCTACGGAGCGTACCTCAATCGGCAGCGCAGCATTCGGACCGACAAGTTCAAGCTGATCGCCTACCCGGAGGCTTCTGTTTTACGTCTGTACGACGTCGCAGAAGACCCGATGGAAATGAACGACTTGGCTGGTCAGCCCGAGTTGCAAGCGAAGAAGAAGGAGTTGTTTGAGAAGCTCAAGTCGCTGCAAGAAAGTCTGAGCGACAAGACCTCGCTTGGACCGTTCTCGCAGTACTGATCGTCTGACCGTAAGCATCGCGTGAACGATCAGTAGGGCAGTCTTCCGAAGCTTCTTCCCTTCGACAGAACAGGCTGGAAGCCTGTCCTACGTTTTGGCCGCGTTGCTAGGGAGTCCGTTGCGACTTTCGTCAGGGAAATCAGTGAGCTTGCAATTCTTGTTCGACGCGTTCGGGAGTTGCAATGCGTCGGGGGCGTGTGGTTCGCCAGGCAGCGACCAAGGCGATCAACGAAAATCCGGCCGCGGCTCCCACGACATTGGTTGAGACTCCGGCAGGCAGTCCGCGTTCGGTCGACGTCGAAAGCGTAAACAGCCAGTTCGTGACCTGCCATTTTGGGTCGTAAGTCAGTGGTTGGTAGTCGTTGAAGTGCAGTTCGATGGAGTAGGGAACAAGCGCCGCCATCACAGCGACCACGACGAGCGCCGCAAAGCCGACTTCGACCCGAGGGTTGTTGCGTTTTCGGACGACCGCCATGACGCCACGAACGCAGACCCAGTAACAAATTAGGTATGCCGCGAAGAGCAGGCCGGGTTCCAGCAAGTAGCGGCGAAGATTGATTTGAAGTTGGCGAAAGAGGAAACCCTGATTGAGAATCCAAACGAGCGAAGTTTGTTGGATTGCAAGCAGAATCCAAGTCGAAAGGATGACGAACACGAGTCCTGTGGTTGGGCCGGGCGTGAGCCACGTGAGAAACAGCCGCGCGAGGAAACTGCTCGGGAGTTCCCGTCGGATTCGCGGTGTCATGGTGTTCCGTTCGCCAACGATCATGGAGCCGCCGACCATCCAAAGTACGGCAAGTGTC
>JBCBOO010000446.1:0-2786 GCA_039821235.1 Planctomycetota bacterium
GCCGCATTCCGGTTTCGTAGGCGACTCGTACCCACGCGATCATGAGGTCGGAAGCTTCAACGCCACAGCGGAGCCTCCCCTGCAAATCGCCAGCCGCCATCAGCAATTGCCCAACACCTGCAACGGACCAGGCGACAGGCGCCCCTTTTGCAACTTTGATTTTGCGTAGTGCTCGAGGGTTGTAGAAAGCAACGGCACCCAATTGCGCAAGCCAATTCCAAACGGGAGTGAGCCCGCGTTTCTGATTCAACGCAGTGCATGCCGACCGGCGCTTAGATACCCACTCAAGCCAACGGTTGACGCTGTTTTCGTTGAGGTCGGATCGCATCGCAGGGCGATCGAGAAATGCCGAGAAGCTCTGAACACTTCGGCGATATTGGTCGGCAGTAATTTTTTCAATTCCGGCAGCGAGGCAGTAGCGATCGACGTCCTCTAGAAGTACTTCGTTCATCTCCGTTGTCCCCCGGTGGATAGTTGGTAACTCACAGATCCATCGTGGTTCGAATCTTTAAGGTTTCTAGCAAATAGCTCGTTTGAGGGTGGCACCTTGTCGCGTCAACTTCGAGGCGCTGGATTCAAAATCCAGTTCCCGCAAGGGAGTGAGGGTTCGAGTCCCTCCTTCGGTACTTTCCTATTTCCTCGACCCAAAACGGGCTCGTCGTACTATTCGACGGGCCCTTTTTTGTTTTGGGCCCCCAACTGCACTTTAGGCGATCGGATTTCACCAGAGAACTGATGTAGCCACGAAAGAGGCCCACGTGGAAGATGGTTGTTCTCACACAATCCAAATCACCACGGGCCAAGGATGGCTAAGCGTAAGTCCAGCGGAAGACCGCCACAAGCTCAACATGGCGCGAAATCTCAAGCCTCCCAGCATGACAAACGCAGGCGACTGACCAAGCCCAATGCTAAACGCAGACGCACCACCAAGGCCACCGTGCCGCTGACCGGAGGCATCGCCAGTTTGGTTGTCGCCATGAATAGAATGCTGGACGCACGGATCGGTTTTCGACTGCCAATCGTCCTCGCCGGCGCGATGCTCGCCGGTGGTCGCCGCACCGCGGCAAGCTGGTTTCGCCGCGCCGGTGTGATGGACGATTGGGATCGGTTTTACTTGCTGCTGCAGTCGGTTGGCAAAGACACCGCCTCCTTGATGCTGCCGATCTTGATGTTCATTCTGAGAAAGTTTGAACCCGGTGAGGGAGGCTGCTGGACGCTGGCGATCGATGATTCCCCGACCAAGCGATTCGGCCCACACGTCGAAGCGGCCAACATTCATCACAATCCAACTCCGGGGCCGGGTGATGGCGATTGGCTTTATGGCCACAACTGGGTCTGTTTGGCGATGGTGCTTTCGCATCCGATCTTTGGTGTCATTGCCCTGCCGTTGCTTTCGCGTTTGTACGTCCGCAAAATCGACATCGAGTCCTTGGCGGCTCGTTATGGCTGGGAATTCAGCACGAAACACCAACTCGCGTTGGACCTTTGTCTGCAAGTGATCCGGCACCGACGCGCTCTCGGCAGCAAAGCCGCCTTTGTGGTCGTTTTCGATGGTGCGTACGCTGCCAAGGCACTGGTTCGTCCTCTGTTGCAAGAGGGTGCAACCGTGGTAACGAGGCTTCGTCGAGCTGCCAAATTGTTTGATCTTCCGGTAAACAAAGCGGGGCAGCGTGGGCGTCCTCGCAAGTATGGGAAGAACCGAATCAGTCTGAGCAATCGTGCCAGAAATCGACAAGGATGGGAGGCGATCACGTACGCGTGTCGCAGCGTGATGGTCGAGGGCCGGTGCAAGACATTCTTGGCAACCAGTCATGTCACGGGCTGTCCGATCCGCGTTGTCTTGCTTGAGCATTCCAGCAGAAACTGGGCGGCGTACATCAGCACCGACACGTCGATGGAAGAAGCAATGATCCTGCAGATCGTTTCGGACCGCTGGAGCATCGAAGAACACTTTCACGACGTCAAAGAAATCTGGGGTGCCGGAGAGCAACAGGTTCGCAATGTGTGGTCGAGCATCGGATGTTGGCACTTATGCGGATAGCTGTACGCGATGGTCGAGCTGGAATGCTGGGACGAGTCTTTGGACGAATTGGTCGACCGCAGCGATCGACCGTGGGACAATCCCAAGCGTCGCCCGTCGCATCAGGATCGCCGGCGCCGGATCGCCCGCAAAATGCTGCGCAAGACATTTTTGAGCGATCTGGAATCCGGGACTGATCGAACGAAAATCAGGCAACGATTCGAGCAACTGCTGGCGTTGGCCGCATAAGACAACAGCAAACTACAGGTATTCGCCTAAAGTGCAGCCCCCAAGAAACGCGACCAAAACGCGACCACCGCGTCGGTTGCATGTCATCTACAGGGGCGGGGGAATCCCATGGCAGGAATCGAACTACGGAATGGACGATACAACATCATTCTTCGCTTTGGCGGCAAGCGCTTCATCCGCTCGCTGAAGATGTCTGACGAAAGCGTTGCTCTCGCAAAGAAACTGCGTGTTGAAGAAAACATCGGCTTGATTGAAAGCGGGAGGCTTTCGATACCCGACGACGCAGACGTCATCACTATCCGCTAGTCCAACGTCGCCCCACACAAACGTGTCGATCCCGGAGCCGTCGACGATGATCGGCGTCGGGCCGGTGATATTGAGGGTGAAAAAACGAATTCATGGATGTCGGCCGGCTTTCAGAGATGCCACAGCATTTTTTCGGTCTAAAATGTGGAAATTAACCTGGCTTACCTTGCCGGCAATCTCGTTTCCCGGCCTGCGTCTTTGACGCGAATCA
>JBCBOO010000447.1:0-2755 GCA_039821235.1 Planctomycetota bacterium
CGAAGATTCTCTGCGTAGAATACTGACGGCTGGAATAAGAACGTGGTACGTTGACGCGGATCGTTTTCATGGAACTGTCAGGCTCGACGGCAATTCAATCGTCTTTGTCCGTGGTTCTGAACAATAGAAGACAGAACAATGAAATGCACGCGAGGACGGGAGTCGCGTTGATTGGTCTGCTTGCACATCGTTCGCCCGTCCCGCGTGATTTCTAACGTTCCCGAGTTTGGCGATTCACGAATTGCGGCTGGCCAACGTACGCCGTGGTGTGTACCGAGGCATTGGACTGGAGATCGCGTGGAATTGCGAGGACAAGGACCGCAGGTCAACCGAGCTACGGTCGCAGAATCCAAATCGACGGTTGAAAGATTGGCATGATGAACGGATTGGAGGTCGCGCTCGATGCTGACTGCTATACTGGGTGGACCGCATGCCCGTTACGGAACCAATCAATCGATGTTCAAACGGATACGACGAAAGTCAGGGGCGGGAACAATGCGATGCACCTTACTTTCCGCACTTCTGCGTTTTGGTTTCTTCGAATTGTTTTTGTCGCGCGGGTCGTTTCGGATGGTCACAGTCTACTGATTCGGGGTGTCCAAGAAACTCCGGAAAATTTTTTCGCGTTGCGAGTTTTCTACTTGCGACGAAGCCATTTCTCCTAAGTCGAGTCCGACTCGACTTACGTCGATGACGCATCTCGTAAGTTTTTTTCGCGTCGATTTCATCAGCCGAGACAGCATCGCGGCGCACGCCCCGGCGCCCTATCGTGTCGGCATGGAACCTAAAACAAATCGTCCGAAACCAGCCACTGATCCAGCCAAGCTTGCACCCAAAGCTTCCGGCGGGGACATGACGCTGCACTCCCGGACCCTCGGCGTTCTGCCGATCATCAACCAAGTCATTGACCGACTACAGCTCAAGCCAACACTCGATCACTTTCTGCCCCAAGAGGATCGACGCAGCAAGATCACTACCGCAACGGCCCTGTTGATACTCGTGCGAAATATCTTGCTCAGCCGAGAACCGCTCTACGGGCTCGGCCAGTGGGCGGCAGACTATGTCCCAGAGCTCCTTGGTCTCCACGAGCGGCAACTCAAATCACTCAATGACGACCGCGTCGGACGAGCCCTCGATCGACTCTTCGATGCCAACTTGCCCGAACTGACGATGGCCGTCACAAGAAACATCGTCGATCAGTACAAGCTTGATCTTTCCGAACTTCACAACGATTCCACCACCGTCCGTTTCTACGGTGACTACGACGAATTTGAAGAGCCCGTTCTCAGGCGAGGCAAAACCACCGTCGCGATTCGCAGGGGCCGTAGCAAAGACCATCGTCCGGATCTCAAGCAACTGCTCTACATCTTGACGGTCTCCAACGACGGAGGTGTACCGGTCTACTTCACGACCGACGATGGCGACAAACCTGATGACCGGACACACATTCCGACCTGGGATTTGCTTCATCAGTTAACCGGACGCGTTGACTTTCTTTATGTCGCCGATTGCAAACTCGCTAGCAGCGGAAACCTCAAGCACATCCACCAACTCGGAGGACGCTTCATCACCATCCTGCCGAAGAACCGCAGCGAAGCGAAAAAGATGCAGCGGACACTGACCGACTCTCCCGAAGCACTGTCGTGGCAATTGCTTTACGAAAACCACGACGAGGAAGGCAACCTGGTCAATCGATTCAAGACACTTCGAGAAGAGCAGCTTTCCGCGGACGGTTATCGCCTCTTGTGGATCCACTCGATGGTCAAAGCGGTCACCGACGACGGGTCTCGCGTCAAAGCGATCAACAAAACGATCGAAGAACTCACCGCGCTGAAAGCTCGCTTGCGTTCACCGCGGACCCGAACGCGTGAGCGTCACCGTGTCGAGACGGAGGTCGAGAAGATTCTGTCAAAGCGGAAGATGAGTGACCTGATCGTTGTCGAGATTATCGAAGAGGAAGAGGCAAAGCTCAAGCAAACGACACCGGGACGCCGATCGGCCAAGACCGAATACACGCGTGAAGTGAAACTGCGGTTCGATCTTCACTGGAACCTCGACACCGAGCGACTCGAACTGGCACGTCGTGCCGACGGAGTCTTTCCGTTAATCACGAATGATTTGGCATTGAGCGCCGAGGAAGTTCTCCGTGCTTATAAGCGACAGCCGATCATCGAAAAACGATTTAGCCAGCTGAAGACCGATTTCAATGTCGCGCCGGTCTTCTTGAAGGAAGCCAGTCGGATCGAGTCATTGCTTTGCGTGTACTTTCTTTGCCTGGTAATCCAGACGCTGATGGAACGTGAGCTTCGCGGTGCGATGGCGGACTCCGGCCTAGCGAGTTTACCGCTTTACCCGGAAGGCCGCGCGTGTTCACGACCGACCGCTCGTCGCATCATCGATGCGATGGCCTCCCTGAGCCGGCACCGATTAGTCACCGAAGAAGGCGACGCGTTGGACCTGCACACCGACCCGACACCCCTGCAACGCCAGCTAATGAAGCTCTATGGAATCAAGAATTCAGAATACGGAAAATAAAAATCGGCCGTCAGAAACTCAAAGAAATCACTTTTCAGAAGTGCGGAAAGGAAGGTGCACCGGAATACTCATTCGCGCAGCACCTGCAATGAAAGTCTTCCGTTCGTGTCCGGTTACGGCAGGCGTTCAAGCCGCTTAGATCTAGAAATCGCCAAGACACCGAAGCAACTTCGGTAACGTTCTGATTCATTTCGGCGTGATGCACCGACAGCTCGTAAGG
>JBCBOO010000448.1:0-2695 GCA_039821235.1 Planctomycetota bacterium
GTGCAACTGCGAAACTCGTGTCGACACGATGACCGACTGGGGTGCCCACGGTTGCCGCCGAAACATTGACACGATCGTCGATTGGTTACTCGAAGAAGCCCAAGCAAGAGGACTCCCGCATGGAAGGTTTACCGCAACAGTCGCCCGCAGTCTCGTCAGCACTGCCATCCGCAAGTACGAGCGAAAATTCCCGGAAGGGGCACCCGAACCAGACCAAGACGATCCGGAGGACGAATTCGATCGTTGAGCGATGTTTCCTGATGAACCTTGATCGCCGCGATGATCGGCTGCGTGACTGGATGCGGCAGCTTCCCGATCCGTGGCCGTTCCCCGATCCCGAACGATTCGCCGCGATCGACGGCCGGCGCGTGGCCACGCCCCCGCAGTGGCGAGCAGGCAACGGTGCGTGGGGGTGCTACCGATCACACTTGCTGATTCTTGAAAAGTGTCTGCTCGAACACATCGACTCTTATGTTGTCTTTGAAGATGACGCCGGTTTTGGAGACGAATTCTGCGAGCGGCTTCAGCAATTCATCGCGGAATTGCCGGCTGACTGGGGCATGGCGTATCTCGGCGGACAACACCTTTATGCCGGCAAGAATCCGCCGCATAAGGTCAGCGAACACGTTTATCGTCCGTACAACGTGAATCGCACGCACGCGTTCATGGTGCGAGGGCGTGAGGCGATGAAGACACTCTATCGCCATTTGACTTGGAACGACTGGCACACCAAGCATCACATCGACCATCACCTCGGTCGATTGATCCAGCGCCGTTACCAGGCACTCGTGCAAGGTAAGAACATTCAAAAGGAATCCATCGCGGTTTACACGCCTGATCGCTGGCTCGTGGGGCAACTGCCGACGAAGTCAAACATCTGTGGTCGAAAATGGAGTCAAACACGATTCTTCAACGATGCAAAGAACGCGGACCATTCCGACGCACCGTTCTTTGCAGTGCTTGGCCCGCACCGCGCCGGCACGTCGTGTGTCGCGATGGTGATGCATCACCTGGGCGTTCACATGGGCAACCAACTCGGCGGCTACGAAGCGACCGGAGGCGGCGAGGCAGTCGGGCTGGCACAGCTTTGCGAAAAAGTGATGCGTTTCCCGGCGACGGACCCGAACGTCAGCGACGACCAACTCACTCAAATGCTCAAGTCGTGGATCGTCAGTCGCAAATCAGAAGCCAACCGCGACAAGACGGTGGCCGGGGCGAAGTATCCGCACCTGTGTCGATTCGTGAATCACCTTCACGCGGGGTTAGGCGATTCGCTGCGAATCATCTCCGTCGAACGAGACATCGAAGCGTCCATTCGTTCGCTGCAGAATCGTAGCGAGAAACATCGTGGCCAATGGTTCGCGGCGAACGACGAGGACTGTGAGGTTCTTCAACGCAGTCTCCGCGACCACCGAGACAACTTCATCGCAGACCATCCCGACGTGCCGGTGTTCAAGATCGAGTTTGCCGAGTTGGTGACGTATCCCGAGGAAGTGATTGGCAATCTGATCGAGTTTCTCGGCATCACGCCGACTCCGGATGAAATCCAGTCTGCGATCGAACACGTCAATCCAGATCTCCGGAAGTTTGGGTAAGCATCATGGCAAAAAGTATTTCAACGGCAGACATCACGTTCTGCATCAAGACGATTCACCGGCCTTGGTCGTGCCATCGGCTGGTCCAGTCGCTGCGCGAGCAAATCGCCGACCCGACCATTGTCGTCGTCGATGACGGTCGCCCCGAGCTTCGTTTCAGTGAGAAGTATCCCGATACTGCCAAGCATTGCACGGTCATCGACCTGGATCGGCACGATGTGGGCGTTGGCGTCGGGCGTAACGCAGCGATCGACGCGGCGCAGACCGAGTACATCTTTCTGCTAGACGACGATCACGTTGCCACGGCCGACTTTCACATTGACCGCGTTTGCGAGTACTTCGCGACGCACGAACTCGACATCCTCGCTGTTCGACAAGGTGGAGGCGGTCGACCGACGATGCTTTCGCCGTTGATGAACGGCAAACGCATCTGGATGCACCGCGGTGAAAAGAAGCGAGTTGGCTCGGTCGCCTGGTGCGACATGGTCAGCAACGCATTCCTCGCTCGCAAGGAAACGATCGCTACGCTCCGTTGGGACGAGGCCCTGAAGACCTACGAGCACTGGGAGTTCTTCTACCGGGCGAGCCACCTTGCCAATCTGCAAATCGCGGTCGCCACGGACTGCTCCGTCGTCCACGCCCACGTTGCCGGCACTGGCTACCGCGACCTGCGTGGCAGAGCCAAGTTCCGGGCGATGGGGCTTCGCAAACACGGTTTCCATTCATTGCGCTATCCAGGAGGTCAAATCGTCCGTGCGTAATCAAGCCACTTTCTGCATCAAGACGATCCATCGCCCGCATTGCTGTGCGGCGCTCGTTCGCAGCATCTACGACCACTATGGTGATCACCGTCCGCTGATCCACGTCCTCGATGACGGTAAACCGGAACTGCGATTCTCGGCCGTTTGTCCAGACGAAGCTGCCATGGTCGATCGACTGATCGAGACCAAATACGACATCGGCCTTTCCGCCGGTCGCAACAGATTGCTCAATTCTGGCGACACGCCGGTCGTTGTCTTCGCCGATGACGATCATCTCGTGACGAATCAAACGCGATTGCCAGAGCTGATCGCGACGCTCAATAAACATCACGATCTCGA
>JBCBOO010000449.1:0-2687 GCA_039821235.1 Planctomycetota bacterium
TTTTAGCATTCGATCAACTCCTCGCGGCAAGCTCAAGGATCCACCACCGAAGAAACGCCGGGAAAACCAACGAAGGCAACTCCCGGAACCCATCCCTGCCAACTTGATTTGTTCGCGATGTCAGTCGATTCCACGTCTCTGCCGTCTTCGTTTACGCCTGTCGTTCCCAACGTCAAGAAAAGTCACGACAGAGCAGACGCGCGGCCCTCATTTTCGTTTGCCCAAGCTCGATCGCTGATCAATGACTTGGGAAAGCCCAAACCGAAAGTCTACTGGGTCGACTTCCTGTGTTCGATCATCGGCGGGTACGCAGCGTTTCACATCATGCTGCACGCACCGCGCCTGTTTTGGCCTGCGCCTTGGGTGATCCCCGTGGTCGCGGTGGCCTACTGTGCGACCGTGGTCTTGTTCATGAGATCAGTGATGTTTATCCATGAGCTGGTCCATCTGCCGAAAGAGGGATTTGGGGCGTTCCGAATTGTCTGGAACTTGCTCTGTGGCATACCGTTCTTTGTGCCATCGTTCCTTTACTACCCTCACGTCGATCACCACCGACGGAAGCACTACGGCACCGATCACGATGGCGAGTATCTGTCGCTCAGCCACCATAGTCCGTGGATGATCGTCGGATTTCTACTGCAAGCCCTGGTGATCCCACTGCTTGGACTGTTTCGTTTTGTCGTGCTCAGTCCCATTTGCTGGGTCTTTCCTGGGTTTCGCAAGTTGGTCCATCGACATGCATCCACCATGGTCGTCGATCCGTTTTACGAACGAGACGACGCGGCACCGAATGTGATGCGAATTGTGATTCTGCAGGAAGTCGGATGCTTTATCGTGGGATGTTTCATCCTGTTCCGAGCTCGGTTGACGACCGGAGAATGGTTTGACCCGTTGTGGATTGCCGCATACGCGACGGCCATCGGATTATTGACGATGAATGAAATCCGAACGCTCGGCGCACACCGCTGGACCGGCGACGGGCGTGAATTGTCGTTCGAAGAGCAGTTGTTGGATTCGGTGAACTATCCGCACCACCCGTGGATCAGCGAACTGTGGGGACCGATTGGAACACGCTACCACGCATTGCATCATCTCTTCCCACGTTTGCCCTACCACGATCTTGGCGAAGCTCACCGGCGCCTGGTCGACGGCCTGCCGAAAGACTCACCGTATCATCAAACGATTGCCCCGAACTTGATGACCGAGATCGCTGCGCTCTGGCAAAGGGCCAAGACGCGCACATCGTCGAAGGAAGACCGCGCCGAATCCCAATAGGAAATTGGCGGTTTATGCCCCAGGCAATTTCATGCCAAGTGAACTGACGCGACGGTCACACTCGATTCGCTTCGATGGCGGAACGGTAAAACGAGCAGTACTTGAGCAGCACCAGCTGAGGCCCCCAAAAGAGGATCACGAAGGCGGGACCGAATGCGTTTACGGATCCGGTATGCCACAGAGAAGTTGCCAGGATCGCGAGCAGCACAGTCACCAACAGCGTCTTTCTCACCCACCGACGTCGCGAGCGAGAACTCGTACCCACCATTTCACCGATGCCGTAGCAGACAACCGGCGCGGTGATCGTGAACCACACCAACAGGATGTTGGTCTTGTCATTGGTGACGAAACGCGACATCGCAAACGCCATTGCCGCGTACGCGGTCACGACCAACAGGTGACGAATGGAAAACTGCGGCATGGTGTAGGATAGCTGACGGGCGCGATGCGAGGTGTCCAGCAGTCTATCCCACGTTGCCACGGTCAATCAATCGTGTGGCGGGCTCAACCCGGCACCAACATTCATCAGCTAGAGCTTTGTCAACTTTCAAGCTGAGGGTTGGCTTTTAGTAGCACGGATCTCCGAGCCGTGAGGACTCGGCTCGGAGAGCCGAGCTACTCTGGTTGCGACCCAACTAGCGTCTTACGTCCGGCTTGGTTGCGATCTCGGCTGCCGACGGGAGCGCTCCCAGGTAGGCCATCAAGTCGCTGATTTCCTGGAGCGTCAATTCATCAATCAAGCCGCTCGGCATGATGCTGGTTGTGCTCGGCAGGATCTGATCGACATCGTCCGCTGCGACAAGTGTCGTGTTGTTTCTTGCATCACGGATTTCGAGCGTGCCGTCCGACTGTTCGCTGACCATTCCGACGTACACTTTGCCGTCCAACGTCAGCACTTTCTTGCTCGCGTATTGGTCGCTAACGACGTGCGACGGATAAAGCGTCGCCTCAACGATTTCACGCTTCGTAAATCGGCGTGCGATGCCGGACAAGTCCGGGCCGATGGATTCACCGTTGTTGCCGAAGCGATGACACTGAACGCAGTCGGCTTTCGCGTAAGCAATCTTTCCACGAGCCGGATCGCCATAGCGACCCTTGTCGCTTCCCAGGTAACCAACGAGTTGTTCGAAGTCCCAACGAGACTCGTCTGCTTGGGGTGGAACGGCGGCAGGTCGGTCGGGATAAACACTCGAGTACCACTTCTGCCATGGTTTCATCGAAGATTTGGCACCGATGGGGCGTTCCATTCCAGTCCAGTGAACGAGCAATTGCTCAACCGGCCCGATCGAACGTCCTTCCTCTTCGGCGCGAACGCCAAGCAAAATGAGGTGCCGCAGAGCCATCGGGTCATCCGTTGCAATGTCGACGCCTCGCAGGGCCGAAACAACATCGATGCCGGCATCGATGTCAAC
>JBCBOO010000044.1:0-29825 GCA_039821235.1 Planctomycetota bacterium
AGTGTTTGATCTGGTACAGCAGGTTACTCAGGTTGCCATTGTTCGGTGGAGCCGCCGCCGATCCGGTCGGGCCGGCCATCCGATAGGCACGCAGCAAGAGCAGGTCGCCGATTTCGCCGTTTTGAATGCGGTCAAACAACTCTTGTCGTGCTTTGCAGTGACGGCACATCAAACCGACAGCGACTTTCAGGTTCTTTGCGATGGCTGCTTTGTTCAGTTCCAACATCCGAACCGATGTCGGAGCATCGATCGTGACCGGCTTTTCCATAAACACGTTCAGTCCGCGTTCAATGGCGTAGCTGTAGTGCACCCAGCGGAATGCCGGTGGAGTCGCCAGAATGACGACGTCACCTGGTTCCAAGACATCCATCACTTCTTTGTAAGCGTCGAAACCGACATAGCGGCGGTCGTCGGGAACGTCGACTTTCTGGCCGACCTTCTTGTGGGTCGAAAGCGACGCGTGCGTGCTCTTGAGTTTGTTTTCGAACACATCGCCGAGTGCCACCAACTGGATCGGGCCGTTGTTAACCGACAACGCGTTCAACGCCGCGCCGGTGCCTCTGCCACCACAGCCAACCAAGCCGACCCGGATCGTATTGTCTTCGGCGGCGTGAACGGGTTGAACGGTCGCCAGCGTTGCGGCAGCAGTTGCGGTGCCCAAAAAAAGTCTGCGATTGGTTTCGGTCATGGTGCGGGCTGAGAGTTTGAGGGGGAGGGTAGAGGAAGGCTTGCCTGCGATGGAAACCCCATCCGGCGATGAGGCCCATGCGATAGTTTAGCCGAAGCGAATTGACCGCTGGGGAAAAGCCTCCCGAGGATTGTTTCTTGCCAGAAAAACGACTCGTCACCTTTGGACGCTGATTTCCTTCCCCGTGCGACCGATCCACGCGCGGTGCCAAGTGGTTAGACTGATAGCCTCTTGCCACGAGCCAAGCAAACGGCGGTTCCTTAGAGCCAAACGAATTTGGGCCGGTGGCAGTTGCTGCGTGGACGCGATAGGTTTTTGTCTCAGATTTTGTTCGTTGACCAACGGAGGAATTTCCAGTGTCAATCCGAATCCAAGCCAGCTTCGTCGCTCTCGTGTTCGTCGCCTGCTGCTCCGTCGCTTCGAAAGCGCAGGACACCGTTCCCGCGGATGCCGAGCGTGAACAGCGACTCGCAAATTACTTGAGCGGTACCCAGTTCATCGGCAGGTTCACCGTGGACGGCGTCGACAAGCCGCCGAAGACGGAGGCCTATACAATCGAGTCATGCGAGAAGTTGCCCGCGGACAATCTGTATCGCCTCAAAGCACGCATTAAGTACGGCAGCGTCGATCAAACGGTGCCGCTGGATCTGAAGATCTTGTGGTCGGGGAACACGCCTGTGATCACCCTCGACTCGATTTGGATCCCGGGAATGGGAACCTTCGACGCGCGTGTGCTTATCCAAGCCGACAAAGAGCGGGGGCGATACGCGGGTACCTGGCAACATGACGACAAAGGCGGACACCTGTTTGGCAAGATCGTGAAGATTGAGCCAAAAGATGCAAAAGAGAAAGAGTGAACCGATCCAGTAAGAACGTCGTCGCCCAGTGGTACGACTACCCGCAATACTTCGACATGCTGTTTCGTGATGAAACGAAATACGAAGTCGATTTCTTCGAAGACGCGTTCGAACGATTCACCGATCGCAAGGTCCATCGCCTCTTTGAACCCGGCTGCGGTAGTGGGCGGTTGATCGTCGCGATGGCCGCTCGCGGATACGACGCTACCGGGCTCGACCTCAGCGATGCGATGCTTGACTACATGCGTCGCAAACTGAAACGACGAGGTCTTTCGGGGACTTGCGTCAAAGGAGATATGTCGAAGCTCTCGCTCGATCAGCTCGGTGATGCCGGTCCGGTCGAGCCTTTCGATGCGGCTTTTTGTACCTACAACACCTTTCGCCACCTGACAACGGAGAAGGACGCGGTCGCTCACTTGCGAGGCATCGCGGACTTACTCGCTCCGGGAGGCCTGTACATCTTGGGCATGCACTTGACGCCCGAGGAAGACTACGAAGCCGTCGTGGAGCGATTCACCATCCGTTCCGGTGGCACCAAACTGACCACCACGATCCGCGTGCCGCACACCGACTTGAAGAAGCGACTGGAGACGCTGCGGGTCAATCTCAAAGCGACCCAAAAAAGTGGGCGGACGATTCGAATTCAAAGTGAGTTTCCACTTCGGCTGTACACACCGACACAACTGAAGCGGTTGTTTAAGAAACTGGGGGATCGTTTCGAATTGCTCGAATCCTTCGACTTCAGCTACGACATCGATGAACCGATGGAATTCGATTCCGAGCTGATGGAAGGCGTGTTCGTTTTGCGGAAGAAGGGCTGAGCAATTTTGGTTGGCCGGAGGCGAAAGCTGAGACTCGCGGAGCCCTCTCTGACGCTTTAGCGCGTCGTTTCTCCCGTGGGGAGAAAAATGTTGGTTTGGAATTCTCTCCTTTTGGGAGAGACGATGGCCTTGCCATCAGAGAGGGTTCGGGTTGGAGTCGTGACGCTTTGGAATCGGGTGCGAGAGATGATTCGTTGTTGGGTTTTCGCAAGCTTGTTCTTCGCCGCTTTCAATTCGGCGACCGTGTTTTCGCAGTCGACGCGGCAGCCTAACATTGTTTTGTTGTTGGCTGATGACTTGGGCTACGGCGAGATTGAAACCGACATAAACAAGCGTGATGAAGCTGCGTTTGAGAGGATTCCGACTCCTCATATCGATTCCATCGCGGCGAATGGCGTTCGATTCACACAGGGCTATGTGACGGGACCGAATTGCAGTCCCTCTCGCGCCGGGTTGCTGACGGGAAAAATTCCGACGCGGTTTGGGTACGAGTTCAATCCGATTGGTGCTCGGAATGAAGCAGTCGGCATTGGTTTACCCGCCCAGGAAATCACGCTGGGTGAGATGCTCCAAGAACGTGGCTACACCACCGGGATCATGGGCAAGTGGCACCTCGGCGGTTCAGCCGACTTCCATCCCTTTCGACATGGTTTCGATGAGTTCTTCGGGTTCACGCACGAGGGGCACTACTTCGTGCCGCCTCCGTATGAAGGTGTGATGACGATGCTGCGCCGCCGCGTCTTACCCGGTGGTCGAGCAGGGCGTTGGGTGGGCGATCGCATGATCTATTCCACGCACATGGGGCACAATGAGCCCGACTACGATGCCAACAATCCGATCGTACGTGGTGGCCAGCCGCACGCCGAAAACGAGTACCTGACCGATTCACTGACGCGTGAATCTCGCTCGTTTATCAAGCGTCATGCGGATAAGCCTTTCTTTCTCTACGTCGCCTATAATGCGGTACACAGTCCCTTGCAGTCAAAGCTAGAGGACTACGCTCGATTCCCAAACATCGATGATCCTCACCGCCGAATTTTCGCTGGGATGCTGGCTTCACTCGATGACAGTGTTGGCGAGATATTGACGGAGATTCAAAGTTCCGGCATCGAGCGAAAGACGCTGGTTATTTTCTTGAGTGACAATGGAGGTCCGACTCGCGAACTGACTTCCAGTAATCGGCCACTGCGAGGCGAAAAAGGCCAAATGTACGAAGGCGCGATTCGTGTGCCGTTTCGGATGTGTTGGCCGGGCGTCTTGCCGGAGGGCAAGGTCTACGAGAAGCCCGTTTTGAGCGCGGACCTCTTCGCCACCGCAGCAACCCTTGCTGGAGCCAAACTGCAGCACGAAATCGATGGCGTAGATCTCCTTCCGTTCCTGTCGGGCGAGAGCGCCGGTCGGCCCCATCGAACGCTCTTTTGGCGCCAGGGAGTTCGTTCGGCGGTCCGAGTCGACGACTGGAAATTGGTTCGCGACCGTGGCGGTTCACGAAAGAAACCCGGGCCGTGGCAGTTGTATGATTTGTCAACCGATCTCAGCGAGTCGAACAATCTTTCGGCCGAGCGTCCCGAAAAGTTGCAGGCGATGATCCAGGAATGGAAGACGCTGAACAACGAGATGGTTGACCCGTTGTTCTGATTTCTTTCACCGATGCTGTTTCATAAGATCACGTGGTCGCACACGAGTTTCAATTTTCTCGTCGCCGTCACGGCAACCCTTTGAAGAATTTTTCCATGACGCTTCTTTGCCTTGTTGGTCTGCTTTTTTCGATCATCGATCTGGAGATCGGCCCTTCTCGTTCACTGGAGATTGAGCTCGATGGCCAAGTGTCTCGGCTGGCCGTGACGGGCGACAATCCCCATTTCTTGACGGAGCCGCTACAAAAGCCGGTGGATCTCGCCGAAACACCCGTGCTGGTGTTGGACGTGTTTGCCGAAAAGGGAGTTCGCAATTTACGTATCAGTGTTCCGCGTCCGGATGGACACCGGGTAATGCTTCCAAAACGTGACATTCCAGCGGCTGAAGCATGGCAGTCGTTTCGTTTCGACCTTTCCGCGCACACGAAGTTTGATCGCTTGGAAGTCGGCGGACGCTTGCTCTTTCAACTGGACCGCGAGAACGTCCCGTTCCGTTTGCGATCGATTCGCTTTGACCGACGAAATCAAGAAGAATCGCGGTCGGCTTCGTTTCGAAAGGCCTATCAGCTTTTGCAACTTCGAAATGCAGAACGTTACCTCACTTCGATTCGAAAAGAACACACCGTGGAGTTTGACTCGGCCGTTGCGGGTTTGGACAACATCACCCTGGTCGGCTCGTGCGATCCCGATGTTGCGACTGGTTCGATGCAGCTCGCCATGTTACCGCTCTCCGCGGCATCGTTTGATTGCGAAGCGTCGCAAGTACTCCGAGTTCCGATCAGTCGGTCTGGTCAACAAGTCCGGGTACAGATCCCACGTTTTGGACCTTCGGGTCTGGATCGTGCCACGCATCGGTTTGTGTTGCTGGACAAGGAAACCCGACAGTCCATTTCGTCGGTTCGCTATGTGACGGAGTGGACTGAAGCGTCGCAGCGGCCACTTGAGAAGCTTTCGCCGATGGGAAAGAAGGGGCTCGGTGGAGTACCGCGTGGCATTGATCGCGACCATGAGATTTTTGAGCTTGGTATTCATCATGCGACCATCAATGTGGTGGTCGATTCGCTGGTCTCCGATCGGGCCGGTGCCGGGTTTCAGTCCGCCGAGTTTGAGGGACGAGAGGTCTTTTTCAATGAGTCATCACTCTCACGGTTGGAGTCTCAATTGCGAGTGCTGCGTGAGCGGAACGTGGTTGCCAGTGTGATCTTGCTGATCCGAAACCGTCGCGATGAAAGCGGCCGGCCGAGACATCCGCTCGTTCACCCGATGGCTCGCGCGACGGCGCTCTATTCGATGCCGAACCTTTCTTCCGAGCAGGGAGCGCTCCTTTACCGCGCGGTGCTGTCACACCTTTCCGAGCGTTTTTCAGAGCCGGGTCCGAATGCGGCACGGATCAGTAACTGGATCATCCACAATGAGGTGGATCAGTCCGGGACCTGGACCAGCATGGGTGAGCAACCGCTTGAGTCTTACGTCGAAATGTATCTTCGTTCGACCCGGCTGACCTACCAGATCGCACGGCGATACAACCCACACGCGCGTGTTTTTCCATCGCTGACGCATCATTGGACCAAAGTGAGCCAGGGGCTGGATACGTTCTGTGTCCGAGACCTGATGGATTTGTTCGCCGAGGCCGCGCGTGCGGAAGGCGATTTCGAATGGGGGCTGGCGTATCATCCGTACCCGCAAGACTTGCGAGCTCCCGAAACGTGGTTGGACACACAAGCAATCGACAGCGTTGATTCACCGTACATCACCCCCAAGAATATTTCCGTCCTGCCCAGGTACTTCGATCAGGAACACTTCCGGTATAACGGGGCCCCACGAGCAATCTTTCTTTCCGAACAGGGGATCAACGCTCGCTCACTTTCGGAATCGGACCAGCAGCTTCAAGCAGCGGGTATTGTCTATCAGTATCGTCAAATGCGTCGCTTGCCGACGGTCGAGGCCTTTCACTATCACGCCTACCGTGACAATCCCGGTGCGGAGGGTGGTTTGAGACTCGGGTTGATTACCGAAACCGGAGCCAGGAAAGCGGCTTGGAGAGTTTACGAGGCTCTCGACAGCCCCGAGGAGGCAGCCGTGTGCGACTTCGCGAACGAACTGTTCAAAACGAAGCCTTAGTTATCGTGGGAACAGCTGGCTGCTCAGGCGATGCTTAATTCTCCGACGAATCACGCAAGAAGACAGGTTTCAGTTCGGTCGAAGACGCTTCATCGTAATGGTAGCCGTCTTCGTCAAACTGGATCAGTTTCGTCAGCGTCTTGACTTTGTTGCGGATGACCCATCTCGCCATGGCACCACGAGCTTTCTTGGCGAAGAAACTGATCACGCGATACTTGCCATTGGACAGGTCTTTAAAGACGGGGGCGACGATTGGAACGGAAATGCGTTTCGGCCGAACGCTTCGGAAGTACTCGTTGCTCGCCAGATTCAGCAGGTGCTTTGCATTGATTTCCTCGATTTGACGCTCCACCGCATTGGTGATGCGATCACCCCAGAACTCATACAGATCCTTACCACGCTTCGTCTTCAATCGAGTTCCCATCTCCAGTCGGTAGGGCAGCATGGCATCGAGTGGCCGCAAGAGACCGTAGAGTCCGGAGAGGATTCGTAAGTGATCTTGGGCGTACAACAGTTGCTTTTCGGTGAGTGTCTCAGCGACGAGGCCCAAATAGACATCGCCTTTGAATGCCAGCACGCTCTGCCGAGCATCGCCGGGCGACATCGGAAGTTCCCAATCCTGGTAGCGGGCATGATTGAGTTCGGCCAAGTCATCGCTGATGCCCATCAAAGCACCGAGTTGCTTGGGAGTCTTCTTTTTCAGTGCGGCAACGAGCATCGCACTTTCATCCAAGAAGGCTGCCTCGGATTGATGAGAGATCGAAACGGTTGACTCGTAGTCGAGTGTCTTGGCGGGAGAAAGTAGGATCAGCATGGGAGTATAAAAAAGTCGTCGATGGAGCCCGGTAAGCTTCTGCCGCGACACGGCAACCGTGCCGGCAACGCACGTGACAAAGAATCGTATTCGTAGGGCGAGGCATCACCCACTCGTCATCGTTCGGGCGAGATTGTAGTCTTCCAGGGAGTGGCGGACCCGGGGCCGCTGCATCACGCGAAAGAACCACGCTTGGCATAACCCATGGAAATCGTTCACGAGTCGATCTACGACCATCCAAAGTACTACGACTTGGTTTTCGGCGCCGACTGTGCGGCCGAAACCAAGTTCATTCTTGGCTGCGCGGAACGCTACACGTCACGGGAACCTCGGCGATTATTCGAACCGGCTTGCGGTACTGGGCGTCTGCTCTATTCGCTCGCTCGGCGTGGTTTTGAGGTCGACGGGTTGGATCTCAACCCCAAGGCGATTGAGTTCTGCAATGCGAGATTTCAGCGGCACCAAATGCCACACCGTGCTTTTGTCGCAGACATGTCCGACTTTAAAGTCCGGCGGAAAGCGGACGTGGCGTTCAATACCATCAACAGCTTTCGTCACTTGTCCAGCGAACGCGCCGCTCGCGAGCACCTTGAATGTGTCGCCGGAGCGGTTCGGAAGGGGGGACTGTATTTGCTGGGCGTTCATCTGACGCCGACGGAGGCTGAGCCCAGTGACGGCGAGGCTTGGTCGGCACGCCGAGGCAATCTGTCGATCAACACGCTGATGTGGACGAACGACCGCAATCCAAAAACGCGCGTCGAGCGTTTTGGTATTCGATTCGATATTCATCGTCCATCAGGAACACTGCGAATCGAAGACGAGCTTGTTCTGCGCAGTTACACCAAGAAGCAAATGGCTTCTTTGATTCGGTCCGTACCCGCGTGGGAGATCGCTGAAACCTATGACTTCGGATACGACTTGGGCGAGCCAATCGAAGTCACCGCGGAATCCGAGGACGTTGTTTACGTGCTGCGAAAAGTTGGCTAGTGCTGCGGCTGAATCCTAAATGGCTGGGTGCGATCTGACTTGACGCTTTGATCGCGAATCAGCTAGCAACGCGATTATGGAAGGATTCCGGAACAAAATTTCTGTCAAGATCGCACGTGCCGAGAAGCATCCGGCCGTTTGCCAGACCGACATTTGGCAGACGGTTGTCTTGCCGTTACTCGTCATCGTGTTCGCAGGGATGCAGTCTGGCTGCCGCATGGGGGCTCCGATTCACGTTTGGCAACCTCCGGTGTTACAGTCGACGGTGGGAAAAACGGTGGTGGTTCCTCCCCTTTCTGGGCCACCCGAAACTGCCAATGCGATCCACAAACAATTGTTGGCAAGTACCCCACGCGACGCCGGTCGCCAGACAACGCTGGTCGATCCCCAGCAGCTTCCGCCGGCAAATGTGACGCCCTCTGGCATCGCGTTGGTCTCCTATGAGGATAATGATGTCAGTGATTTGGCGATCAACGCGCAGGCTCGCCGAGCCGGTGCGGACTTCGTCTTGCGCGGTGAAATCTTGGCGGATCGAAGACGCGGCAACACCGTCGCAAGTTCAAACCCGCGTCTTCTCCTGTCATGGCATCTGACGCCTCTTATCTCCGAACGGGACACGAAGTCGACTCGCCCGCCGGAGGACGGTTGTCCCGTTGCACTCAATTTAGAAACGTCACTCGAGCGTTACCCGGATCTCCATTTGGCGGGCGGTCCGGAGGAAGTGCTTCGTGCGGCGGCGGTACGTGAGGCGATTCCTCTGATCACGCCCTCGGTCCAGCGCGACCGTGTTCAGTTGGAGATTCCCTACGGATTTCTTGGCAGTCGGGAGATTCGTCGCGGCAACCTTTCCGCCCGCCAAGGTCGCTGGGCCGAAGCAGAAGCCAGCTGGAAATCCGTGTATCAGAAATACCCATGGTCCTCCGTCGCGGTCCATCATCTGGCGATCGCCGCGGTGGCGCGACAGGACTTTTCCGAGGCGCGTCGACTAGCGAAGAAGGCCGTTCGCATGAGACCGACAAAACTGCACAAGGAAACGCTTGTGTGGGTCGAGCAGACTCAACGCGCGTTCCACGAGGCATTCGAGCTCCCTGATCCACCTGAAGGCTGGTCGATCACCCGAAGTGCTGACTGATACGCCGCGCAAGCTAGGAATTCTCCCGACATGTCAGATGGGATGATCTCCGTCGAGAGAAAGGAAGATCGCGGGCGAAGTGCCCCAGAAGACACTGCACGAAAAACCATCCGAAGACGGGGATCGCACCCGCCATTCAGGGCATTCAAACGAAGTGAGAGTGCTGGGACTCGAACCCAGGACCATTCGATTAAAAGTCGAATGCTCTACCGACTGAGCTACACTCTCAAGCGGAAATTGCCCGAGGGCGATTCCTCATCCAGATGACCGAGATCGTGTGGGTTTGACAACGGTTCTAGATTCGGCCGCGGCGAGAAACTCGTCGGCGACCAGCGGAGCGGACAGGATTCGAACCTGCGGGACGCTTTGACACGTCCACCGATTTAGCAAACCGGCGCTTTCGACCACTCAGCCACCGCTCCTTACCCCACCGAGTTTCGGTGATTGGCGGGGCTTTTCTTGAGTGCGGATTGTGCGTCATGGACGATTTCTCCGCAACCCGTTCCGATACCGGATCCGAAAAATCGCCGTGTCGACCGATCGGCCTCGCCGATTCGTCCCCTGAATGCGTTTCAAGACGCTCATAACGCCCGGGAAGTTCGCGTTTATCCGCCGACCTTTGCAAAGGCAGCCTCCGCTTGACTGGGTCGCATTTTCGTAAGTAACCCGAATCGCTCCGGAACCGGAACCTCTTCCCACCAGAGGTCCAAAGGCATCCTCCAGGGGGACTTCGGCAAGGGGCCGGGGTCTTGTATGACCCAGTCGTCTTTCCACCATCCTCGGCGCACCTTGGTCAAGTCGGCATCGGGATCGATGATGGCGCAGGCGGGACGGCCGTTGAGTGACACCAGGTTCAGCGCGTAAACGCGGCATTCGGTCTGCCCCAGTTCCGCCGCCATCGCCTGGAGACGCAACGCCGCTTGGCGGACCAGCTCCGGATCTCGCGGCGCTCGTTGCTTCTGGTTCGGCGTCATGACTTTGCCGGCGGGCACGAACAGGAAATCATCTTTCGTTTCCAGTTTGAACCAAAGCAAGCAGTCCTTGTGCCGGAGCATCATCCGCCAGGCAAACCGTTGTCCACGTTCGTTCCAACTTGGGTTGCCCGGCAAGACCCACGGCCGAATCGGGAGCATTAGCTGCACGAGCACATAAAGCGCGGCGAATGCCGCGAGGAGCCGTTCGCGCCTTGATGCGATCGATGGCCGTTTCGATTCCTCGTCGATCTTCGCCGGCTTGATTCGTTTTAGTATCGCCGGGATGAAACCGACCGGAAAGAAAACGTAGAGCGTGGCCAACATGAACCACGGAAAGACACCAATTTGAAAGATCGTCGCGTTGGTCAAATGAAACGCGAGCGCAGCCAATACACCGAGGGGGCGTGTTTTTTTCCAGAGCAAGGCGGGGACGATCAGCAAGTCAAAAAAGAAGCCGCCCCAGGCCATCACGTAGGGAGCCGCCGGAGATTCGAACAGCGGTCCGATCCAAGGCATCTCCGTTCGAGCTCCCACAAAGAGACCCGCTGGTTGCCCGGCCAGCCAGTCGGTGTCCAGTTTTGCGATCGCTCCGAACACATAGGGCATACCGAGTTGAAATCGGACAAGCGCCCAAATCCACAGCGGCATGGTGCTTTGTTGCTTCGACGCGAACAGGCGGCTGCTCAACCAGCCGTCGATGGAAAGCCGACGACCGCATGGCAGAAACACACACAGCATCGCAGTGCATGCGAGCAGGTAATCGTGGTTGTTGTAGATCTGTCGCTCGACCAGCAGAACGTAAGCCATCGATGCGGCGAGTACCGCGGCACTCACGCGAGTCATCAATCCGAGGGCGAAACACACGGCGACGAGACGGGTGATCTGAAAATGCCACCAGATGCCTTCGCCCGGCCAAAGCGTCACCCACTCGAAACCGCCGTACTTGAACAGCATGAGTGGTTCGAGAAAGTAAACTCGCCAGCGATCATCGACCAAGTAGCCGGTCGCCCAGAACCAGAACGTGATTCCGAGGATCAAACGAAGAACGGCCAGTGGAGCAGCGTCCACTGGCCGTCGAAGCGTGTCAAACATTTGGAGAGGAAACGTTATTGACCAATCAAATCGTCGATATTTTGAACATCGGAATCATCACCGGGAGCGTCATCATCTTCATCGGCGTCACTGGAAGCGGGGCCGAACAATGAATCAATCCCTGTCGGTCCATCATCTTTGGCCTTCGGTTTGATTGCTTCGCCGTTGGCGAGGGCCTCCAGGATGACCACCTGTTCTTTGAGCAGTTCGAGATACTTTGAGCGTTGGTCGACGGATCGATTGTTTACTTCGTCCGAGACACCCTTGAACGTTTCCAACCACTTGGCAACCGGTTCCTGGGATGCCGCCGGTGCTGCTGCCAGCAGGCCCTGCGTTGCCGTCACGTCTTCGAGTTCCTCGGGGAATTCGGGCGAACCAATGACACCCAGCAAGACCGACTGCAGCGAAAGGTTGAGCTTCTTGCGGGTCGACACAATCTCCGGTGGCTGAGGCTTGACTTCCGGCTGCATGCCCCCAAATCCCATGCCTCCCATTCCGCCCATCATCATGTCATCCATGTCCATATCCATGCCGCCGTTCATACCCATCATGTCATCCATGTCCATGTCCATTCCGCCCATCATTCCCATCATGTCGTCGATGTCACCTCCCATCATCCCGGTGCCATTGGTGGCTTGGTTGTCCGTTTTCAAGTTGACGAATGACTCGGGAGGAAGCGGCTGACTTTTCGCCTTGAGTTTCGTATCGAGCCGAGTGATGCGTTCGACTTCTGCCTCAAAGTCTTCGAGGACTCGAGCGGACCATTTCTTCAGCACCGCTTCGGTATCGACGGCTCCTTCGTCCAGCTTGGCTGGGATGCGTCCGAACTCGGAAATGGAGTGCATCGCGATCAAGTTTGGGTTTGCATCTTCGGTGCTGATGCTCACGAGTTGCTTGCCAAGTTCCGCGTCGCTGTTGAGGTACCGAAGGATGTCGACGGCATAACGTTGCAAAAACGCGTGGGCCAATGGATCTCGATCGGCGGGTGCGGGAGACGTCAACAACTCGTTCATCGCGGTCTTGAGCTCACCTGCGATGGTCGCATCGATGTCTTTCGTTTCGGTCAACTTGACGTATCGCTCGATACCGCACAGGGCCGCTGCTCGAACGCCATCTGAATTGGATGCGTCCGAATAAAGAGGCCAAAGATCCGTTAAAACGATCGAGTAAGGTTTCGGAAGTCCTCCGCGTTGGGCGGGGGCCTCCAAGCTGGCAATGAAGTTGATGGCGTTGATGCGAGCGGCAGGGTGATAGTTCCCGAGTGCAATCGGCTTGAGTCCGCTGTATAGCCAACTCCGGAGATTTCGAGCGGCAGGTTTGCCCGATCGCACTGCTCGGTTAAAGGTTTGACGGGCGTGACCCATCACCTGATTCACCTGATGCAGTGAATCAATTTGAGTGATCTTAGCCGGGACGTACTGCGAAAAGTAATTCCTGATTCCCTGAGCTTCTCTCGCCGGGAAGGTGCTGACGTCGTTGGTGCTGGCGAATGAACTTGCGGCACGCTGCACGCGTTCCAAGTTGGCATCGATCTGCTTGAGGTTCCCCTCCAGCGGAATCACCTCAAACTTTGGCTTTTGCGCCAATGCCGACGACGCCAGTAACGCCAGTAATGCAAAACAGAAGAAGCCCGCCAGAATCTTTCTTCCACGATTTCGTTTAGCAAGTGGAACGGATACCGCACGAGCGTGGGGGTGTTCGACTGCCTGAGAAGCGGAATGTGTCATAGCGCGTCCAAATGTTGCGTTGGTTTGCGATCCAGGCCCAGTCGAACACGACGCATGCAATTTCGCGTTCACTCGCCGGAATCAGAGAAAAGCCGGCGAACAAACTTCCGAGGACGCCGGACCCAGATTATCTCATGATCAAACGATCCGGGTCAAACAAAATTAGATGGCATTTCGCTTGCATGACGCAAAAACGCACGGTTTCTGACGCCATTGTGTGAAAAAAACCGGAAACGGCTCCCTTTGCGGCCGAATACCCCCTGCCCGATTTGAACGAGCGTTTCCAGGCGGAAAAGCCTGACGTCCTAGGCCAACTAGACGAAGGGGGCCTTCGCCAGGCGCATCATAGGCGGAATCAAAGTGCCGCTGAAGCCTTCGTGGAGCCAGAATTGGGCTCGATCACGGGCTTTTCGCAGGCCCACGACGACCAAGGGTTGGTTTAGACTGATCTAACAAGACCCGTACCAAACTTCGTAACCTCGAGCGGTGGTCGATTGAACGGGATAAATTTGAGGTGGTAAAAATGTCTACCGAATGGTTTTACATGTCCAGCAGCTGGCTGCGGAAGCCTCGGCGCGTTGGTCCGATTTCGGAATCGCAATTGCTGTCATTGGTCGAAAAAGGCCAGATCGAACCCGAGACACTGATTCAAAGTGCCAAGACGCGCGACAAGTGGATACCGATGAACAAGGTCGGCCCCGCCATGGCTCGCTATCGAAAGACACACCCCGAAACGGCTGGGTAAATGCTTCATCCGCCAATCCGGCCGCTACCTTGAGGCGCCTTCCAAAATCGGTCGACTACGCCGCCGTCGGCGTCTCGCCAGTGCTGATCTTCTTGATGATCAGCTCGCTGGCGAACTTCTTCGTCCTGTTGTTTCATGACGGCGGTTACACGAGTCGGCTGTTCTATCTGATCGTGATGTTCACGATGGGCGCCGTTGCGCTCGCCCGCTTGGTGATTGAAGAGAGTCGAAATTACGCCGCAGGCTACACGATTGCGTTGGGTGCCGCGATGCTTTTCGTGGCCACGGGCTTTGTCGGCAATTTGCTTTTCTCGCTCGGCCTGATCGTCTTGATTCTCTACCTCGCCGATCGAATCGTGCACGACTGTACGTTGATCGATGAAACCGTCGACGCCAGCGGTGAAGGACTGGTCGATCGAGGCATCGAAGAATGGATGGGTGGGAAATCGGATTCCAAGGCCAGTGAAAGCCAATCCAATGCGGCAAAACGAGAAAAACGCAAACGGAGTTCGCAGCCCGGACGGACGGTGTTCTTACTGGCACTGGCGGCCCTGCCGTTGTTTGGCGTCGGGCAGTTCATGTTGCAAGGCGACTCTGCGACTTGGTCACGCGCCAAGCTGCTCTTGGCGATTTACCTTTTCTCGAGTTTGTCGCTGTTGGTCACGACCAGTTTCCTGAACTTGCGGCGATACCTTCGCCAGCGAGATGTCGACATGCCCGGCGATGTAACGGTGGCTTGGTTGACTGGAGGGATCGCACTCGTCGGTGCACTGCTGCTGATCGCTTTTTTGGCTCCGCTGCCCGGCGCGATGCTGGCCGGATGGTCACCTCCAAAATTCGGTAACGAAGAACAATGGTCGAGTCGCTTTGGATGGGGGGATGAAGCGGCGAAGAACATGAGCAGCGAGCAAGACGCCGGTGCCCGGCAAGACAGTCGTCCGGAGGGCAAAGACGTCAACGAGAAGAGCAAGGGAAGCGGAAACGGGGAATCGAAAGATCCTTCGTCGAGCGGTTCCGGCTCAAAATCCTCCGGCGAGAAATCGAGCGGTGCCAAGCAAAAACAAAGCGGCTCAGGCGGCGAAGACGGAGAGAAAGGCTCCGGCGGCAAGAACGCCTCCAAAAAGGGAAGTGGCGATCAATCCGGCGGTAAAGATGCCGGTAAATCGAAGGGATCGTCCGGTGAACAATCCTCGGAAAAGAGTGGCTCCAAGCAAGACGGCAAGGAGAAAGGGAAACAAACCGGTGAGAATCAGTCCGGCGACAAGGGCTCAAGTGAAAAGTCTGGCAAGCAGTCCGGAGAAAAGCAAAGCGAGCAAGGTGATTCCGGGAAGCCAAACGAAAGTGATTCGGGAGCCAATTCCGAGTCGGATCAGTCATCGCCGGACGGAAATGACTCACCGGATTCCCGCCAAGACCAAGCTGGCAAGCCGAGCGATGGCAAAAACCAGGACGGAAACCCATCCTCGCAGTCAGAACCGAAATCATCCAGTAACGTTCTGGGCAACCTATTCAGCGGGATTGCGTCGCTGCTGAAGTTGTTGCTGATGCTCGCCCTCGTCGCGGTCGTGCTGTACTACGCCTATTTGATGCGGGATCAGATACTCGCATGGTGGAGAAGCTTGTTCGAACGCGACGCAAAACCAGTGACGGCCAGTGGCAACATGGAACGGGTGCAAGCCCGTCCGCCGCCGAGACCGTTTTCATCGTTTCAAAACCCGATCGGGAGGGAGTCCGATCCGCAGCGAATCATTGTCGTGACCTTCCAAGCATTTGAAGCATGGAGTCGCGAGCGAGGGTGGGATCGTAGTCCCGAAGAGACGCCCTCGGAATTCATCGCACGGCTTCGGCGCGTGACCAAGGAACGGTTTGACGCCAAGGCGATCTTTGGTCCCCTTTTTCGTCCGGCTCAAAACCTGGCAACGACCTATGACAGGATCGCTTACGGAAAAGGGCGAGCTTCCAAGGCTGACGTTGAAAACGCGAGCCAGCTTTGGCAGCAAATGCAAGCGAGCACGACCGCCCCGCCGGCAGCCAATCCGCGTCAATAGGTGCCGAGGGGACGTCGCTGCGTTCCCGCGAGCACTTTCATCAGCCCAACGCGTAGTTCACGGACTTTCAGGGGCAACGCCAGCAACTGTCTTCTCGGGCCACGTCGAGCTTCGGCAACGATCCTGGCTTGTCGGCGGTCGACCAGCAGAATCGATGGAATTTCCGAGGTGTGTTCGTCGGTGGCGAATTGGTTGTAAGCTTCCAACGCCAGCGATCCCATGTCGGCGGCACTAAAAATCACACAGTCTGCCGGAGCTTCCTCACCGGGTTCGAAGCGAGCCAATGCGCGGTTGGGGTCCTGGATGATCAAGACGCGATAGCCACGCGCTTTCAATCGCTCGCGGATGGCGTTTTGCAGTGACGCTTTCGACTCCACCAGCATCACGACATAACCTTCACCCTCATTGGTGGGTGCGTCTTCGTCAGCAAAGTTCGCTCCGACGGCGGGACCATCTCCCTGGTTGGAGTGGGTTGACCCCTTTTCGAGTTGATCCATCACGCGGCGGATTTCCGCTGCAAGCGCCGCTGCGGTTTGAATCCGTTTCGCCGGATTGAACTCCATCATCTTCGTCAACAACTGCAAGACCATGCCCGGGATCCCTTCCGTGATCTCCGTGATGGGCTGGACCTGTTGAAACCGACTGACGTTCAACCGGGCAAGCCGGTCACGCGTTTCGGTCAGAGCGGGTTGTCCGGCCAGCATGTGATAAAGCATGTTGCCGGCAAAGTAGATGTCACTCCGCGGGTCATCTTTGCGAACCCCCGTGCCTCGTTCGAGCGCGGCATAGTCGATCGCGCGAGCGTTGGGGCAGTCCGCAATCATTTCGGGATTGTTTCGGTCGCTGAGTGCCGCGAGTCCAAAGTCCACCAGCTTTGCTTTTCCGTCGGATGAAATCAGCACGTTGGAAAGCTTCAAGTCACGGTGAGAAATTCCGAAGCTGGCTGCGTAGGCGAGACCCGAGGCGACTTCGTGCATCAAACGCAATGACAACTCGTAGGGCAATTTGCCTCGCAGTCGTACCAGGTCGCGCAGTGTTTGCCCCTCGACGAATTCCATTACCAGGAAGGGGTGTCGGACGTCTGCGACGACCTCGTCGATGCTGACAATGTTGGGGTGCCGGAGATCCAGTCCCATCTGGCCTTCGCGCAGAAACTGCTCCATTTCTTTCGGCTCATCGCGAAAGCGTTTTCGAAGGACTTTGATCGCGTAGACGCTGCCTTTCTTGCTAGCGCGATAAACACGTGCGAACGTACCGGCACCAATCAAATAGAGGACTTTGTATTCGCCGTAAAAATAGCCGGAGCGATCCCCGCGGAGGATTTTTTCGGTTTGAAGGGTTGTAACGAGCCCTCGTCGCTGCATCTGATCGACGACCGACTCGAGCGTGACTTCCACACCGCCAATCTCGCCCAGGGCTTGTTCGACGACGCGACGTTCGGCGAGCCCGAGATCAGCGATTCGGTGGGCAAATTCCTCGGGGCTCGGAGCTTCCATAGCGGCGGTGAATGGACAACGGGGAAAGAAGAGGAGAGGATGCGCGAGGGGGAGTGCACCCAACCCCACAGTTTACACGAATGAATCCAAACGGATAGCGTTACTTTTGGGTTACGCGTCCGAGAGGACATCGTTTTCTGCATCTTCGACCCTCGCTCCGTCGTCGGCGGGTCAAGTAAAACTCGGGACGCTTTGGGCCTACTGATGCAGTGCCATCTGCACGATGTTCGTGACGATTTTTGCCGCATCTTCGGTGGCGTATCCTGGACACTGCACCGAGTTTTGGCTCTCCAACGCGCAGCTGAGATCCAGTGGCGAGAAGACGATCGCAACGACGCCCTCGACTTCCGCGTACTCGAGGACGGGTGGTGAAACTTGACGGCGCACCTGCTGTCCGCGATTCCCGCGTTGGACGCGGCGGATCGTGACCGAGCTCAAGTCGTACCCGTAGTAGCGACGCGTTAGCATCGGATGATCGGCGGGCATCGATCGCAAAGTTGGCCCGTCGACCAGCGAACCGAATTCAGTTCGAAACGAAGCCGAAAATCCTTCGTCCGCGCAGATCGCGGTCCCGAGAATCACTCCGCCACGTTCGACGAACTGCTTCAAGGTCGCTCGCTGTTCCGCATTCAGGGTGAACTCACGTCGTCCGTGCACCCAGAGCACGGTGACTTCCGCAAGAGAGGCTTCGTCAATGGAGATGGCGTTTTCAGGAACCGAAACCGGGACCTGAGTCTGCTTTCGAATCAGCGTCGCCGCATGCGGAAGCGCTCGTCTTGCGTCTTCGCCTCCGGCTCCCAAATTGAGTCGCGCAAGTCGTGTCGTTCCTCGTGTCGCGGCATCGAGCGCATCGGCTTCAAGAACCAGTTGAGCATCCAGTTTGTCTTTCAGTTCGCGCCCGGTCGCGTACGCAATGATGTTCTGCCCGATACGGACGGAGTGTTCAATTTGGCGACGAATGGGATCCTCCGATGAGCCGCGTCGAAACAAAACGTCCGCCAGTTCCCAGCGGCAAGAAAGACTTTCGGGGACGAAGAAGACGGCCGTACGGCAACACGCTTGAACGCCATACACCCAGAATCCCTCCGGCATCGCGTCCAAATCCACGGGGCGTTCGGCGTTCCAAACGGGATGCGTCGCCGGTAGACGCTCGAGCGGAGCTTCGGGGTACCACTGCGCGCACAAGTTCGCGACGCTGTTTTGAAAGTTCGCCGGGTTCCCGCATCCGTTACCACCATTGGCATCAAACAAGATGGTTCCGCCCTGGTCGATGTAGTCCTTCAAAAGACTCGCTTGGGCCTCGGCAAGCTTGAGCGATTCTTTTCCGTTGATGATGAGAACGGGGGTTTGCAACAGATCCGTTAGGCCGGCCTGCTCCAACTGCACGGTTTGCCACGTCAAGTCGCGTCCCCAGGCCCGTTCGACTTGTCGCACCAACTGGCGAAGTGCGTCCGGATGCGGTTGCCACTCGGATCGTTGCTTGCCGTGATCGAGTTGGCCGGCGACGACTTGTCGTTTCCCTTTGGAAAGGAACAGCAAGGCAAACGCCGTGGCAACACTCCGTCGTTCCCAGTCTCCACCGGTCCAAAATCCATCAAAGTCATCTTGCAGCGCAACGAGTTTCTCGGCGCCTTCTCGATACCAGTCGTGTCCGCCAAAGAAACGTCTGCCGGACAGTCGCCCGGTTCGTTCGATCGCGTAAAGGTAGTAAAAGTAGGTCGCAGCATGGCCGCCCGGATTGTCCTCGACGGTAAAGCTGCGACCGAGCCACTCGAGTCCGCGCGAAATCGGATCCTGGTCGTCGTCATCGTTGCCGCAACACTGGATGCCGCCGGCTTCGATCGACGAGCTTCCTTTGCCGAGCCTTCCGTTGGAAATGATCAGTGACGCAACCCCGGCACAAGTCATGCTGCCGGTCGACGCGCTGCCTCGGTAGCCCCAGCCGCCATCGCGATTCTGCGTCGCTTTCCAGTACCGGATCGACCGTTCAAAAATCACCGGATCGACTTGAACGCCTCGGTCCTGTGCCGCGCCCAATGCAAGCACGGCGAATTGGCTGTTGGATTGATCACCGTTGCCTCCCTGCCGACCACCGTAGTGCCATACCCCCGACTCCAACTGCCATTTCGCCAGCAGTTGCACGTTATTGCGAATCCGTGGCAGATCGCCTGCGGCACCATACTGGCAGAAAACAAGAGTCTGCAGGGAGACTGAATACGTACTGCTGGCCTCGGTCGAGCGAAGGTAGCGCATGGCACGTTTGATGGCGGGATCGTCCCGCGACACACCGGCGTTGAGCATGGAAAGTGTGCAAAGTGCGGACAGGCCGCAGGAGTGACCGACAAACTCGTCCCATCCTCCGCGTTCATTTTGAGTCTTACGCATCTCCGCGATGCCGCGCTCAATGGCGCGGCTCACATCGGTCGCGTCCACTGCAGCGTAAGCCACCGGGGGACAAATGAGATGCGAGACCAGCATGATTGCCGTCAAGCCGAACGCGAGCTTCCGGTACCTTCCCCGAGGGACGATGTTCCTTAAACGGTGATGATTCATCATCGAAGCGACCCTTTTCGCGTTTGCCCTCGTTCCTTCTGACCCCTCCTACATCTTACACTGGGGTTGGTGTGCCGGCGTAGCGGGATGGCCGGACATCAAGAAGCTTGATCCTGCGATCGATTTCTCTGGGATAACCCGTCACCGTGAATGTAGCGCCACCGCCCCCTCCGCCAAAAGGCAATCAGCGCAATTTGGGCGAAATACTCAAGGAGTTTTCGGGGCACCAAAATGTGATTCGAAAGGAGCTCGGCAAGGTCATCGTCGGGCAAACGGAAACGATCGAACAACTACTCGCTGCCATCTACACGAGGGGACACTGTTTACTGGAAGGCGTTCCCGGTTTGGCAAAAACTCTGATCGTGAGCACCCTGGCCAGTATCCTGGACGTCTCGTTCAAACGCATTCAGTTCACACCCGACCTGATGCCTTCGGATATCACCGGCACGCAAGTCCTGGAGGAAGATGAAGCGGGCAAGCGAAGCTTCCGATTTGTCGAAGGACCGATTTTCACCAACATTCTGCTCGCCGACGAAATCAACCGGACACCACCGAAGACCCAAGCCGCTTTGTTGGAAGCGATGCAGGAACGTCAGACCACGGTCGGCCGAGAGACTTACGAACTTCCCAAACCGTTTTTCACGATCGCGACGCAAAACCCGATCGAGCAGGAGGGAACGTATCCTCTTCCGGAAGCTCAGTTGGACCGTTTTATGTTCAACATCAAACTCGACTATCCGTCGGCCAGTGAAGAAGAAGAAATCTTGACGACCACCACGCGTGGCGAAACCGAAACTGTCAACAAAGTGCTTTCGGCGAAAGCGATCTTAAACGTGCAGCAATTGGTCACCAGCATCGCGGTCAATCCGTTCGTCATCAAGTACGTCACGTCGCTGGTCCGTGCCACGCGACCGTCGGATGAAACGGCACCGGAATACGTTCGCCAATTGGTCGATTTCGGGGCCGGTCCCAGAGCCGGCCAGAACTTGATTGCCGGAGCGAAGGCAATCGCCGCGATGGAAGGTCGCTTTAGCGTCGACATTGAAGATGTTCGCCGAATCGCGTTGCCGGTTCTGCGTCATCGAATCGGTACCAATTTTCAAGCGACCGCGGAGGGGCTCAACAGCGACTCGATTGTCGAGCGTTTGATCGGCGATATCCAACCGCCTCGACCGGAAAAACTGGCAACCTAATGAGCAGTCCGCTCTCACCGGAAGCGCTCCAGCAAATCCAACGGCTCGATTTGCGCGCCCGCATGGTGGTTCGAGGCTTTCTGCAGGGGTTGCACAGCAGTCCGTTCCAGGGATTCTCCGTTCAATTCAGCGAACACCGGCGCTACAACCGCGGTGATGATCCGAAGTTGATCGACTGGTTGGTCTACGCCAAAACCGACAAGTACTTTGTCAAACGCTTCGAAGCCGAAACAAATCTGTTCGGTTATCTCGTCATCGATCTTTCCTCTTCGATGGGCTTTACCGAAAGCCAATCGATGACAAAGTTCGAATACGTCACCTGTCTTGCAGCCGCGTTGACGTATCTGATGATCATGCAGCAAGACCCGGTGGGCCTGATCACGTTCGGCGAAAAGCTAAACGCTTCATTGCCCGCGCGGTCTCGGCGAGGTCATCTTGGTGATGTGATCGCACAACTCTCCAAGTTGCAACCAACCGGGTTAACCGACTTGCCGGCATCGCTGACGCAAGTCGCGGCGATGCTAAAGCAGCAGTCACTGGTGATGCTCTTTAGTGACCTCTGGCCCGCCGGCAGTGGTGAAGACGAAGACGGCTGGCAGCAGCAAATCGATGAAACCATTTCGGCGCTGGCTCGATTGAAGCACGCGGGAAATGACGTGATCGTGTTTCACGTCCTCGACGCCGCCGAAGTGGAATTCCCGTATGACGGGCCGGTTCAGTTTACCGACATGGAATCGGGACAGTCCGTCAGCGTGGATGCGACCGGCTTTCGAGAAGACTACTTGTCCGAGCTCGATGCTTTTCGCGATGCCTATCGCGAGGGATGCAATCGACTTCAAATCGACTACGTTCCGCTGGACACGAGCATGCCTTTCGACATGGCTTTGACGGAGTACCTGACTCAGCGTCAGTCGCGATTTTAGGTTCCTCCTGAGCACGGATGAGCGGATGTTCCGCCCGATCGAGCCGGGCGACCGAAATCGCTAAAGTATCACTCGACAACGACCACCCTTTTTCGCTTCTCCGACGATTTGCATTCGAGTTTATGAGCGTTCCCGATCCAGCCCATTTCGAGAAACTAGCTTCGTTCTATTTGGGACGCCAATACGACCTTGCCAAAGGCGAGTTATTGGACCAATTGTTGCTTTATGATGCGAAAGATCTTTGCACACACGCGATGTGTGTCGGGATGACCGGCAGCGGAAAAACGGGGCTGTGCATTTCACTCTTGGAAGAGGCGGCGATTGACGGCATCCCCGCGATTTGCGTTGATCCCAAGGGTGACCTCGCAAACTTACTGCTGACGTTTCCTGATTTGGAGCCGTCTGACTTTGCTCCGTGGTTGGAGAAACAAGAGGCAACTCGGCAAGGGAAGACCGTTGACGAACTCGCGGCGGAAACGGCGGACCGCTGGCGAGAAGGGCTGGCGAGTTGGGGCCAATCCCCGGAACGGATTGCCAAGCTCAAAGACTCGGTTGATGTTGCGATCTACACGCCCGGCAGCACCATCGGGCTGCCGATCACCGTGCTCAAGAGCTTTGATGCGCCGCCACCGGAAGCACTCGACGACGTCGAAGCGATCGGGGAGCGTGTCACCGGGGCTGTTTCCGGTTTGTTAACACTGTTGTCACTCGACGCGGATCCACTGACTTCGCCCGAGCACATTCTGCTGTCGTCGATCTTGAGCCATCAGTGGCGTGACGGAAAGGACGTCAAACTTGCCGAACTGATTCGCTTGATTCAGCACCCACCGATCAAGCGAATCGGTGTCGTCGACTTGGAGAGTTTTATGCCGGCCAGCGAACGAGGCAAGCTCGCGATGCGGCTGAACAACTTGCTTGCGTCTCCCGCCTTTGCATCCTGGCTGGAAGGGGACGGTTTGTCGATCGATCGATTGCTCTACACGCCCGAGGGCAAACCCAAGCTTTCCATCCTTTCGATTGCTCACCTTGATGACGGCGAACGCATGTTCTTCGTCACGATACTCCTGAATGAAATGGTCGCTTGGATGCGACGGCAAACCGGAACCAGTTCCCTGCGAGCCATGCTCTACATGGATGAGGTCGCCGGTTACTTTCCACCGGTTCGCAACCCGCCCAGTAAGCCACCGATGCTTACCTTGCTGAAACAAGCACGCGCCTTCGGATTGGGCGTCACACTGGCAACACAAAACCCGGTCGACTTGGACTACAAAGGGCTCTCCAATATCGGGACGTGGTTTTTGGGCCGGTTGCAGACCGAGCGTGACAAAGCTCGCGTGCTGGAGGGGCTCGAAGGCGCCGCGGTTCAATCCGGGCAGGCGTTCGATCGTCAGGAGATGGAGCAAACCCTCGCCGGTTTGGGGAAACGGGTGTTCCTGATGAACAACGTCCACGATGGTGTTCCGGTGACGTTCCAAACACGCTGGGCAATGTCGTTTCTATCGGGGCCGCTGGCACGCAAGCAGATTAGCCAGTTGATGGCGCCGCGCAAGCAAGCCGCGTCTGAGAAGCGTCAAGCGACTTCGGAGCCCATCGAAGAACCCGCCGAGGAGATCACGCGGCCCGTGATTCCCAGCGGCATTGAGGAACGGTTCCTCGCCGCGATGCGAACGATCAGGCCGAATGTAAAACGCGTTTATCGGCCCGCGATTCTCGGACAAGCTTCCTTGCACTTTATTCGCTCAAGCGCCGATTTGGACCACTGGGTGGACGATGTGCGATTGACCGTTTGCGCGGGAGGTGTTCCCGAAACACCTTGGGACGAAAGCGTCCGCCTGCCGCGCGAGGCTGATTTTTTATCCGAGCCCGAACCCGAATACCGATTCACGGAACTACCCGATGGGCTGCGCAGCAAGTCGGCGTATCGAAAGTTCAAGTCGCAGCTCAAGGACTACCTCTATCGCCATTGTTACACCACTCTGTTTAAGTGCCCGGGCCTGAAAGGCTATGCGCCCGGTGCGATGGATCGCGGCCAGGCGAGGCAGTATTTTCAGCAGTTGTTGCGCGAGAAGCGTGATTTGGAAACGGAAAAACTGCGAGATAAATATGATTCGCGGATGGACTCCCTGGAGAAGAAGATTCGCACGGCCGAAGCGCGCGTGGACCGCGAAGAGTCGCAGTACAGCCAGGCAAGGTTTTCATCCATCTTATCCGTGGGTTCTTCGATTCTCGGCGCCTTTGTTGGCGGTCGACGTGGCGGTGTGATGACGGCGGCTCGCGGAGTGGGACGCGCCTCGCAGCAAAAAGATGATATTCGCCGCGCCGAAGACTCGCTCGAAAAGCTTCACGACGACATGGCGGAACTCGAGAGAGATCTGACGGAAGAGCTAAGGGAACTTGCCGAGGAATGTGACATCGATCAGATTGAGCTTGAGAGCACGGATATCCCGCCTCGGAAAAGTGACTTGAAGGTCAAGGATGTTGAGATCCTTTGGACGCCCTGGGAAGTGGATGCCAATGGCATCGCGACCCCGCTCTACGAGCTAGCCGAACAAGAGTAAATCCAGCTCTACTCCCCTTTCCGTTCCCCGAGCGATGACCGATGAAGGATTTCAATATCATTCCGACTGAACAGGAACTTGAGTCCCTGCAACGCGACCTTAGCTTTCATCCGGCAGCCGCGGGGAAGCGGCGTGTTCTCAGTGACGAGCAAGTCGCACACTTCAATGATCGAGGCTACGTTGCGCCGCTGGAAGTTTTCTCATCCGCGGAGATCCACGCTATCCGCGACTACTTCGATGAGTTGCTCGCCAAGGTGACGGCAAGCGGAGGCGATAGCTATTCGATCAGCTCGGCGCACCTCAAGTATGGGCGGGTGCATGATCTGTTGACGGATGACCGCATCGTGACTCCGGTCGCCGACCTCCTCGGTGAAAATGTCATCGGTTGGGGGTCCCACTTCTTTTGCAAGATGCCGGGAGATGGGAAAGCGGTGGCATGGCATCAAGATGCGAGCTATTGGCCCCTTTCACCCAGTAAGGCGGTCACCGTTTGGTTGGCCATCGATGATGCCGATCAAGAAAACGCCTGCATGAAGTTCATCGCGGGATCGCACACCCAAGGGCACATGACGTATCGCCCAAGTGACTCGGCCGAACACAATGTTCTCAATCAAACGATCGATGACCCCGAGCAGTACGGCGATCTGGTCTATGACCCGTTGAAGGCGGGACAGGCATCCATTCACGCCGATTTATTGCTGCATGGCAGCGATGCCAACGAATCCGATCGACGTCGTTGTGCATTGACGCTGCGTTATTGCAGCGCCGATGTTCGAGCGGACTTGGGATGGAACGAGAAAGGGGTTCATGTCCGAGGCACCGATCCCTCGGGGCACTGGAGCAACCAACCAAGACCCGAATGAATCCCCTCCAACCGTAGGACAGGCTTCCAGCCTGTCTGCTACCGAAGACAGGCATGCCAAAGACAGGCAGGATGCCTGTCCTACGTACTTATCAAAGACAGGCAGGATGCCTGTCCTACGTACTTACCGATGACAGGCAGGATGCCTGTCCTACGAGCTTACCGATGACAGGCGGGATCCAGTCGAACTTGGCTTAGGAGCCGGCGGGGTCTTTGCCGTCGACCCAGGGGCCAGCTTGATCCATGTACGAGGGATCTTCGAGCTTGCTGCCGAAGTCACCGGCCGTCCAACCTGGAATGTGGTTGGGCAGCTCTCGCTTGGCGGACTTTTCTTCCCAGTGTTTTGCCCAACCTGGATCCGTCGTCTCGACGTTTCGCGAGCCTTCGCCGACGAAGTAGACTTCGCCGTTTCGGTAGCTCTGTGCTCCCAAGTTGACGACGGCCATTGCGGCAGCACCCAAGTCGGGCGGGTTGTTGCAAAGCATCGGATCGCCCGCTTCACAGGCATCGACGAAGTTAGCGAAGTGCGCTTTCGTCGTGTTTTTGACCGGTTTCGTGGTGATACGCTCTTTCTCGAATGAGCGCTTCGCACTATCGCCCTTCGTCGTGACCTGGCGTCGTTCGGGGACAAACTCGAACCCGTCAAAGCTTTCTCCGTTGCCAAGAAGGAACGTACCGTAGTGGCCTCGAATCAGCTGGTTGACTCGTGATTCTTGGTTGCACATCGTTGCGGTGATCAAGCCTTGAACACCCTGATGAAAGTCAGCAACCACGGTGGCAACATCGGGAACATCACGGCCGTCGTACTCCAGGAAAATCCCGCCCGCGCCGACAACACGACCCGGAATTCGCAATCCCGTCGCCTTCAACATGGAAGTGGTGCGGTGGACGAACAGGTCGGTGAACATTCCGCTGCCGAAGGGCCAGAAACGCCGCCACTGCTTGTAGATCGCGCGGTCGAACGGCATCTCTGGGGCGAGGTCCTCGTTGGTACCCAACCATCGATCCCAATCGATTTTCTTGGGGTTCATGTCTTTGACGAGTTTGTAGTATCGCCACTGACCGACGTTGCTGTTTCGGAAGTATTCCGTTTGGAAGCCCAGCACCTTGCCGAGTTTGCCGTCTTGCAGGAGAGAGCGGATTTCATTCCAAACGGGAAGGCTGGTCGACTGAACGCCGACCTGCATGACCTTGCCCGATGACTTCCATTTCGCTTCGACGTCAAAGGCTTCTTCGACGCTCTTGGTCATCGGTTTCTCACAGTAGACGTGCAGTCCGGCGTCCAGTGAATCGATGATTTGTTTGTGGTGCCAGTGGTCCGGTGTTCCGATGCAAACCGCGTCCAGGTTCTCTTTGGCGATCATGTCGTTGTAGTCGACATAGCGTCCCGGATCGGTGCCTGTTTTGTCCTTGATGTAGTCGGCAACCATGTCCCGCTGCGTCTCATAGACTTCGGCAACGCCGACCAGATCAATGTTGCGGCCTTCACCATGTAGGTCGCACAGCGTCTTCACGTGGGCGCCAAACCCACGTCCGCCGGGGCCGATGAATCCGATTCGTAACCGCTCGTTTGCTTTGGCAGCTGCGTTGGCGCGTCCTGGCAAGGTGGCGACGGACGAAATGGCAGCTGCGGTGGCGCTGCTCGCCAAAAATCGCCGTCGGTTGGGAGAAGAAGGCTGCTCGGTAGACATATGGCGGGACTCCGGGAGAGTGGGGGTGGGGAAGAACGAGTGTGGAAGATTATAGCCGGTTTCGTTTTGAAGATGACCGGTCGTTTGAATCTCGCTAAATCACCCGTTTCAGGGCGGAAGAGGTCCCCCTGACCGGGCCGCGACTCGAAGTTTCGCGCTTCGAGAACGAGGGTTTTGCATGACCTCCTGTTCCGTGGGACGCAGTGGTTTCTTCGTCAGGATTTCCCAACGGTCGTCTTCTCGAAAGGCATTTTTGACCAGGCGATCTTCCAGCGAATGAAAGCTAATCGCTGCCAGGCGGCCTCCGGGACGGAGCCAATCCGCGGCGGCGGCGAGTGTGCGTTGCAAGATGCCGAGTTCGTCGTTGACCGCAATCCGAAGTGCTTGAAAGGTCCGTGTCGCCGGGTGGATGTCGTGGTGCTTGCCGCGCGGCACGCAGGAGCGACAAATCGTGACGAGATCACCGACCGTGCGAACCGGTTGTCCGCTGCGGGCCTTCGTGACAATGGCTCTTGCAATCCGACGGCTATAGCGTTCTTCGCCAAATTGATAGATCGCATCGGCGATCTGTGATTCACTTTGACGCGACAACCATTCGCTGGCCGGGATGCCATTTTCGTCGTCAAACCTCAAGTCCAACGGCGAGCCTTCGAATTGAAAGCTGAAGCCTCGATTGCGGTCGGCAAGCTGGTCGCTGGAAAGGCCTAAGTCCAAGACGATCGCATCGGCGCATTCACGCTCGCAAGCCGCAAGCGCTTTTGGGATCTGTTCATAGCTGCCCAGAAAAACCTGTAACCGATCGTCAAGAACTTCCTCCTGGGTTCGCTGAAAGACCAGAGGGTCTCGATCCATTCCAATGACAAGGCCGTCGTTTGGAACGAGATTCAAAAGCAACTGCGAATGACCGCCCGCACCATAGGTTCCATCAACGACCACACGCGGTTTGCAGCTTGCGACCCAGTCAACAATCTCGTCGGGCATGACGGAGACGTGGCAGGTCGGATTCTCCGACGATTTACCATCCATGGTGCGCTCCCATTTGGCGGATCAAACCTCTGCCTGAAGCGGTTTGGTGCAGTTCAGTGCCGATTCCATGTTGGTGGCGATTTCTTGGAGACGTTCGGGGCCACCTCCACCCACTTCTGCGGCGCACCAGCCGGTAAAGCCGATCTCACGCAAGGCGGCTTCAATCGCGGGCCAGTCCACATCGCCCTCAGTGACTTTGGTAAAGCGATTGGTCTCGCGTGAAAAACCTTTGATGTCCAGCTTCTTGATTCGTTTGCCAAGCACACGTACCCAATCCGCGACGTCGCCGTACTTCCAGTGGTTGCCGAGGTCAAATTGCAGTCCGACCCAGGGTGACTCGAACGCGTCCACGTAATCGGCCAACGGCTGAGCAGACTGGGTGCTATCGCCGGCGTGATCGTAAAGGAAGTGATTCCAAACGTTCTCGATTAGGATCTGGACCTTGAGTCGTTCCGCCGTTGGAAGCGCTTGTTTGATATTGGCGATCGTCCGCTCGGTGACTTCTTGCGGTGTGCCATCCTTTCCGTGTCCAACCACCAGCAGGCAACTGTCGCCGCCAAGGGCCGCCGTTTGTTCCAAGCCGAGGATCAAATTGTCCAACGCTTTCTTTCGAACCGCTGCGTCGGGATCGCTGTGGCGAACTTGCCAGTGGGTTCCGCCCACGCTGCCGTCGACCAGGATTCCCGTTGCCTCGGCGGCTTCGGCAATGTCCTTGACGCTCATGCCGGACAGGGGGACGTTGACTTCGACGCCTTCAAAGCCGGCCGCTTTTGCTGCGGAAAACTTGTCTTCCAAAGATCCCTTGACCTGAATCATGTTGATTTTCAGCGTCTTGCGAATCCACGGCGTTTGTGATTTTCCGTTGATCGGCGTCGCGCTGAAACCGGAACGTACCAACGTGGTGGACGCGAGACCGGCGAGGGTCGCCAGAGCGAGACGGCGTTGCATGGCAGGAATCCTTGGGGGTGGGAGCAATGAAGTCCCGCCATGGTATCACAAGCCTGCGATGGTTGCCGGTGGTTGCACGGGCCAACCTTGAGCCCATTGCAGAGTGAGTTGGCCGATGTTGTGAGCCGCGATGGACTCGACGTACGCAGCTTCGGCGGCCTCCAACGCTTGAACGGACTGCAAGACTTCCAGCGGCAGCCCTTCACCATCGCGAATCCGTTTCAAGTTGCGGCCGTAAGAATCTCTCGCGGCAGAGGCGGCAAGTTCCGTGGCGGCCATTTGTTTTTGTCGAAACGCGACCGTCGCATGTGCTTCGGCGATTTCGCGAGCGACTTGATCCATGCGGCTGACTTTTTGAAATTTGGCTTGTTGGATCTGCGCCGCGTGTCCCCGCCGGATGGCTTGCTCGCCAAAACCCAGGTTTCGAACTCGCCAAGACATCACCGCATCGATGTCGTAGCGATTGGAGACGTCATCCAACTCATTCCCCAACCCTCCGCCGAAACCACCGGTGCTGAATCCGAGTAAAACACTTGGAATAAAAGGCGCGTAGCGTTCGCGTTTGTAGGCTTCGCATGCCGCCGCGACCAACGCCTGTGCTTCTTTGAGTTCGGGACGCATCGCAAGTCCGGTCGCGACCAGTGCGTTGCGGTCGTCGCTCGATTCCTCCCACTGAATCGGTAACAAGTTCAACTCCATCGGCACGATCGCTTCGCCCGAACGCAGACTAAGTGTTTCCGCCAGCCTTGCCGAAGCGATTTCTGTTTGACCCCGCGCACCAATCAGTCTCGCGTTGATCAGTGAAAGCTCGGTTTGCAACCGATCCGCGTCGGCTCGTAGTCCTTCACCGGCTTCGGCAAAGTCGTTGGTCAACTTCGCCAGTTCCGCCGTCCTTTGTTGGGAGGCTTCCATTACGGCGACACTTTGGTACG
>JBCBOO010000450.1:0-2685 GCA_039821235.1 Planctomycetota bacterium
GTCATCTCAAGATCGACAAGCTGTTAGTGTGTCATGGCGTAGGTCACGATATTGATTCCCATAGGATAAGCTTTCTTTACTGAGAACTCGCGAAAGTAGTCCTGGTTTTCACCTTCGCGTTCCCAACCGTCGCCCAAGTCTGTGTTATGACAGATGAAGACCATGATACGGTCTTTGTCATCAAGAATCGCTCGATAGTGCGGGACGCTCGTATCGCTTCCGTCGCGTGCATACTCAAAAGTCTGTCCATAACGCCCCGTGTTGATCGCGGGCACTTGCGGTTTCTCTTTCATGTCATAAACGATATGAAAGATTTCATGCTCCAGTGGAACTTCCGCCGGCTTGCGATCGGGAAAGACCCGCGCGAGTTCATAGGCAAGATTTTCATACTGTGTATCGCCCCAAAAATCATCCACCATCAAAAACCCGCCGGCCAGAAGGTAACGCCGCAACGCGATGACTTCGGCTTCGCTAAATGCGAGACTTCCGGGTTCGATCATGTAGAGAAAGGGATAGTCCGACAGATTTTCATCAGTGAGATTGACGATCACTGGATCGGGATTGACCTTGATGGTTGTCAATTGATGGAGTCGGAGTGAGAAATTGAGGTCGCTATCGGGGTAGTCCGTTCGCCAACCGGCTCCCCCGCCACGTCCATAATAGGAGTCATAGCGGACTCGCGCGAAAGTAAACGTGTCACCCGGAAAGTTTGGGTTGACCTCCCAGGTCGGAACGCCTCGCCGGTCTTCGGCGATCGAGCGGAAACGGCGTCCCCACTGCGCGGCGGCAAGACCCGCCAGGCAAATCAAGCCCACCAGAAATAGCATTCGCCGAGCAAATGGACGGAAGAGCCTTTCGGGTGTCACTTGGAAAAGACCCCTGACCCCTTTTTTCGTGTCACTCATCTTCCTTCTCCAGTTCCAAGAGGAATGTCAGGGCTTCGCGGTATCGTGGCGCGATCAACAGGGAATCGATCGCGTGTTGCCGGGCGGCTTGACGATCGCCCGCCGCCGCGTGAGCTTTCGCAAACCGGAAGTGCAGGCCCGCGACATCGACCGGATCCATGGCCTCGAGTGCGCGAAGTGCTCCAAGCGATTGCTCTTCCGTCCCGAGTGCCTCGCAGGCATCGACGATCGTTTGCTGAACTTCGACTGAAAACGGTTGAATGGCTGTCGCTTTTTGGGCGGTTTGCAACACGGATTCCCAATTCGATTGATCGATCTCCATTTCAATGAAGCGTTGCATGGCGGGAAGCGCATCGGCGGATTGGCTTAAGAGCGTTTCAATTGCCGCGCGCTCTTTGGTTTCATCGCCCAGGCGGGCGTGGGCGTCGACCAACAGCTCCAACACGCCACCTCGCTCGGCTGTGGCAGCGCGATGTTCGACAAGAAACTGCAAATCATCGATCGCACCTTCGGGGTCGGTGACGATCTTGAGCCCCGCCAAGGCTTGCCTTGCCCAGTAATTGTTCGGATTGGACGAAGCCCATTTTAGTGTGTCCTCGGCGGGCGATTCCGGTGGCAAATCCGGACGTTCAAATTCAAGGACGTCTCCGGTTTCGGAGGTGCCGAATTTTGCCGCCAAGTCGCGTGCGAATTCCGTGAACTGCACCTCAAGCCGCTCGAGCGGCGCGATAGTTTCGGCGATGGCTTCGTTCACTCGCCGGCCCGCGGCAAGAGCATCCAGTAGGGCTTGCAGAGATTCCAGTCCGTACTCGTCGACAAGGAACTCCACCACCAACGACGACTCGTAGTACGCGAATTGCAAGTCCATTGACGAATCGGCATTGAGGAAGGCTCCACTGAGCTCACCGATCGGAGTTAACCCTTCACCGTTGATCCGCATTCGATACTCGGCCGTCATCGACTGGCCCCATCGCGGGTCTCGCTGACGTTCTTCGTAGACCGAGATTCCTTCGCTGAGCCATCTCGGCATCCGGTTCTTGGTTTTCGTCAGCGTCACAACATGGCAGAATTCGTGCCACAGAACGCCTTTCCAATTCGACGGTCTTGGACCCTGCGAGGCGGGGCTGTTGGCCGTGATCACCGACCCAAAGCACACGCCCAAAAAGCCTTCGCCACCCGGCAGGCCAAACGTTCGGATCGCAAAGTCGCTTTGCTTGGGGAAGATTTCGACGATGATGGGGCGGGTCAGTTCCAGAGCGTACTTCTCGCACAAGACCGCTCGGGCGTCGGACAAGAGTTCGGCCACGGCGTCACCGTAAACGGCTCGTTCCTTGGGATCCATTCGCACCAGGATCGGCTCTTGTATCTCATCGCCGACGCGGAACGTCTCGAAACCGTCCAACCGGTCTTTCAATGTCAGCAGGTTGTATGCAACCACGTTGTACGGATCACTTTCGCCGACTTGGTCGGCCAACTCCCATCCGACTTCGCTGTCACCGAGGCGAAGTAAATCCTGCGCCAGCTGAAAGTTCGCGGCGATGTGTTGCGGGGCAAACGTGATCGCGCGACGCTGATAGGCGGCGCCTTCGGCGAATCGATAGTTGTCCGAGAGCTTTCGCCCGATCAGGTGATCGACCTCCGGATTGCTGGGCCAATGCTCGAGCGCTTTTTCACGCAATTGCTTCTCCGCTTCAAAATCGCCTTTGAGATGGGCGATCGCGGCCAGCAACGCGTGCGCCAGAGGGCTGTGCGGATTGGTGGCCAGAGCTTTGCCGAGAGT
>JBCBOO010000451.1:0-2679 GCA_039821235.1 Planctomycetota bacterium
ACCCGCGTTTGACTTGGAGTCTTACCAGCAGAACCCAGATGCGTATCTGAGCCGTGTGGTCCCTGGTCGTGTGTGGCAATCGGCACAGCCGAGCGCGGAGACGCCACGGCTTGCGACGCAGTCATCGCTTCGGCATGCGATGAAGAAGGGTGAGTCGATCCGCCTTCAGTTGCTGACTGACCCGGAGATGCCCGTGAGCTTGATGGCCACGGACCTTGGCACGTTTTCAAACGGGCTTGGCAGCATCACGGTCGCCGCCAATAGCGACGGTCTTGCCGAAGCGATCTTTACGGCTTCGTCTGGATCAGCGCGTAGCACAAAGGTTCTTGCGGCTTCGCCCGTCACGTCTGGCCGTGTGCGTTTTGATATTTCCATCGCGCACTAGTTGTCTTCTTCGTCTCGCTCCCCCTTCTCTTCAGATTCTTTCGCTAACGGATTTACGATGAGTATTGAAAAGTTCATCCCGAATACGATGGCCGGAACGCTCAGGCTGTTGCTCGTGCTGGCAGCGGGGATTGGTGTTGTCACGGCCCCGTTCTTTGTGAATTGGCAAACGAAGCCAGTCGTCGCGCAAGGCGGTCCTGGTGGTGGACTTGGTGGTGGTGGTGGCGGAGGGATCGGGCAGCAAGGGCCATCGGTCACGCTTGCAGACGAGCCCGGTGCGATGACGCCAGAAGTGGCCGAGCAGTCAGCAGAAGATGCAGTTGCAAATGATCCGCCGCTCTACAATCCTTCAACGGACATCGAGCTCTTTGTCCCTCCGCCATCGGCGAGTGGGCGTGCTTCTGGTTCTTTTGGGGGTGGCGGCTATTCGCTTTACAGCGGAGGGCGATCCACGGGTGGCAACGGCGGCTGGCAGATTGGTGGCGGTGGCTTCACGCCCGGTGGTGGTGGATCTTCAGGTGGCGGCGGAGGAACCACGGGTGGCGGCAGTGGATGCTTCACATGCAGCGGCAGTGGGTTCAATGAGCGAGGCGGTGACATATGCCGAATTGGCCAAGAAGCGCCTCCAGACTTTCCGGTGGAAGAAGACGGCCAGTCTCGCATCAACAATTTGACCTACAACTACATGCATTGGGGTTGGGATGTCCTCCCGCCCAATCCACTCTCAACCGCGTTTGCCCAACGCATCCACCGCACGCGCGACATCGACCGCAGCGGTTCATTTGGTGCAGGATGCTTCCTTCAGGTCGACATACGTCTTGAACTTGCGTACGAGCATGATCCAGGAATCGATGGCGAAGTGGTCATGTTCGACCCCAACCAGTTCTTCACGACACGGTTTGACGCGAAATTCACCTCAACCGGACCTGGTGCGTACGATGTCACACTCGAGCCAGACGCCGACTATTCTTGGCGAACCCGCTCGATCGAAATGCTCGATGGCACGATGTCAGCTGTGACTGGCAGTAGTACCAACGGCACCGATTTCGTCTTCACCGGAGCGGAGTACGCACGGATCACAGATCAATACGGCAACGTGATGCTGTTTGAGTTGCTCTTGGCCGGAGTGTCACCTCCTGGGTATGACCCCGTCACCGATCACCCGCCTCATGGACGGTTAGTAAGCGTCGAAGGCATTCACGGTCGTGGCTTTGACGTTGCTTACAAGACCTGGACCCCCGCTGAGATCACAGCCTCGCCGGAACGGCAATGGCAAATCAATACGATCACTGATTCGTACGGCCAAGCGATCTCGATCGACTACTACAGCACGCAGCAGAACGGAGACTGGGTCGTCGAGACCATTACTCAGCCGGGCGGCCAAACCGTCGACTACACCTACGGCGGCGGTTTCATTAGCGAGATCGATTATCCAGACAGCAGCCAATCGACCTTCACTTACGCGGCCGGAGCGAATGGTTCGATCGAGATGGACATCGTCGATGTCGCCGCCGAGCCGAAGCACCGCCGCAAGACGGTGGTACACTCTGGCGCCGTCGCCACAGTTGGCGGCACAGTCGTTCCAACCTCCGTGGGATTGGTTCGCTACGTGACCGATGGCGCCGGTGAAGTGCGTTACTTCAACGGCAGCGATGATGGCAACGCGACAACCAACCCCGGTGAAGGTGTTATCTATCGTGGTGGAGGAAGACTGGCAGACAGCTTCTCGAATTCTGGCAATGAGCTGAAGGCTTCCTACTACGGACTCGACTGGACGGAGGGGGACAACCCGTTCACTGGAGCACCAAGCTTCTCCGGCGGCAATGAGTCGAACACAGAGACGCTCTTTGGCCTCGGCTCAGGTGGCGACTCGCGTCCGAGTGGTTACGAAGACTCGCGTGGGATCCGCCGCGACTTTGAGTACGACACCAACCAGAGAATGACGTTCTCGGAATACCAGGATGGCACGTTCGAAGCGTACACCTACAACTCCCTCGAATTGGTGACACGTGAGCGTGACCGTAACGGTCACGTCACAAAACACACTTACGACGCAGATGGACGCAAGCTGACGACAGCGGTGGGCCTCAAGGATGGCCCGTCCAACCCCGGAACCGCAACGCCCGCCACCTACAACCGAAATCCAACCGACGACGTCCAAACGGCCGAGTATGCCACGATGTCTTGGGCCTACGTACCCAGCGGATCAGACGGTGCAGGCAAAGTCTCCAAGTACACGGACGAGCTCGGCAACGAAACGGACTATGCCTACGACACGTCTGATCGTCTGAACAA
>JBCBOO010000452.1:0-2638 GCA_039821235.1 Planctomycetota bacterium
GCAGTTCGCGTTGGCAGCGTTCCGGCGTGATGGACTTCATCAACGCGACGGCGTCTTCGCCCTCGAGCGTTTTCGTTTCCAGCTTTCGCATCCGACCGTGCAGCCGGAAGACGGGCGGCTGGCCGACGACGATGTGGATGTCACTCACCCCTTGCTTCACAGCCGCTTGCAGCAGCTTGTCGATCAATACGGTTGCCATCGATGGGTCTCCGTCGAGATTGATGGGCGAGAGAAGAAGGAGAAGAGCGAGTCGGCCTCCGTCAGCCACCCGTCTCTGGGCACATCGTGGCAGGCCTCACCCGACCCGCTTCGATGCACGTCAGGATGCCAGCATTATCCCGACGTATTTAATAAGTTCAAAAAAGATTGTCGCAGAGCAAAAAAACGATCGCCACTGCCCCCCTGGGCGAGTGGCATTTAATTTTCAAGACTTCACATCGGCTTCGTGAAACTCGTCGGTGCCTCGTTGGACCGGGAGGAATGCCCGCCGGCAGACCGCGAGAATCGCCCCGTGGAACGAGTTTGCCGGATGTAAGTTTCCCGCGGCCTAGAGGGAATCAAGGTCCTGGACGAGGTGGTCGAGCGCGAGCTCTTCCTGTTCGGTCTGCTTGGCGACCCGGTAGACCTCTTCGAAGCTCGTGATGCCCCGAATGACCTTGAGCATGCCATCGGCATACAGCGTCGACATCCCGCTTTTTATGGCCTCAACGCGAAGTTCTTTGGTGTCGGCACCGCGGAACATCATCTCGCGCAGTTTCCCGTTGATGACCATCAGCTCGTAAATTCCGATCCGGCCGCGGTAGCCCGAGCGGCCGCAATACGGGCACCCCTTGCCGCGGCTGAATTCCGCCTGGGCGACCATTTCGGGTGGCAGCTGAGCGTCGGCGATGACGCTCTCGCTGGGCTGGTAGCGGACCTTGCATCGGGGGCAAATCGTCCGCACCAAACGCTGTGCAAGCACCGCAATGACCGAGCTGGCGACCATGTATCCAGGTACACCGATGTCCACCATTCGACTAATAGAACTGGGCGCATCGTTCGTATGCAGAGTACTGAAAACCAGGTGTCCAGTCAGTGAGGCCTGGATTCCCATCGATGCGGTCTCGTGATCACGCATCTCGCCGACCAGAATGATGTTCGGTGCCTGACGCAACATCGAACGGATAATGCGCGAGAAATCGAGTCCGATCGAGTGCCGAACTTCCACCTGATTGATCCCCGGCAGGTAGTACTCGACCGGGTCCTCCGCCGTGATGATCTTGCGGTCCGGACGGTTCAACGCGTTCATCGCCGCATAGAGCGTGGTCGTTTTTCCGGAACCCGTCGGACCTGTCACCAGAATGATGCCATTGGGTCGACGGATCAGCGAGTTGAAGGTTCGGTAGTCACGTTGGCTGAGACCTAGCTGACGCACCCCGACCTTGATGTTGTCTTTGTCCAGCAGCCGCATCACGGATGATTGACCGTGATTGGTCGGAATGATACTGACCCTCAAATCGAGCTGTTTGTCACCCACCGTAATCTTGATTCGTCCGTCGGTCGGTTTCCGCTTTTCCGAGATATCGATCTTGGAGAGAATCTTGATCCGGGCAATCAAGGCCGAGAGCATCCGGCGGGGGGCACTTTCACGCTCCACACAAACGCCATCAATTCGATAACGGATCCGGACGCGGTCCTCGAAGGGTTCCACGTGAATATCGCTGGCCCGCAACTGGACGGCTTCCTGGATCATCAGGTTGACCAGCCGAATAACCGGGGCACTGCTCTCGTCGGCGTCATCGGACGCTTCCGCGCCATCCCCCGATTCGGTCTCCGTAAAGTCGATCGCCGTGTCGGTGAACTCCTGCAACATGGAGTCAGCGGATTCCCCTTCCACTTGCCCATAATACTGGTTGATGGCCCCGTTGATGGCTTCCACGGGGGACAGAGCGGTTTCAATTTTCCGGTTCAGAATGAACCGCAATTTCTCGATCGTCTCCAGATCGAAGGGGTCGGCGATCAGGATTCGTAGCGCGCCGTCTTCCTCTTTGAACGGGAGCACCATATTTTCGCGAGCGACGGACTCGGGAACCAATTCGATGACATCCTCGGGGATCCGTTCTTGCCGCAGGTCGACAAAGGGGATCTTATGAAACTCCGCCATCGCCTGGGCAACTTCCTCGGGCGTGGCGTATTCCATCTGCACGAGGACTTCGCCGACGCCTTTCGAGGTGTCTTTGGCGACCTGCTCGGCCTCTGAAAGCTGGTCTAGACTGATCGTACCGGTTCGTAGCAGTAGATCGGTAAACTCTTGCATTGCCTGACGCATGATCATGGCTCCCGGGCGAGGACAAAAAGAAAAGAGAACATCCAGGAACGCAGCTCCCTGCGGTCTGCAAAGATGTTCCAGGCCTACAGGATAACATCCCATGCCCCGAAATCGGCCCTTCCGCCGCTGAAAAGTTAGCGAACGCCCCGGGTTGAGCGGGCTTTGCTGAGCTGTGCCCGCTGGTGGTCATGGCAGGCAGCCTTTAACGGGGCTCCCGCAGGCCCCTCTTTGACGCTTTGAGCGTCGTTTCTCCCGAGGGAGAAAGGGGTGATTGGTTTCTTGCTCTTTGGAGAGACGCCTCTGTTGTGGATCGGTGGCAAAGCCACCGAT
>JBCBOO010000453.1:0-2629 GCA_039821235.1 Planctomycetota bacterium
CTCCCCGTCGCGCTTTGGTTGGTTCGCCAAGTATGTCAGGCGCTTGACGTGCTTCAGCAATCAGGCTGGACTCATGGCGATGTAAAGCCTGCCAACGTGATGATTGCAGAAAACGGCCACGCGACGCTGATCGATTTCGCATTCGCCCATCGTGGCACGCTGATCGCAGGAAGCCCCTTCGAGGGGACACCGGATTTCGCGGCTCCCGAAGTCGTCGTGAACCCGGCGGCACGAACGCCTGCCAGCGATGTGTTCGCGGCCGGACGCATGCTTTGGGAGTGGCTGACGCGTGTCGAAACGCAGGACGAAGCTGTACTCGCACCCGTTTGCGAACTGGTGGAGTCGATGGTCGCCGAAGACGCATCGCATCGTCCGTCGGCGGGAGCTGTCGTGAAAGAACTCTTGCGGTTGGAAATCGACACGCTTGGCGAACACATCATTCCGTCGGCCCCCCAGCCGATCGCAAGTCGGGCCGCGTGATGGCTTTCGGTCCTCCGGGCCAATCGGACGGTCACGGGCAGCGTTTTGACCGGAGGAGACTACGCAGTGACTTTGGCTCGTCGTCTTCCGGCGAACAGGCCGACTCCCACGAGAAGCGACATCATCAGGACGGTGATCGAGCTCCCGATCAGCACTTTGAATTGCTTGCGACCGGCAAAGAGCTGATTCCAGGTGAGGCGTTGATCCTCATCGATGCCTTGCAGCGAAGCCATCGTCACCGGTTCGCCTTGATCGGGGCCGGGACCCTTCGCCGAAACCGTGCTGGTAAAGATTCGGCCTGCTTCGCTGTGGCATTCCAAGCAGCCTTTGACTCCGAGCGACCAACCGGCCGGTCGTACACTGTGAGCCATTGGCCATGCGGCGGCATCGATCGCTTCGTTGGTTTCGATGTCCAGTTTCACGAGCGTGTCTTCTTCGTTACCGGCGGCGTAAACGAATCCGGCAGAGACATATACCGCTTGGTCGATTTCAAACGCTTCCTCGACCGCTGCCAGCGCACCGTAAACCTTCTCGTTGAAGAGTGCTTCGCCTGCGGCTTGTTTGGCCTTCGCGACCTTGGCCGCTTCTTCTTCCGTCCATTCCTCTTCTTTGGCCCGGTAGCGATCATCGCCGAGCAGTTCTTTCATCTCCTTGCTACTCAGCTTGGGTGAAAGCACTTCTTCTTCAAAACTCTTTCGAACTCGGAGTGCACGTCGGGTTGCGTCGTAGACCACGTCCGGGTTCAAAGGCGTGATGGTTTCGCCGGATAACGTTCCCCAGTACGCGGGCCACATCACCTTGTGCGGATAGACCCTGCCGTCATCGCCTTTTTGGTAAACTGGCATCGCCATCGAAGGAAGCTCGCTGCCTGTTCGGTGTCCCTTCTCGCCTAATACGTGCGCCAGTGATGTCATGACGCCGAGGGCTTCGTCGCGAGGAAGCGGACCGCCATGACACGCCGTGCAGGAGAGTTTTTCAAAATGGACCGGTGGAAGCCCGGCATGTTCTGGCATTGGTGACCCAAGTCGCCCCGCCATCGATTCGGTCGCGATGTCTTCGGCGGGATCATGCTCCATCCCGGCAATCTCGTCGACAAATGACTTCCCAAGATGACAGCCGGCGCATGACAGCGTGACCACGTCTTCGCCCGACGGATGGACCTCCGCATCAAAGCCTCGGGTGATGTGATGATCGATCCCGTTGCGATGACAGTCCACACAGTCCATGCCGGCTTGTAAGTGAACGTCGTCATCGTGCAACCAACGTGCCTCGATTCCATTGGCATCCACGGTGCGTTGACTGTGGCACTGGTAGCAGGCATTGTTTTGGGGGACGCGTATGAGATCGATAAAGACGGTCCCATCGTCGGCGAAGCGATTCTGGTCGTAGCTCACGACCGGCAACTTGCTTTGCGTCGATTCGTCGTCGGGATCCGAACCATCCTTGATTCGAGAGACCTCGCCTTTGATACTGCCCAGCTTCAACGAAGCCGTCGACGCCCACGCAAAATTCTCCGCCTCGACCTGTGCGCGACGCGCGTTCATGTCGTAACTGCCGCTAACTCCGTGGCACGCCAGGCAATCGATTTCCAGCGATCCGGTCAACGACCATCGTGTCCACGCTTCCTCGGGAGTCGCGTCTTCACCCGCGGCTTGCTGAACATCGGTTTTGGCCGGCTCGGGCGCCGTCCCCAATCCTCCGCCGGGAATTCGACCGCCGAACTGACGCGTCATCAACCAAGCGTCGATTCCAATTTCCCGAGGATCGAAGGTGTGGTCCCAATCGCGGTAGGACAATGGCAACTGCGTCCCGGTTCTGGCATCGGTCCAGATCCAGGGTTCTCCGCGGCGGCCGTCAGTGGAGTCTTCCGCGAAAGCATTGAAATGCCAGCCGTGCGAAATGGTCTCGTAGTCGTGACATCGTCCGCAAGTATTCTTGATCGAAATCGGTGTCGTCGATTCCGGAGAGATCCGCCGATTGTTGACGTCGTACAGCGGAATTTGATGCAGGTAGCGAGCGTTCGAGTCGCTGTGCGCGAACTTCGATCCGTCCGCGGCAAAAACGCGATCGACGGTTGCAAACTGACACAGCAGAAAGATCATCACGACGAAACAAGAAGAACGCAACAAACTCATATTTGCGACACGCG
>JBCBOO010000454.1:0-2570 GCA_039821235.1 Planctomycetota bacterium
CAAACGGCATCAGCTCTTCCATTCCCTTGTAGCGATCGTACTCTTCGGGATCTTTGCCACGCTTGATGAAGAAGTTTCCGAAGTCGGGCAGCGTTCCGCAGTTGTCCATGGAAGACATCTTGATCGTGCCCGCCAGCCAAGCGCCGTTACTGCTCAGACCGCCGTGGTTTTCGACCAAGACATTCAGTCCGTGTGGTTTCGCGTATTCGCTCAGACGACGCAGACCATCGGCGGCCAGTTTCATTTGCTCTTCGTAGCTTCCTTTACTCTTCGCATTGACGCGAATCGAGTGGCAACCGAGGAACTTTGCTGCGTCGACCCACTTGTAGTGATTCTCTACCGCGGTCGTTCGCTTCTTACTGTCTGGATCGCCGAGATCTCCTTCGCGGTCACACATGATGACAAGGCTCTTCACACCCAAGTCGTCACAACGCGTTTTCAGTTCGGTGAGATACGCCTTGTCGTTCGCTTTGTCGGCGAAAAATTGATTCACATACTCGATGGCATCGATGCCGAACTCTTCCTTGGACAGTCGGGGGAAGTCGAGGTTGGTCAGACCCTTGCTCTCGTCTCGCAGCGTGCGGTGCAACGACCACTCCGCGAGTGAAATCTTGAATGGAGCTTCGGCGGGTGCCGCGGCGATCGAGTGCTGCATGACAGCCATCGATGCGGTTGCGGCGGAGGCGAGTTGCAGGAACTGGCGTCGGTTAGTCATCAAAGCATTGTGGGGTTGAAGGGGGGAAAGCGGCTGCGTGCAAATCAGCTGACTCGAGCCCAATTGTAGACAAACAAGGGGCGGGGAATAAGCCTTGCAAGCACCCTTTGCGGGAACCCCCGACCGCGAGCAGGCCTGCTTTTGAGATCTCTGCCCGCGATTTTCCGCCGGGCCGGGTGAGACGGCTTGAATCGACCAGCGATTGAACGCACTTTCCTAGGAGCCCAAACGCGGGCCAAACATCCGCGATGGCTTGGCGGTCTAGTGAGTCGCCGATTCCAGATCGAATTGGAGTCGAGGATCGTCCAATCCCAGTTTCTTCATCTTCTTGTACAGGGTCGTTCGGTTGATATCGAGCGACTCGGCGGTGGCAGCCCGATTCCAGTTGTTTTGGCGCAACGACTGCAAGATGATCTCGCGTTCCGGTCCTTCGAGGGCTTCTCGCAAGGTCTTGCCCTGATAGCTCGCCGGCGTCATCGCGTAGGGCTGAACACTGGCTTCTCCCGCCACTTCGGGCAGCGACGAGGCCATGGGATCGGCGGTGCGGCCGAGGATCTCCGGCGGCAAGTCTTCGGCGGTCAGTTGTTCGCCGCGTGCGAGCAAGACTGCTCGTTCAACGACGTTTTCCAGCTGCCGTACATTTCCCGGCCAACGGTACGCCTGCAGGAGCGACATGGCTTGCTGGTCGAATCCCTGTAACTCGCGACCACAGGTCTGGGCCGCTTCATTCAGGAAATGATCAACCAGCAACGGAATGTCACCCACGCGCTCTCGCAACGAAGGGAGCACGATATTGACGACGTTGATTCGGTAATAAAGGTCTTGCCGAAAGGAGCCATCGGTGACCGCTCGCGAAAGATCTTCGTTGGTCGCCAAGATCACTCGTGTGTCAACCGATTGGGTCTTGGTCCCACCGAGTTGTTCAAATTCGAATTCCTGTAGCACACGCAGCAACTTGACCTGCATGGCCGGTGTGGCGGTTCCGATTTCGTCCAGGAACAACGTGCCTTGATCGGCGAGTTGGAATTTCCCAACCTTATCGGTGCTCGCGCCCGTGAAGGCACCACGCACGTGACCGAACAGTTCGCTTTCCAGCAAGTTATCCGGCAGCGCACCGCAGGCCACTTCCACGAACGGTTTGCCTCGACGCGAACTCCGTTCGTGAATGGCACGCGCGATCATGCTTTTGCCGGTGCCGTTTTCTCCCGTGATCAAGATCGATGCACGAGCATCTGCGACGCTATCGATGACATCGAAGATTTTCATCATGCGATAGTCGTGACTGAGAATATTCTCGAGTCCGGCTCGACGATCGAGCTGCTTGCGCAGTGCCTCGTTCTCTTCGGCAATTTCTTTTTGGGAAACGGCTCGCTGGATGGCAAGTTTGAGCTCGTCATCAATAAGCGGTTTGGTCAGCAGATCAAACGCGCCGGCTTTGATGGCTTCAATCGCGGTGTCGGGCGTCGCATAACCCGTCATCACCAAGACGGTGCTTCCTGGGTGACGTTTTCTGACGTGAGAGATCAACTCAAACCCGTCTTCGTCACGCAGCCTCAGGTCGGTGACGACCAGATCGATGGCATGTTCTGCCAGTGATGCCTGAGCCCCGCTGATGCAATCCGCCACGTGAACTTTGTGACCGAGTTCGCGCAGCCATTCCGCCATCGACTGGACAAGGTTCCAATCGTCATCGACGAGTAGGATGGAGGCGGCACTCTTCATTGGGATCAACTAGCGGGAAACGAAACGAAACCGTCCCTTTTCCTTAGGTCACCGATAGCGGCCAAGCAATGGAATCGCCGCGTTTTACGAACCGCTCGAAAGTGCTTCGTCGTGGAGTCGTGTCGGTTTTCGG
>JBCBOO010000455.1:0-2508 GCA_039821235.1 Planctomycetota bacterium
GAGGCTCGGCGATCTCACCAAGCCCTGCGTTCTGCGCCATGTCGGTTTGGATCGGGCCCGGATGAACGCTCACCACGTGCGTTCCTTGCTCACGTAGTTTTTCACGGAGGGCTTGGGTGATCGAGTAACTCGCTGCTTTTGACGCGGAGTAGGTCGCAAAATCCGCGAATGAAACGACGCTGGCCACGCTGTTCAGTTGCACGAGAGCGCCACCCCCGTTGGATTTCAGCTTGGGGGCAAACGCTTGTGCCACGCGAATCAACCCATAGGCATTCGCATTCATTTCGAACTCGAAGGCTTCAAGCGCGTCGTCGGCCAGCGGTGAAGCGGTTCGGAGGACGCCCGCGTTGTTGATCACGATGTTGGCGTCGGAGGCTGTTTCGGCGGCTGCCACGATCGACGCGGGATTTTCAAGGTCGAACGGGACCGGAACGATTGCGTCGCCATATTCCTGTACCAAGGGATCCGCCGAGGCAATTCTTCGCACCGCCGCGTAGACCTTTGATGCTCCCTTTTGAAGAGCTGCCTCGACAATTGCTTTGCCGATACCGCGATTTGCACCTGAAACGAACACCACTTTGTTTGTCAGATCGATCGACATCACTGCGTCTCCAAGGATTGTTCTTTTAAGCACTACGCCGCGAACTTCGCAACGTCTGATGAAGAATACCGGGCCGACGCAGCGGACTTACAGCGCCCGTAAAAATTCTTGTTTTCCAATTCTCGTCAGCGATTTCGAAGCCGGTGCGGAAGGCGAGGCTCGATTTCGAAACCGGTGCCCTGGGCAGCACGATTACCGATTTTGGCTACAATCACCGGCATGAAAAAGAACTCCTCCCTTGTGTCCATTAGCAAATTCTTAAGCCTGGTCTTGCGTCATCAGCCCGAAGTCATCGGCCTCCAACTCGACGAGGAGGGATGGGTTGAAGTAGATGCGTTTCTCGTCGCCTCGAAGCAACACGGTAAAGAAATCACGCTGGAAATTCTGCACGAGGTCGTCGCTTCCAATGACAAGAAACGATTCGCACTCAGCGAGGACGGGCTTCGCATCCGTGCAAGCCAAGGACACTCGGTTTCGAACGTGGATTTGAAACTCGCCGCTGAAACGCCACCAGAAACGCTCTATCACGGCACGGTCTCAGCTTTCCTGGAAAGCATCCGGCTATCCGGCTTAGAAAAACGATCACGAAATCACGTTCATCTGTCGCCGGACGAAGCCACCGCGATCAAGGTTGGTTCGCGGCGAGGCAAGGCAGTGGTCCTTCGTGTCGATGCAGCAGCGATGCACGCGGACGGTCACTGCTTCTTTCGATCCGCCAATGGCGTTTGGTTGGTGGATGCGGTACCGGTCAAGTATCTTCGATTTCCACGGGAAGCCCGTTAGTCCCTCCGATTCACTCCTACCTTTAGCTCACTTGGTCTTTCCACCATGATTCGTCTTCTCTTGATTGCGTTTGCGTCATTATTGGCTTCGTTCTGCCGAGGCGAGGATCGCCCCAATCTTGTCGTCATCATGGCTGACGACCTGGGACTGGGGGATGTGAGTTTTCATGTCCGCAACATCCAGAAGAAAACGCCAATTGTGGAGACCCCGACGCTCGATCAACTCGCCGCAAAGTCGCTTTGGTTTACCGATGGGCATTCGGCAACCGCACTTTGCGCACCGACGCGTTATGCAGTCATGAGCGGAAACTGTAACTACCGTTCCTATGCCCCCTGGGGTGTCTGGAGCACCTTCGGAAAGTCCGCTTTCAATGCTGGAGATGTCACTCTAGGAAGTGTGGTGCGTGATGCCGGTTATCAGACGGGTTTCGTTGGCAAGTGGCACCTTGGCGGTGACTTTCATATTCCGGAGAGCAATGAAGTCTACCGTGGAAAGAAGAACGGAGACTTGACCGGTAAGGTTGACATGCGACGCATGGTTGCCGGTGGCCCTCGAGACTGCGGATTTGACTATGACTTCACGACCCCATGCGGAATCCAAGGTCCGATCTACTTGCTCTACGAAAATCAGGTTTGGCATCCGATTGCCGACGACTCTGAGATCGTCTTCCTCAGCGAGTCCAATGCGGTCGATCCAAAACAGGTCAGTGATAAAGGCCCAGGCCTTGGAGACTCGCGATGGGACGCAAGAGAGATTGGAAAACGTCTTTCTGCGAAGGCGGCGTCCTTCATCAAATCGTCTGCAGAAAATGAGGCACCGTTCTTTTTGTACTATTGCTCGCCCATGGTCCATCTCCCTCATTGTCCGCCGGAAGACTTCGACGGAAAACGAATTCGCGGAGAAACTCCGACACGGCATCTGGACATGTTGTTGGACCTCGACATGCAAGTCAAACGCATCCTCAATGCTCTTGAGGAGACAGGAACTCTCGAGAACACGTTGATCATCGTGACCTCGGATAACGGTGGCCTGAGCGATGGTGCGGCGGGTAAACAGGGCCACTTCTCCAACGGCGGATGGACGGGCAATAAAAATTCACCACTTGAAGGCGGCCACCGGGTCCC
>JBCBOO010000456.1:0-2484 GCA_039821235.1 Planctomycetota bacterium
GGGCGGCATGAAACGCCGAGTCAACTTGGCATGCGGCGTCATGCCGCCCGAAAACCCACCCACCAGATCATTCGCACGGTCGGCCAATCCGGTCCATTCCAATGCCCAAGAAACGCGACTCCGCAGTCGACGATGCCGGAGCCCATGGAAACGCCCGAAGGCAAGGAGGTTCTCTCGCGTGGTCAAGTCGCCGTAGAGCGCCAGATCCTGTGGGACCAAGCCGAGCGCACGCCGGGCGGTACCCGATTCGATGGGCTCGCCAAATATCTTGATGGAACCGTGATCGGGACGAGTTCGGCCCGCCAGAACTCGGATCAACGAGGTTTTGCCGGCACCATTGGGGCCAAGAAACGCCAAACGCTCCCCCTCATGCAAGCAAAACTCCACACCACGAAGCGCCTGCAATGTCCCGTAGGACTTTCGCAAGTCATTGATTTCGAGTGCGGGGACTTCGCTGCGAATCACGGCGGGATCGATTCAGGAAAGCAAAACGGCGTTCGATAAGGCGCCGAGTATGTCAAACCAAGCTTCTCACGTCACCGTGAAAATCGCCGCCCCCCGGTGAGCCGACCAGTATTCATAAATTTCGGATTCGTTGCGATTGTCACGACGCAACGCTGTCTTGGGCATCCGACTTCGAGCTGGTTTGCATTCGATCGCGAAGCTCTTTGCACGCGGTGGACGGATTGCTGCAGAGCGAACAGCTGGTGGAACCATCTTCATTTGTCTTGCTGGCGATACCACCGCAGGAACCGCTAATTTGCTTGCCATTTGCAACGACGCCGACCGCCATCGCAAAGAGCAGGATGGAAAAAATCCCGAATGTGACCAGCATGATCGGGAACAACGCACTCCAGTCTGTTGACGCCTCCTCGTTGCCTCGTAACGCGGTGGTAGCGTATGACTCGAGCGCGCCGCTTCCGTAGAGCGCGAATCCGCTGTCACCTTGCCTTTCGGCGATCAGAATGCTCAGGCCGTTTTGCTCGGCGAGCGATTTGGCTTGTTTCGGCCCCACGACGCAGAGTGCTGTCGCCCAGGCGTCCGCCAGCATGCAATTGGGGGCGATGACCGTGGCCGACGCAAGTGAATGCTCCACCGGCGCTCCAGTTCGCGGATCGATGGTGTGCGAGTAGCGTTTGCCATCGACAACGAAGTAATTTCGATAATCGCCCGACGTTGCCATCGCATTCCCGGCCGACTCGTTCTTCAGCATCGGGTGAGCCAACAAGACGGTGTTCTGCGCCGCGTCGGGAACTTGGATGCCGACTTTCCAGGCACCTCCAGGTTTGTCTCCGACCGTCCGTACCTCACCGCCGATTTCCACAAACACATTTGTGATCGAAAGACCTTTCAGCCGATCGATGACACGATCAACACCGTGCCCTTTTGCGATTGAAGAGAGATCAAGCTGCAAACCGGCCAGGTCTTTCCGAATTGCTGGTGGTTCCATTCGAACCTTCAGATGACGAAAGCCAACCCGCTTGCGCAAATCCTTGATCTTTTGTGGGTCGGGAACCTGTTGCGTCCGGTCACCGGGACCGAAACTCCACGCGTTGACCAGGGGCGCGACCGTGACATCAAACGCTCCATCCGTGTCCGCAGAAATCTCGAGAGCCTGCTGAACGACCGTGGCAAACGCGGGGCTCACCGAGAACCAATCCATGCTTTGACCGGCATTGAACTGACTGATTTCCGACGTTTTCAAATACGTCGACATCTCGTCGTTCACCTGCCGCAACTCAGCGTCGATCGACAGACGGATCTCATCGTCGCCGACCTCGTCATGGCCGGCCACTTTGACCATGTAAGTCGTGCCCATCGTCTGGCCACGAAATTCACGGATTTGCCGGACGCCTTGCTGGGCAACTGCCGCGGGCATTGCGAGAGCGGCAAAAAAAAGAAACGCGACGAATGAGATCCGCCGCGCTTTCGAAACGTTCATGACAGCACTCTGCCGTTTATGTGTGGGAGATGGCTGAACGATCAACCACCGAAATCATCGAAGGCAATGTTTTCGGGCTCAACACCGAGGTCATCCAGCATCGCGAAAACGGCTTGGTTCATCATAGGAGGACCACAAATGTAGTACTCGATGTCCTCGGGTGCTGGGTGTTTGCTGAGGTAATTGTCCAGGAGCACCAGGTGAATGAATCCCTGGTAACCGTCCCAATTGTCCTCTGGAAGCGGATCCGAGAGTGCGATATTGAACTGGAAGTTCGGGAACTTCTTTTCGATTTCGCGGAAGTGCTCGATGTAGAACAACTCTCGCAGGCTTCGTCCACCGTACCAGTAGCTGACTTTCCGATCCGTTTCCTGGCGTTTAAACAGTTCGAAAATGTGGCTACGAAGCGGTGCCATCCCCGCACCACCACCGATGTAGACCATTTCGGCCTTTGAGTCCTTAATAAAGAACTCGCCGTAAGGACCACTGATGGTGACCTTGTCACCCGGCTTCAACGAGAAGATATAGCTACTCATCTTGCC
>JBCBOO010000457.1:0-2382 GCA_039821235.1 Planctomycetota bacterium
AATGGTTTTGATGCAGAAGGTGACTTGATCACGCATGAACAATGCCTCCGCCGGGATAACGCATTGAATGGAAGCCGTGTTTGCGCAGACCAAGCTTTCTGAACTTCGGTCGGCAACGCAGATCGCCGTACGGCTTCGCCCCAACGTGGGCGTGGACGACCATGCTGTCTTTAGCCACCGCTACTTTCAGGTTTTCGATGTGACTAGCTCGGTAGAAGAACTCCCAGTGTTCGTACGTCTTGATCTCTGGATCCCATCGCAGCTTGGTGATGGTTTCACGTCGAGCAAGAAACGCATTGCTGGACATGTCGCACCAGGCGAGTGGCCCAACGCGGCGGTGCTCGCCACGAAACATCCAAATGCGTTTACCATTCATTAGGGGTGCGAACAGCAGTGGCCTTCCGCCTCCACCCTGCCGTACGCCGAGGATGTCGATCTCGTGTTCGTGAAATCGCTCGCAGACTCGATCGAGGTGCAGATCTGGTGTGATGACGTGATCGTCGTCGAGCAGGAAGATGAATTCGGTTTCTGCAGCATCGATCGCTGTATTGCGTCCAACACCAACACCCACATCGTGTTGGTCGAGATCAATCACGTTGCAGTGCCTGGCAGTTCCCGGATACTTCGCCGAGAAACGCAGCTCAGGACGACCGTCATCGACGGCGACAATCTTGGGATTGTCGAAGTGTCTGCGGAGCGACTCGACCAACCTATGACACGACCAGGGTCTATGAATGGTCTTGATGCAGAACGTGATGTCGTCCGGTGAAAATGGCTTTGCTTCGCTCATGGTCTCACCCGTGCTTTCTGAGTTCGGGGTTCACGTGTGCGATGGCCGACGCGAGCTCTTCTTCGGTTGGTTCGATACCAAGGAACTCGACCAGTTCGCGGATGACACGTTCTGGGTCGGCGGTCAGTTCTGGGAATTCAATCCGGAAGACGGGCACATCGGGATGCTCGTCGATGAAGCGATCACGATGTTCAGCGAGGCTTCTTTGCAGCATCTCGCAGGAATCGTCATCGGCGGCGAACCACTGTCCGCGATGCTTGTTCGATCGGTCCTGCAAGCTGCGAACGGAAGCTTCGATGTCGCGGTGTACTGAGATGATTCGCAGGGAATCACCCAACGCGGCATGCAGATGTTCGGCAAACCTGCAGAGATGTGGATACTTGCCGCCCGCCACGGTTTTGTCGCGGTTGGCTTCTGATTTGCGAGCGACGATCCAGGACTTCAGTTGCTGGGTAAGTTGTTGATCGCTGATGATCGGATCGGTTGCAGGGAATCGCATCGCCTTCTCGCACAGCTGCGCGAGTCCCACTGCTTCTCCCCCGCCGGTCGCTTCGTAGCCACCGAGTTGATTGCCGATGTGAACGCCGAGGTGATGCGTGACCATGGCAACGCATGAAGTACCCGAACGGTGCGGGCCGAGCACGGCGAAGAAGGGTGCGTCGGAGTGATCTGCGTTTTTGGCGTCATTGAAGAATCGAGTTTGATTCCACTTGCGACCACAGATGTTGGACTTCGTCGGCAGTTGTCCAACCATCCAACGGTCCGGCGTGTAGACCGCAATCGACTCGCGCTGGACGTTCTTTCCTTGGACGAGCGATTCGTAACGTCGCTGAATAAAGCGGCCAAGGTGATGATCGATGTGATGCTTGGTGTGCCAGTCGTTCCACGTCAGATGTCGGTACAACGCTTTCATGTTGTCACGACCGCGAACCATGAACGCGTGCGTGCGATTGACGTTGTACGGGCGGTAGACGTGCTCGCTGACTTTGTGCGGCGGATGTTTTCCCGCGTACAAGTGCTGGCCACCGAGGTAAGCCATTCCCCAATCAGGCGGCAACTCGTCGACGAACTCATTCAGTTGGTCCGCGAAGTTTTCGGCGAATCCGGCATCGTCTTCAAATACGACATAGGAGTCGATGTGCTCGCTCAGGCACTTTTCCAAGATCAGCAGATGCGATCGGTAGCATCCCCACGCTCCGTTGCCGGCTCGCCATTGCGGTGGCGTGGCGATGTTGCGCCCATCGATTGCTGCAAATCGTTCTGGCTCAGGAAATGGCCATGGTTCGGGCAACTGCTCGAGCCACTCTCGCAGTCGGTCCGGCCGACGATCAAGGTTGATGAGGAAGCATCGCTCGACGATCGCTCGGCTATTCAGTTTCGTCGTCTGGCTCGGATGGCCCTTCGGGGAACTTTTGCTCGTACTTGCGGATGGCGGTGTTGACGAGTCCGCGGGCGATCGCGGCGGTGAACCTTCCATGGGGCAGACCTCTTAGTTGGGCTTCTTCGAGTAACCAGTCGACGATCGTGTCGATGTTGCGACGGCAACCTTCGGCGCCCCAGTCGTTCATCGTGTCGACTCGGGTTTCGCAGTT
>JBCBOO010000458.1:0-2356 GCA_039821235.1 Planctomycetota bacterium
AGTAGCTTGGGGTCAAGCGAAATTCAGTTTGGCGGTCCCCGAAGGATTACAAACCCTCGAAACGCACCGCCAGACCGCTCGCGACGCTTGCCGCGATGAGTCTCGTTGACCCCTTTCCTCTCAATTTGCCATCACGATCTCCAAATAACTCCGCTTACGCTCCGGACAGACAAGCTTCTTCATGCGCAATAGGTTAAACGCCAGCACATGCCATAGTGTCTGAGCCTTCGCTTTCAACAAGCCTCGCACCCGAAACTGAACCAGGTTGCGATTGCGGCAATCCGCGTTAGGAAACTCGGCTATCGCACAACGGCGTCGGTAAGTCGCCTTCGCCTGCAACGTCCCCATCCGCTTACGATAAGCCGCCATCTCTTCGCTCTCGTTGCTGCGAGCAGCGTAAGGGTCTTGTCCTGCGGCGAGTTGCTTCGCTTCGGCGTACAGAGGAGCGAATACCTCCGTGCCTTGGTGCTCCAGGTGCGTGATGTCCGCGTTCTTACAGAACCCGCCATCAACCAGGTACGCTTTCGGAACGACGCCATATCGATCCACCACATCGTCATACATCGGTTGCATCAATCCGTTGTCACTGCCTTGGCTCGTTACATCCGCCGACACAATCAGTTGGGCGTCGCCATCACTGGCGAACTGAACGTTCATCGCTGGCCGAGTACCGTTGTCGCCCATCTTCATTCGGCGTGCCTCGGGGTCGGTCGTCGATGCGCGAGGTTCACTCCGTTGAGCTTTCCCGCCACCACGCTTTTTATACTTCTCCTGCATCTCTTCCATCTCCAGCTGAGCGGCTTCGATCCGTTCGAGCTCTTCGCGTGCAGCTCGTTTCTTCGCGGCGACGCGCCGACGGTCATTTTCGCACGGGTCTTGGTCATTTTCTTTCAGCTGATCGACGTGACCCTTTGCCACCTGACGAGCTTTCTCGAGTCCGCTTTTCGTCTTGAACGACGTGCCTCCGGCCGAGGCCCGCACCCGCATGCCGTCCTGGCCAATCGTCTCCAGCGTGACCAAGTCGTTGTGCAACAGCACCGCGATTGAATCGGTCAAAATTCGATCAAGCAATTCGCAGTGAGAAGAACGAAAATCACTGAGCAGATGATGGTTGACCGAGACACCACCACAGATCCACATGTAGGGAAGATCGCGAGTAGTCAGCTCATGGAGCTTGCGAGCACTCGAGAGTCCTTCCAATGTGGCAAAGAGTCAAAGGGCAAACAGGATTCTCGGATCCACCGGGCTGCGTCCGACATTGTCGACGGTCGCTTTGATGGGCTGATAGAGCTCTGAGAGATCCAACGATTCCACGTATTGCCAAACAACACGAACGCGATGTTCGGAGTCGATCAGCTGATCGAGCGAGAGGAGCTGCATTTCGACTTGGTTGCGTTGCGGACGTAGGGTCCGCGCATTGCCCCGCTGGGCGTGCGATGACTTTTTCATGCCGAGAATTTAGCGCCATACATCTCGATGAACACCGCACTCCCAAAAAATCACAGCCTCGGAGGGAGAAAGTGGGGTTGGTTTGAATTCTCTCCCTGGGGAGAGACGATCGCTTTGCGATCAGAGAGGGTTCAGTCTGGGCTCACGTACCCCTCTTTGACGCGTCTAATCCTCCGAAGACGCTTGGGCGATCCGTTGTTTGAGTCTCTCCTTCATCGGGTCGCTCAAGCGATTCGGTGGAGGAACGGGAGAGACGGCATCGAGACCGATCACTTCTCGCTTGGCTTGTTCAATCGCATCGCCGTCCCCACGACGTCGACTGGCATTGATCACCAGTTTCAACTGCGCGTGCAGCTTTGGGCAGACGGAGCAAACAAAGAGGTGGCCCCGCAATGCCAACCGTTCCGTCAGCAAGAGCTTGCGATCGTGCGCATCCGACATCAACCGCGATGCTTCGTCGCATTGCAGCGTCAGGATTTTCAAGCAGCGATTCAGGAACGCATTCAAGTCATTGCCTTTCAAACCAATGCCGGTCCAAGCACTCACGAAGTGATTGTCGGCAGCGGTGAAGTCTCATCGAAAGGTTTGTCGCGTTGATACCCAAGAGTTCACGGATTTCTTTCGGAGAAGTCTGGTTGATCTCCCTTAGGATAAAAACTTCTGCGAGTCGGTCGGGCAATTTTTCGACACAACGGTCAAAGGTTTCCCAAAACTCTTGGTTTTGAAAGACGCGAGAGGGGTCACCTTCCCACGATTCACTGCGTGGTAATTCGGCGGACGAATCCATGTTTCGTTCGGCTTCCTCTTTTTTTCGACGCCGCTCGATCTTGCGAAAATGGTCGACGACTTTGCGTTTCATGATCGCAAAGAGCCACGTGGAGACCTGGGAATCGCTGCGGAAATCGCC
>JBCBOO010000459.1:0-2296 GCA_039821235.1 Planctomycetota bacterium
TGCGATTGCGATTGCGAAGTGGCAACGGAACGCTGACGCCAAACACGCCAAATGTATCGTCTGACGATCCGTCATAGCCCGCTCCGGCTTGAAGGGTCACGTTCGGGACCACCTGGGCACAAGCAAGTCGCAAAGACCATTTCGCTCGCTCAAGTTCTGAACCGGCAAGCGACATCTCAGAACTCATTTGCGCCAGTTCGGCAAGAAGTGGTTCCCAAGGTTGCTCGACCAGTGTCGCTTCCAAATCTGCCACCAGTGGGGCATTCGGAAGCTCCGCGCCACCGACGGCGGCTGCGAGCGATTTCAGGCTCGCGTGATAGTTCGTCGTGGCGTTTTCGGCGGCAATACGAGTCTGCTCCAATTCCACCACTGCTTGCAGCACCGAGATCTTGGAAACTTCTTCGGCGTCATACAAAGCGCTCACCGAGGCAACCGACTCTTCGGCGACTGCAACGATGGAGTCGGCAATCTGCGAACGTTCTTGAGCGACAAGCGACTTTGCAAACAAAGCTCGGACCCGCGCCAGAACGGTCAATTCGGCGATTCGCAATCGGGCCCGCTGCTTTTGAATCTCACGTGCCTGCACCTGCTGGCCGATGGAAAGCTTGTTCGCCGTCACGATCTGTTGGGACAATCGAATCGAGTGCAAGCCACTGCCTCCCTCGTTTCCTATTTCCTCCGACTGATACTGCAACACCGGGTTGAACGGCAAACCCGCCTGCTGATACTGACCACAGTTCGCTTCGACGAGAGCGCGAGCTTCCGCGATCGCCGGGTGCCAACCCATCGCCAACGCCTCCACCGTTTCCAGCGTCACGCAGGTAGGTGAATCGAATGATTCGTCGTCGTCGGGTTGAAAGCTCGTCATCGGCGAGAGCACATTCTTCACTGCTTCCGATGCCATGGCATCGCGAAGGGAACCCGGTGCCGTTTCCAAGTCTTCGGTAAACGCAACCGCATTGACCATCGAGGTCGTTTTGGTGGACTTCGTGGCGGAGTCGACGCGTTTTTCGGCAAGGTCCTCGCCAGTTCCGCTGTCAAGCATTCGCGTCACGGGCTGTTTCACGCTTACGGCAGCCGTCCGGTGCTCGGTCGATTGACAACCCGTTGCGCCGAGAAACAACCCAAACACGAGCAAGGTGCGGCTCAATGCCCATTGAAACACAGTTCGTTGTTTCGGCGTCAACGCACCTTCCTCCATGCAAAGAACGACCAGCCCGTTCGATCCATCGGAGTCATTTAACTGATTCGATAAACACAAACGATGCAAAGCAACTTGAGTAGCGCCGTTTTGGTCCGTCTGTAACGGTTGCTAAGAGGAAGTCAGCGATGACTTTGGCTTTTCACAAGCATCCGTCGAGACGACGGTGTCCACCTTCGAAGGGCCTCGGCGATTGGGAACCGCCGTCGGCGATGCGATCGGATTGCCCTACGAAGGGGTCTCCGCCAAACGGGCACTGCGGATGCTCGGACCGCCGGAGCGTCACCGTTTCATTTTTCGCCGCGGCATGATCTCCGACGACACAGAACACACCTGCATGGTGGCTCAATCGCTGATCGACGCAAACGCCGATGCCGATCGTTTCGCACAACGTCTGGCGAGCGAATTCAGACCACCGCGAACGGTGGTGATGCAGATGCTTGGCACGTCGACTGAGATTTCGTGAAAAGCGTGCTATTGCACGCGGACGTCGGCGGTCAAAACGGCCTTGGCTGTGACCGAGTTTTCTCCGGTCGTCTTGATCTCGACGGCCACTTTTTGCGGTCCTGTATTACCCACCGAGGTGAATACGACGGGAACGATGTGAACTTTCCGAGCCGAAGCGGCTTCGGGGAACGTCACATCCCAGCCTTCCGCTTTGATCGAGTCGATGGTGAATGGGCTCGCCCCTTTGATCACCAATCGCTGTTCGACTTTCTGGCCAGGCTTGATGCTGCCGAGTGCGATGGCCTGGGGAGCAATGGTCAGCGGACTATCTACACTACCGGAAACTTGAAACGGCACTTCGGGACGTTTCGTATCATTCGTGATGACCACGATTTCGTTTTGGAAGATCCCGGTCGGGGCATCTTCGCGAACCATGACGGACAGTTCATATTCGGCACGGCCACCGTTGCGTTTGACGAGTTTTCGCTCGGGGATCAACCACGAAACGTTGGAGCGAACATCGATGATGTCCCAGTCGGTTCGACCAGCGTAGAAGACCTTGGTCGACTTCTTCACCGCCTCACCCTGGCTGACTTTGCCGAATTCGATCGTTCCGGGGTAGAACACCATGTCGCTGCGAATGTAGCC
>JBCBOO010000045.1:0-29236 GCA_039821235.1 Planctomycetota bacterium
CCGACCCCACGCTCCCGCCAGAGCTGCCGGGTGCGGGCACACTTCCCGATCTGCCGGATCTTGAGCTCCCCGATCTCGACCTGCCTGATCTCGGCATGGATGAACTGGAAGGTTCGGATGAACCGAAAGAAGGCGGCATCGAGATGCCCGCCGAAACTGGAACCACCGAGTCCAAGTCCGAAGCCGGTTCCGCCGACGCGGAAGAAGCGGGCGATCCGGCACCCGAGACGGCAAGTGGCGATGGCGAGAGCTCTGACGATCCAGCGACTTCAGAATCAAACTCGGACGATCCGCCAAGCGATCAGTAGTCGCCATTTTGTCATCCTCTCCCGAGCCCTCTCGTCCTGAATCCGACTCGCCTGATGCCTCATCCGATGAGATGCAAGAGGAGCTCGCTGGCGAGGAAGCCACTTGCGAAGAAGAGTCGGTCGGCACGACTCGAACGCTCGTCGTCCCCGACTCTGCCGCCGGACAACGCATTGATCTCTTTTTGACGGGCGCTTGCGACGGATACAGTCGCAGCCAAATTCGTCAGGCGGTCCAAGACGACCAAGCGGTGGTGGACGGTCGATCGGTCAAGCCGAGCTTCAAGATCCGTGGCGGACAAGTCATTGAGTTCGAGTTGCCGCCTGAGTTCTCCGACGACGTGGTGCCGGAGAATATTCCGCTGGATCTGTTGTACGAAGACGATGGATTTGTAGTCGTCAACAAACCGCCGGGAATGGTGGTTCATCCCGCACGCGGAAATTGGCAAGGCACATTGACCAGTGCGCTCGCCTACCGATTTCAATCGCTTTCTGATGTCGGCGGTCCAACTCGCCCCGGGATTGTTCATCGCTTGGATCGTGACACGAGCGGCGTCATCGTTGTTGCAAAAACGAACGCTTCCCACATGGCACTGGCCGAACAATGGCAGCAGCGCGAGGTCGAAAAAGAGTACTTCGCAATCACCGTCGGCCGGATCGACCGAGACCGCGATCGAATCGATGCTCCGATCGGTCGACATCCCTATCAGCGCGACAAAATGGCGATTCGTGAAAACCACACGACGTCGAAGCCCGCCGACACGTTTTATGAAGTGCTCGAGCGACTCGGGCGATTCACGCTGGTTCGGGTGAAACCCCGAACCGGGCGAACGCATCAAATTCGCGTTCATCTTTCCCATATCGGTTGTCCCATTCTGTGCGACCGTTTGTATGCGGGGCAGGCAACGGTTTGCGAGTCCTGGATCCAAGGGCATGGAGCGAATCCTGAGTTGCCATCGATTCTGGAGCGACAAGCCCTGCATGCTCGGAAGCTTACGATCCGCCATCCTCAGTCCGGAGAACGGATGACCTTCGAAGCGCCTCTCCCATCGGATCTCCAACGAGCGATCGATGTCGTTCGCGCGGCAGCTGAGGCAAAGCGTCGCTCTTGATGCCGTCAGGACCGTCGCTTCTGGAAAAAAGCGGCGTCGTCGACCAGGTTTTGCAAAACGGCAGCTCGTCCGGAGTACCATCGAAGCCTCCGAACGGTCGGAAATCCATTAATTCTCTCCAATGATTTGGAACGCTGAAATGCCTGGGCTGTGGAAACGGTTTCTATCCTGTTGTTGTTTGTGTTTGGTCGCGGGTTCGGCTGCCGCGCAAGATAGTGATTCACCCAAAGATAAAACGCCGGAGATCACCGCTTCGGTTGCCGCGCCTCTTAAGTTGCGCAGCATCGGCCCCGCGTTCATGTCCGGTCGGATTGTTGACATCGCGGTGGATCCCGAAGTCGACAGCACTTGGTATCTCGCAACGGCATCCGGTGGAGCTTGGAAGACCACGAATGCGGGTACGACTTGGAAACCGATTTTTGACAGCTACGGGTCATACTCCACGGGTTGTCTCACGGTCGACCCGAACAACCGATTCACGATTTGGTTGGGCACTGGCGAAAACAACAGCCAACGTTCGGTCGGCTACGGCGATGGACTTTACAAATCAATTGATGGCGGCCGATCGTTCAAGAAAGTCGGCTTGGATGACTCCGAGCACATTGCAAAGGTCATCGTTCATCCGCATGACTCCGAGACGGTCTTTGTTGCTTCACAAGGGCCGCTTTGGTCACCCGGCGGTGATCGCGGCCTGTTCAAGACGACCGACGGTGGAAAGTCGTGGGAGAACATCTTGGAAATCAGTGAAAACACCGGCATCACGGACCTGGTGCTCGATCCACGTGACCCGGACACGATGTACGCGGCGTCTTACCAACGTCGACGTCACGTTTGGACATTGATCGACGGTGGCCCCGAGTCCGCGATCCATAAGTCAACTGATGGTGGCGAGACCTGGAAGAAAATCACGAGTGGATTACCAGGTGGTGATCTTGGGCGAATCGGTTTGGCAATCTCGCCGATCAAGCCGGATGTGCTTTACGCGATCGTGGAAGCTGCCAGCGGAAACGGAGGCTTCTATCGCTCCGCCAACCGAGGTGAGTCGTGGTCGAAGCAAAGCAGTTACGTTTCCAGTAGTCCGCAGTACTATCAGGAAATCGTTGCCTGTCCGCACAAGTTTGATCGAATCTATTCGCTCGACACTTACATGCAAGTCTCGGAAGATGGCGGAAAGAACTTCAGCGGTCTTGGCGAGTCTTTCAAGCACGTCGACAACCACGCGATTCACATCGATCCCGATGACGAAAACCACTTGATTATCGGATGCGACGGCGGGCTCTATGAGACCTGGGACCGGGGGCGAAACTATCGTTACACCGCGAACCTGCCACTCGCACAGTTTTATAAGATCGCCGTCGGAACGGATAAACCGTTTTACTATGTCTACGGCGGCACCCAAGACAACGCCACACAGGGTGGGCCTTCGCAAACGAACAACATCCACGGCATTCGAAACAGTGATTGGTTCACGACCGTCTTTGGCGACGGATTCGACCCCGCGGTGGACCCGAGTGATCCGAACACGATCTATTCACAGTGGCAATACGGAGGCTTGGTTCGATTTGACAAACGGACGGGGCAACGAATCGACATCAAGCCTCAAGCTGAAAAAGGTGGACCGCCGCTTCGCTTCAATTGGGACTCCGCACTCGCACTCAGCCCGCACGACTCGAAAACGGTGTACTACGGTTCGCAGTTCCTGCATCGCAGTACGGATCGGGGAGACACGTGGGAAACGATCAGTCCGGATCTCTCACGCAATCTGGATCGTAACAAGTTAAAAGTGATGGGACGCGTTTGGGGCGTTGATGCTGTCGCCAAAAACATGTCAACGTCTTTCTATGGCACGATCGTTTGCGCGGCCGAGTCGCCAGTGCAGGCTGGTTTGCTGTACACCGGAACGGACGATGGCATGTTGCAAGTCAGCGAAGATGCCGGCGAAACGTGGACTGCGATTGGAGAGTTTGAAAATACCGATGTCCCCGAGTTCGGTTATATCCATGATATCGAGCCCTGCTTGCACGACGCCGACACTGTCTTCGTCGCGGTAAACAATCACAAACGTGGTGATTTCAAACCTTACATCCTGAAGAGCACCGACCGGGGAAAGACCTGGATCGAGATTAGCAAGTCGCTTCCGGAACGTGGGTCCGTCTACACGCTGGTTCAAGATCATGAAGACAAGGATCTCTTGTTTTGCGGGACCGAGTTTGGCTTGTTCTTTACGCTCGACGGCGGAACCAAGTGGTTGCGTCTGCGAAACGGTTTGCCGGTGATCGCCGTTCGCGACCTTGAGATCCAGCGTGAAGAAAACGACCTCGTCGTCGGTACCTTCGGACGCGGGATGTACATCCTGGATAACTACGATCCACTGCGCCACGTCGACAAGGAAATGTTAGAAACAGACGCCGCGATCTTGCCGGTGAAAACGGGCCAGTTGTATATCCAAGCGGCTCCGATGTCGGGACGCGACAAGGCGTATCAAGGCGCGAACTTTTACACCGCCGCGAATCCTCCGTTTGGTGTCACGTTCACTTACTACGTCAAAGACAGCCTGAAGACGAAGAAGGCGGAACGAAAAAGCAAGGAAGCCAAGATCAAGAAGTCCGGTGGCGATGTGGGCTATCCCGGATGGGATGAGTTGAAAGCTGAAAACCAGGAAGAGTCTCCTCGGCGTATGCTGGTCATCCGCGATGGTGCGGGGCAAATCGTGCGAACGCTATCGGCGTCCACTTCCAAGGGAATGCACCGAACGACTTGGGACTACCGCTACAACGGTGCCGGACTGGTTCGTCTAGGTGGGCCATCCGGGAGAGGGCCGATGGCTCTGCCCGGTGAATACACCGTCGAGTTGGTCAGCCTGATCGATGGAGAGTCGAAAACGCTTGTCGAACCCGTCTCCTTCGAATTGAAGCCGCTGGGTCTGGATGGCGTTGAGTACGAGGACCGGTCCGAGATCTTGGCCTTCCAAAAGCAGACCGAAAAATTGCAGCACGCGATCATGGCTGCGATGCAGGTCGCTAACGACACCAAAGAACGGCTCGCCTACATCAAGTCGGCGGCCGAGATGACTCCCAATATCGATCCCTCGGTTCGCAAGAAGGCTCGCGAGCTGGAGCTGAAGATGGATGGCATCCTGGAAAGCTTCACCGGCGATCGTCTTCGTCCGAGTTTGCAAGAACCCGGCTATCCGGGGATCTTGAGCCGCATTTCGACCGTCGTTCGTGGCCACTGGAGCACGGACATGGCGCCGACCGCGTCGCACAAACGCAGTTATGAAATCGCGGAGCAAGAATTCGAGGAGGCTCTCGCGTTGCTCAAGCCTTTGGTTGAAAAAGAAGTGCCCCGACTCAATCGAGAGCTTGAGAAAGCGGGGGCGCGGTGGACACCCGGACGCCCCATTCCCGATTGGAAGTAAGATCACCCATGTTGCCTACGGAAGCTCAGGGATGTCGATGTTGACGTCGGGCAGCTCGAGTTCTTCGAGTTGCTCTTCCATCAAGTCAGCTTCGGCGGTGCTGCTTTCGAAGACTTTGGCTTCAAGCTCCACGAGCGGACTCGCTTTTGGAGCCGGAGCCAAACGAGATCGCCTTGGTCCAACGGTGAGGACTTCCCATGGCTTGGGGTAGAAGTAGTGCTGTTCCAAACGGCAGTTCTTCTTTGGGTCTTCGTAGGCGCCGGTGTGAACGGCGCGGTGCCACGACATCGCTTCCTGGCTGCTCGGTGCGACCTTGTACGCCAGGTAGCCCATCCAGTATCCGGGGCGGTTGTACTTGCGACGATGTCCCGGCGGCAATCGATTGCCGACCGGCCCGATGACATCGATCATGGGTGTCACGGGTTGGTTGGCTCGGTCCGGGTGATGAGCTTCGGCGGTGGAGGGGACGCCCAGCAACAGAGCGACACCCATCGTCAGGCTGCCGAAAACGACAAACGGTTTGCGATTCATGGGGACATCCTTTTCCCGTCAAAGTAAACAAACTCAGGCCGCGGTCTCCGCCGCGCATCGACGTCCGGCATCTCGCTTCGAACGCATTGTTAGTGTCGACCTGAAAACACACGTCGCACGGGTTTTTGCTTGGACACAACGTTGCAGCACTCTTAACGATCGTGACGATCGACGGTGTCACTCGGGTTGCGTTCATCGATGGGGTCTTGCACTGCAAGTTTTCCGACTCCGTGGACTTTGACGCCGAAACCTTTCATTAATCGGCCGCCGGAATGACGAACCCCAGTTCAGCGACACGGACTCGCTTTGCTAACTGGGCAAGGATTGCCTTTCAAATCAATCGCAATCCTCGCACCGAGCATTGATGGTGAAAAAGACGGTTCCCTCTTATTTGCGTGTTCATCGTGGCGACCCTTCCACGCGGGAAACCCTTCCATCTTCGCAATCAGCTTCGGATGGCTTTTGGAATGCCTTCTCGAATGTGACCGGATGGCGTGTCGATCGCGTGCATCGTGATCGCGTTCGTGTCTTGCCAGCGGTCGGCATGGACTTGATGGCCGGTGAACCCGACGAAACGGTTCCGGCGGTCGTTCGTGAAGACGCCGCGGAGCTCGCTCGGCGAGCCGCAGAAATCACGCGAGAGATCGAAGACTTGCGTGCCGTCGTTCGCCGCCAAGAAGTGGAGCTGGCGTCGTCGGCCGCGATTACTTTCTCGCCGACCGAATCCGCTCGTGTTGCCGAGCAAGTTCACCGGACGCTTCAGCAAGCGATCACGGCAACCGGGTTTGACTCGGCCGCGATCTACCTCTTGGATGAACAAACCGAGTTCCTGCACACACGCGCCGTTGTTGGGCTCCCGGAGTCCCGGCTCACCGACGAGCCACGTCCCCTGCGTGGCAGCCGAGCTGACTTGGAAGCTCTGGTTCAAGATGCGGTGTTGATGGACGACCTCTCAGGTCATCTTGGTGAGACCTATGCGGCACCCGAGCAGGTCGGCGCGGCGATCTGCACCGTGCTGATGAAAGCCGACTTGCCGATCGGAACGCTCTGGTTGTTTGCCTCCGAACCGAAATCACTGGATGCATCCCACTCCGCCATCGCACGGCTCGCATCGACGCAACTCACGCTGCAGCTCTCCGCCGCCGCATCGGCACGCAAAGAAGAAACGGCCAAGGAGTCCAAGCAGGTTATCCGTGAAATCGCCGGATGGCAGTACGCTTCATTGCCTGCCGGCAGCCAGCTTGCACCGGGCTGGTTTGCCGACGGGATGATCGAATCACCGAGCGACCTCGCCACCGGATGGCATGTTTGGGACGTCTTACCCGATGGCAGCCTCATGCTCGCGATCGGAGAGGCCATGGAGGCATCCGCCGGCGGAGCGATGGTGGCGGCAACCGCAAGAGCCGCCTTGGAGGCGCATGGCGGATATCGTCATACGCCACGTCAAATGATGCAGCGGATTAGCGACACGTTGTGGCAGTCCAATACCGCGGATCAACTCTTCTCCCTGCTCTACTGTCGCATCAACCCGGAGACCGGAGAAGGTGATATCGCGGTCGCCGGCCAAATCAGTGGTTTGATCGCAGGCCCGCGCGGCTATCGTCCCTTGATTGCCCCCAATGAACGGCCGCTCGCCAGCGCGATTGACATCGAGTGCACCGAGTCAACGTTCCATCTCAAAGCCAACGAGCATTTGCTCGCGTACGGAAATGGCGTCACGGTCGACGGCGTCGGTCAACGGTTATTGGGCTGCACGCTCAAGACGGCACTGCTGCAACAGGACAAGCCATTGGTGGCGTTGCGCCGCGAAATGGCCGCTTTCCCGCTGAAGCACGAAAGAGGGTTGGTTTGCCTGTCGCGGAGTGATTGAATCTCGCGTCAAACGCAAACGCTCTACAGATCGAGGTCGGGCAAGTCGTCTTGCTCGCGGGCACGCTCTTGTTGGAGCTGAGAGCTGACGCGTTTTAGCAATTCGCGGTCTTCTCGTTTCAGCGATTCGATGCCTTGTTGGCTGACCTGTTCCAGGACTTGATCCAAACGCGATAGGTCGCTGGCTTCGCTTCGTTCGCGATGCAGTGCGGCTCGCGCAAGCTTGCGTTTCTTGCGCATCCGCAGGCTCTCCATCCAGTCGATGCGAGTCGAAGCGTTGGATTCTGAATCCGAAGCGACGGTCAGCGGTTCATTTTTCGCAACCGCAATTGCAGCCAACCAGTCTCCCAGGTCATCGTGGTTTGTGGAGACCCACAGGTAGACTGCGATCACGACCAGGATGATCCAGCGAGTCATCAGCGGCGTGCTGCCCGCCACGATGGTCGCCAACGCCGCCACTAACGTCGCGATGGCAACGATCTGCATGAATCGACGCAGTAGTCGCAGCTGCAGTCGAATGTCCGCATCAGACGCAAACGCTGCAACCGATGCGGCTCCCGCCGCCCGCCCCAGATGCTTGGGAAGTGGATAAAGCTGGCACGAGGCCTGCACCCAAAACAACCAACTCGCGGTCAACGCGAGGTGTTCAATGCCATTAAAACCGAAACCGGTTCTCGTAAGTTCGTCACGCCACGTCGATGTGTTAAACCAATCGTTTGTTTGTGTCGCCATGTGAAAGAAGAATCCGCCCGCTCCAACCGCAAAAAGAGCCGCGAGCGTACAAAGTGTCACGACCAGCGTCGCAGATGCCGTCCACGGCGTACGAAGCTGCAGCGGCGCCCCTGCTTCGACGCCCAATAATCCAACGACCAAGGTCTGGCTTCGGGCAATCGACAGAGAATGCATGACGTAATAGACCGCCAGCTGCAACAGCCACCCGGTCATCCAAATCCCAACGCAAATGATGGTCAGCAAAGGCAAGTCGCCATTGCCCGCGCGACCCTGTGCCATCGCGACCAGTCCCAGAAGGACGGCCATCGCGACAAAGACGGAGTACGAGACGTAAAGACGAATCCCACCGATCCGTCCCAACGGCATCGTCCAACCGTCAGAGGGGGTTGGGCCAAAATCCCCTCCAGAAGTCGTTGAATCGGTATCGAAGACGGGCATGAATCAGAACCGGCACGGCGAACAGTTTTCGGCATTATACCGCCAAGAACCGGATGCCAAGTAAATCCTGTTCGATTCTCTACCGAAAGACGCGCAGAAGCGTCGAACGGGTTTCGCCGAGTTGTGCTTCGAAACTGTGCCGGCGAAACAGATCTTGGTGGTGACGGGCGTCTTCGGGGTTCCCCATTCGCCGCATGACTTCGGAGAGCGTTTGATGCGTATCGGCATGGTCGGGTTTCAGACGCAAGCATCGTCGGAGTGCGGCGGCGGCGGGTTCCCACTTTGCCTGCTGGGCGAGCGCTGATCCAAGGTTGTGCCAGGCGAGTGCGAATTCGGGATCCAATTCCGTGGCACGTGAGTACGACGAAACCGCGTCCTCCAATTGACCTCGCTCGAATTGCACATTGCCGAGATCAAAGTACAACACCGGGTGATTCGGGCTCACGTCGATCGCCGCTTGATAGAGCGAGGCGGCTTCTTCAAATCGTTCCTCGTCTTCGCAGGCGAGTGCTTGATCACACATCGCATCGACGTCAACGTGTCTCGGCAACGGCCGAAGCGACGGAGAGGCGTCCTCTTCGAAATCGAAGTGCAATTGCCCTGACTGGTCGATCAATGAATCTCCGATCCGCATCAAGATCGTTCCATCGGAAACAATGCGGGCGAGATGCTGGTTTAGCGGTAGATCGTCCGGAAGTCGGTTCCGCGCCGCTTCGATCCCCCGGCGGATCGCGGAGGTCGTCACGCCGGCTTCGAATTGTTCTTGGATCTGTTTGATCAACGCGACTTCGTGGAAGTCAAATCGTGGTAGCGGAGTGTCATTGGCGATCGGTTGGATAAGGCCTTCGCGAAGCCAACGTCGGAGCTTTGCGGCGGAAACATCCAACATCCGCGTCAACGCAAGCATCGTGTGTGGGCCGCGCAGCGATGCCGCGAACTGTGCCAAGCCCAATCGATCCAAGAAATCCTCTTCGCTGAGCACCTCGATGGGATAGCCACAAAGCTGAAGCCGTCGGGCGCGACGAAAGATCTGACTCTCCGCGGACTCTTCATCGTCGGTGACTTCCGAGCGACCGACGACGAGCGCGAACCCGGTCTGTCGGGGGCGACGCAAGAACACGCCGCCACATCGTTGCACCAAGTCCGCGAACTCGACATGCGTCAAACACATCAATCGCCCCGTGACACAAAATTTGCGTCCCGCGATGGCGTCCGTGTTGATGCTCAATTCGTTCAAGGGTTTGATTCGGACATTCGTTGACTAGGCATCGCGAGCATTTGCTGCACTTGTTTCGCTTGCTTCACGTGTGAGTGTTTTACGTTTTTGTGTCGCTGGAACCAACCAAAAATCGTAGGCCGGGTTGTTTTGGCGAATTCGAAACGTAGGACAGGCTTCCAGCCTGTCTAATCAAGCGTGACAGGCGGGAAGCCTTTCCTACGTTTTATTCCCATCATGCCTCGTTAAGGAGCTGAACGACATTGAACGAGTATTTTGATCGAATCGCAGCCGAGTGGCGAAGTAGGGCGAAGGAACTTGCCGGTTGGACCGCCCGTACGCTGGTGAATCGGACGGATGTTTGGGGACGCTATCTCTCCAAGCGTTCTCGGCATGAATCGGAAGGGCGTCGGAACCATGCCGTTACGGTACCGTTTCGCGAAGAACGCGGCAAAGTATTCCTGGGAGAAGACTCCCTCGAAAAGCACTTCAAGACGCGTGACGTCGGAGGCGTGCTCGGCCTGCATGCTTCTTCGAGTGACCTGACGTCGCGATGGTTCGCAATCGACATCGACTTGCATGACGAAGACGACTTGTCGGTAAGCAAGGAAGGGAACTTTGCGGCGGCCAAGTTCTGGCACCAGCGGTTGGTGGACGCCGGTTTCGATCCGCTGTTGATGGATTCAAACGGCCGCGGAGGCTTTCACTTGTTGACGCTGTTCGAACGCCCGATGGCAACGTCATCGGTCTATCAGTTCGCCGTAGGCTTGACGGGTGATTGGGCGAAACGAGGACTCGACGCGGCACCGGAACTGTTTCCGGGACAAACAAAGTGGGATCATTATGGAAGTTGGTTGCGTTTGTTTGGTCGGCATCACACTCACGACCACTTTACGCGGGTTTGGGACGACGAACCGTGGAGTGATTCGCCATGGTTGGAAGGTCACGATGCGATCGATCGGATTATCTCCACGCGGCTCGCATCAAAAGCGGTCTGCGAAGCGGCAGGCATGCGATCCTCCAAACGAACGATTTGCCTGGACTTTGACGGCGTCATTCATTCGTATCGTACTCCCTGGTGCGGCGCGGAGATCATCCCAGATCCACCGATCCACGGATGTCGCGAGGCGATCGCGGAATTAAGGCGACGTTACCGCGTCGTCGTTCACTCCGCCCGTTGTGCCAGCGAAGCGGGCACCGAAGCGATTCGAGCTTACTTGGCGACCCATGGAATCGAAGTCGATGAAGTCAGTCGTTTCAAGCCACCCGCCTCCATTTACGTCGACGACCGAGGGCTCAAATTCGACGGAGACTGGACCGAAACCAGAGCCGCCATCGACGCCTTTCGAAAGTAAGCGGCAGGTGCGCACCCGTTTGTGAGGTCACTGCTCGGGGAAAGGCTGTTTAGTCCCGCACCGCGGGCTTGGAGAGTATGCGATACAGCAAACCGATCCACGAACCACCAAAGTCTTCGACCGAGATTGACTCCACCACCCAGACACCGTCTCGAAAAAACTCGCCCCACGAGGACAACACTGCGAGGGAAATCGCAAACAGAGTGGTGACTGCGAGAAGGTGTCGGATTCCGAAGTGTTGGTTGAGCATTGCTGGGCGGGTGCTGCGTGACACTGGGGGAAATGTCACACGGGATGGGTGGAAGCAGCCATCTAATAGAATCCTGGTACGCGACGGGGCCAAGCGACTTGGTTTAGCGAAGCTTTTCGTTGTTGCGGTGGCGGTCCTTGTCTCGCTGGGTCTTCTTGGCCAAGTTCGCTGCGAGTGCGTTCGTGAGGTCGATTCCGGATTGATTGGCTAAACAGATCACAACAAATAATACATCCGCCAACTCGTCCGCGAGATCGCCAGGTGTGTCGCTTGCCTTGTAGGACTGTTCGCCTTTCGTGCGTGACAGAATTCGCGCGACTTCGCCTACCTCTTCGACCAACTGCGCCATGTTGGTCATTTCATCAAAGTAGCGAACTCCGATGGTCTTGATCCAGTGATCGACTTGAGACTGTGCCTCGCGAAGGGTCAGGTCGCTGGATTCATTATTCATGGAGGCCGGTACCGCTCTGGGCGTCGATTTCATTCGGCGATCAACAAGTAGGTTCCGCTTTTACCGGCGACGGCGATGTCAACTTTCGAATCTCCGTTCAGGTCTTCGGTAACGATCTGCAAACCGCACCCGACGTGACCTTCATCGATCGTGTGCCGGGTGAACTGTTTCTCGTTGCGATCCCAAACGTAGTAGTAGAGGCAGGGTGGCTCTTTCCCGCCGGGGTCGCGGCTGTTGTGTGCGAAGTATCGTTTGCCGGTAATCAGCTCTTCCTGTCCATCGCCGTCAAGGTCCGCCCAAGCAAGCGTGTGCGGCTGGCTGAAACTGGCGTCGATCTCATGGGATTCGAATTGGATTTTGCCTTCAAGAGCATCCTTTTGCTCCCACCAGGAGAGCCCATAGTCGTGTCCCTTTCCAATGATTAAATCGGCGTCTCCGTCTTGGTCCAAGTCCGTGACGATCATCGGAATGGAACTGTGTAGGTCCCAGTCTTTGTGGAAGGTCCACGGCGTCGACCAGGGTTCGCTTGCCGGTTGTTCGTACCAGCCCTGTCCGACCAACACGTCTTTACGGCCGTCTCCATTGAGATCACCGACCGCCATCCCGTGGCCATTGCCGACTTCGCCAAGAGTGTGCCCCGCCAAAACGAACGAAGACGGATTGGCGGGTTTCTTATCCTTTCCATTTTTCTTGGCGGGTGCGTCCTTGTTTGTTTCGCGTTGCGGCCGGTCGACCATTCGGTAAACGACCATGGGGACATCTTTTTTCCAGCTGTTGACGATCCACTCTGGCCGGCCGTCGCCATCCAAGTCCTCAAAGAGCTGCCCTTCATTCTGCGAACGCTTGGTGTCCTTCAAAAGGTGCTTGGGCCAGAGTTTGCCAAGAGCGAGTGCTTCGTCGCCCGGATTCTCATACCAGAAGACTTCGGTGGGCAAGAACGATCCGGCGATCACATCAAGTCTGCCATCTCGATTGACGTCGAATAAGTAGTCGCCATTGCTTTGGACGTAACCATTCCAATCCTCGATGTTGCGTAGTGGTCGCGGCGCCCAACTTCCGCCCTTGAACCATTGGCGACCGGCGACAAGATCCATTTGCCCGTCTCCATCGACATCGCCTGCCGCAATTCCCTCATTCGCATCGAGGGCAAGCATCTGAACGCGAAAGCGAATCGGGTGCGGTTCCGCGGCGCGGGCGGGCGGTTCAGATGTCAAGAACAATGCGCAAACCAGAGTCAGCGCGGCGAGCCGTCGAGAATGGAATAGTTGGCGCATAAGGGATCGGGTGGGCAGGATTTGAGGGGGCGAAATCGCGGCAATGCGACTCTGAATAGCTTTAGCAGTCTATCGAGAAGCCCTATCGATCCCAAGTCAAATGACCCATGCGGTCTTCTCAATCGATCCAACAACGAAAAAAATGGCACTTTTTCGCCGAGACGTTCTCGTGGATCCTGGTCGTGCGGTGAACGTTACTGCATCATGAGGCCGCCGAACTACTCCACACCGGGAACCCGAATAGGTCACTGTGAGTCTCTTTTCTGAACCGGATCGCACCGTGCCACCGTCAACAGAGACTGTGAATACGTCTGTCACTACTGTGTCGGAAGCGGTCGGAAAGAAGGGTTCCCCAGGATCGGTTGGAGCGAACGCGAGCGCGTCTAAGAATGCGGGCGAAGCGACGAATGTGGGGCTCGCAGCCGAAATTTTGTTCGCGGAGCAATTGTCGGTGGGTGACTCATGGACGACGCCTTTGCGCGAGATTTCGGAGTCTGACGTTCAGTCATTTGCCGAACTGACGGGTGATCATACGCCGCTTCACGGCAACTCCAGCTCGGAGTCGCCGTACGGAAAGCCGATCGCACACGGATTATTGGGTTTGAGCGTGCTGGCTGGTTTGGGGACGTCGTTTCCCCATGTGTCGACGCTGGCACTCGTGGGGCTGGAGAATTGGCAGTTTCTGGCCCCCGTCTTCTTTGGTGACTTGGTGCGAGGTCGCAACGAAATCGTCACCATCGAACCCCATGGCAGGCGAGCCGCCAAAGTAACTTGGCTGCGTCAACTCCAGTCCGAAGACGGACGTGTGCTGCAGCAGGGACATTTCGTTACGCTGGTGGCTTCAGCGAAACGTCGCAAACCTCGCTGAGCCGATGCGAACCCGATTTGACGTTCGCACCTCCTGAAGTTCACCGGAAGGGTTTGGACCGTTCTGGAACTTCGATTGGCTGTATTCCGGTTTCTTTCCGCCGAAGACAGCTATAATGGAGTAACGCATTCCCCCGACCGACGAGGTGCTCCCCCTTCGTGCGAGAACAACACAAAGTCATTGATGACACACCGGAACGTAGCGTTTTGGCGAGACTTATTTTGCCGGATCGCAGCGTTGGCTCGGACCCGCTAGAAGAACTGCATGGCCTCGCGACGACCTCTGGAACGCAGGTCGTTGGAGAGCTGATTCAACGAAGAGCCTCCGCGGAACACGGGACGTATCTCGGGAAAGGAAAAGTCGAGGAGCTACGGCTGCTAGTCGAAAAGACCAAGGCAGATGTGGTGATCTTTGACAACGAACTCACTCCGGGGCAGATACGCAATTTGGAAAAAGCGACCTGCGCGAAAGTGCTTGATCGCACCGAGTTGATTCTCGACATCTTCGCAGCGGGTGCCCGAACGCACGAGTCGCGTTTGGCCGTCGAGTTGGCGCAGCTGGAGTATTCGCTGCCGAGACTCAAACGCATGTGGACCCACTTGTCGCGACAGGCGATGGGGGTCGGAATGCGCGGTCCCGGTGAAAAGCAATTGGAGGTCGACCGACGTCTGGCTCAAAAACGAATTCACGACTTGAAGCAGGAACTCGGGAAGGTCGAGTCGCGACGTGAACGCCAAGTCGCTTCCCGGCGCGAAGCGCCGACGGTATCTTTGGTCGGCTACACGAACGCTGGCAAGAGCACCTTGATGAACGCGCTCACCGCGGCGGGGGTCGAATCCGCCGACAAGCTTTTTGCGACGCTGGATACGCGAACGCGACGGTGGCAAATTCCGAGTTGGGGCACGGTGCTGCTGAGCGATACGGTGGGTTTTATTCGTGATCTCCCGCACTCTTTGGTTGCCAGCTTCAAATCGACCTTGGAAGAAACCCGGCAAGCCGACCTGTTGCTACACGTTGCCGATGCCAGCAACCCGGATGTCTTCAATCAAATCAGTGCCGTGTACAAAGTGCTGAGCGAGCTTGAAATTGAGGAAAAAGACACGCTTCTGGTGCTCAATAAGATTGATGCGATCTCGTCGCCCGCGATGTTGAACCGGGTATTGGATCGTTACCCCAACGCGATTCCGGTCAGCGCGTACGCCGAGAAAGGCCTTGAGATGTTGGCCGATGCCGTTGGGGAAGCCCTCAGCCGCGAGTTCTTGGACATTGATGTCGAAGTCCAGCCCTCCGACGGTCGTTTACTGGCCTACTTGGCTGCCAAGGGAGAGGTTGTCTCGCAAGACTTTTCCTCGGAACGCGTGATCGTTCGCGTTCGGATGCCCGTTGCCGCGATGGGGCCCGTGCGAAAGTCGGCGGTTTCGATTTTGCCGGTCGCGAGAACGCCCGCAAGTATGGAGCCGCAGCCTAGCGAAGAAGGTTCGGTGGAACCCTCCGAGGTTGCCTAAATCGAAGGTGACCGGCACATCGTTACGGATCGCCGGTCAAAAACAGCAACGCCTACGCGACGCGCGTTCTTCGCTCGTCGTCATCCGGCGCGGGAGCATCAAAGCAAATCTCCCTTCTTCGAATTCGGACTTCGGAGGGGGCTTCAATTGCAATCTTGACGCGGCCCCCACTGATTTGAGACACCTTCACCACGATTTCGTCGCCGATGACGATTGCATCACCGACCTTGCGAGAGAGCACAAGCATTCCAGTTACCCCATTTTTGATTGTGCAGCGCACGTTCCGACCCTGGAACGTTTCTGGTCGCATTGATCCCGACTGCAGTCAGACCAATGAGATGCCACAGCAAACCCACTCATCACCTTGAGTGAATCGGTCAATGCGCTGACGTGGCTCGGTCAAGCAGATACTCACCCGCCACGGGGGCATTTCATCGACACTCAAAGAGCGGAGGTTTCGCCGATGAACAAAGGAATACGCAACTTGTGAAGGAGCAATTCCGGGCGAACAAACAGCAAAAATCCCGCAGGCTCATGTGTGAGCTATCCCGGCACCATACCACCTGACGGCGGTCAAACGAGTTTTTTTCTCGCGGTTCTCAAAGAAATTGGAAAGGAATCTTTGCTATGAAAATGATTTCGGCTTGCTTTGCAGTGGTTTTTCTGGGATGCGGCCTCATCGCGGCCGCCGAGCCCGAGAAAACCGGCACTCCACCGGAGTCACTGATCAAGCAAATGCAGGGTAACTGGCGAATGACAGCCGTGGTCAATGACGGCGAATTGCTTGCCGGCGGGAAGCGGATTGACTACCGAGTCACCGTTGAGGGTAAGTCGCTGATCACAAAGAACCAGCAAGGGCAAGAGCTCTATCGCGCCACGTTTCGATTGGACGCGAACAAGAAACCCGTGACGATGACGACCACGACGTCGATGGCCAAAATGCCGGAAATGACCTCGCTGGGAATCATGAAGTTCGAGGATCCCGACCACTGGGTGCTCTGCTACGCCCTTCCGAATCAGCCCCAGCCAGATTCCTTTGACGCGATCGACAAAAATAAAGCGATGATCTTCCGAATGTCGCGGATAGAAAAGGAATGAGTTAGGGTAACGGAGTTCCTCTCCGCGAATGCCAGGTCTCCAGTGCCTCCCTCCGATTTCTCACCCGCGTCGCTCTCATTCGTCATTCCTACGATGAATGAGGAAGACACTGTCGCCGAACTTGCAAGTCAGATTGATCGCGTTTGTGATCAGATCGGTATGCCAAGAACGATACTGTTCGTTGATGATGGTTCAACCGATTCGACGTGGCGCTGCATCGAAGAACTTGCCGCAACGCACTCGCACATGGAAGGCATCCGTTTCCGCCGAAACTTTGGCAAAGCGGCGGCGCTCGCGGCGGGCTTCGCCAGAGCCGAGGGTGAAGTCGTTTTTACGATGGATGCCGACTTGCAAGATGATCCCGTCGAGATTCCGAGCTTCTTAGACAAGCTTGGCGAAGGTTTCGATGTCGTCAGTGGCTGGAAGCAAAAGCGAAAAGACAAGTTGGACAAGACGCTCCCCAGTAAAGTCTTCAACTGGTTGGTCAGTCGCATGACGGGCGTCAAACTGAATGATCACAACTGTGGTTTCAAAGCCTATCGGCAAGCGGTCACCAAAGACGTTGTGCTCTACGGGGAACGTCACCGGTTTGTCCCCGTTTTGGCTGCCGCTCGCGGATGGCGAATCGGCGAAATTCCCGTGGTCCATCATGCCCGCCAGTTCGGCGTCTCGAAGTACGGCGTGTCTCGACTGGCGAAAGGATTCTTGGACCTGTTGTCGATCTTCTTTTTGACCACGTTCGGGAAACGCCCGCTGCACTTCGCAGGCGCGATCGGGCTGGTCGCGTTTGTGTTCGGCGGTCTTGGCATGGTTTACCTGTCGGCCGTTCGAGTCCTTTCCTGGCGATTGGAGGCGATGGACGATTTTCATCTGCACACTTCGCCGCTGTTTTACTACTGCATCACGTCCATCTTGCTCGGGGCCCAGCTGTTTCTTGCGGGGTTGGTCGCCGAGCTAATCGTCTCGCTCTCCGAGCAGTCGAAAGCACCCTACAGCATCTCCGAAGAGACAAACGCCTCCGCAGAAATTGAATCGGACTCGCTGGAAGCCGATCGATCGAACACGGAAACAGAGACTCGGGAGGTGCCGCAGTGAATCACTCTCCCGATCCATCCGAGCAGGTGTCGGACCCATCGGTCACAACCGCTGCATTGCGTTCGATCTATGTGTTCTTGATTGTCATCGCTCTATCGATCACGGCCGGGCGGATCGCCGTGGTCGCCAGTCGTGAAGGTGACACGGCATTCCTGAGCGCCAATGATCGTTCGCGTTGGTGCACGATCGCGGCCTTAGTTGAAACGGGGACGTACCAGATCGATCCCTATCTTGAGCGGCGGGGTGCGAAGCAGAACCGGCGGCCCTGGTACACGATTGATCTGGTTCGGCATCGGGGCGACGACGGCAAACTTCACTACTACAGCAGTAAACCACCGCTGCTGCCGACACTCTACGCCGGCGTTTACTGGTGCGTCCGGCAAACCCTGGGCATGAACCTTTCGGACCAACCGTTGTACCTGGGCCGGATTATTTTGGCGTTGGTCAACCTACCCACGCTGGCTGTGTTCCTTTGTTTCTCGATCGCATCCATCGATCGAGTGACACGTTCCGAATGGGCAAAAGTCTTTCTCGCGGCGGCGGTCTGTTTTGGCACGATGGTGATGCCGTTTGCGATTTCGCTCAGCAACCATCTTCCGGCGGCGGCCTCCGCTGCGGTTGTGCTGGCCATCTTTGTTCGCGGGTTTGAAAGTCGACGGTTGTTGCAGACTTGGCTTGTTGGCGGCATCGCCGCAGGCTTCTTGGTCGCCAATGAGCTGCCATCGCTTTCCATCGTCACCTTTTGGGGCCTCGCACTCCTGTGGTTCGATCGTCGTGCCTTCACGGGCTACAGTGCCGGCGTACTGTTGGTTGCCATCGCGTTTTTTGTTGTCAATTGGATTGCCCACGAAAGTCTTCGCCCACCGTATACCCATCGCGGAATCGGAGCCGAGATCGGGACCTCGAGAATCGTGGGAACGCTTGACCAGGACTCGGTGCGGGAGTTGCTTTCGAGCAAAGGCCTCGTCGAACCGGACGACAGCATCGAGATCTCCGACGCACGCGTAAAAGGCCGCAAGCGAATCACCGTCAACGACAGCCAGCTTTTTGCCCTCGAGCCGGAAATGAGTAAGGCCCCGACATGGAGTCTGCGTCAATGGGATGACTGGTATGACTATCCCGGTAGCTACTGGGTGGATGGTCGCCGACGCGGCGTTGATTTGGGCGAGCCTTCCAGGGTGGTGTACTTGGCGAATCTCACCGTCGGTCATCACGGGCTCGTTTCGCTGACGCCACTTTGGTTGCTCGTGCCGTTTGGCATGACCGGCCTTTGGAGACTGGGGCGGGATCCGCAAGAAGGATCGAAGAAGCATGCCGTATTGCTAGCAACGATTGCTGCGGCAACGGTCGTTTGTGTGGCTTTCTATGTGATGCGTCCCGAGATCGACCGCAATTACGGCGGCGTGAGCGTTTGTTTCCGCTGGATGCTTTGGTTCGCTCCGCTCTGGCTGTTCACGATGGCCGGTCCGGTGGATTGGCTGGCACGCCGGGGCTGGTCGCGTTGTCTGGGCATTGTTTTGCTAGCTGGCAGTGCGGTGTCGATGTCGACGGCGCTTGCGAGTCCCTGGCAATCTCCTTGGCTCTACCGCTTTTGGGTGTTTTTGGGCTGGCTCAGCCCGTGAAACTGCCAGTAGGATCGGCCCGAAGGGTTTGCGGTGCGGGATCCCCGAAATACTCGTTAAAACGAAGCACAAACGAGATCGAGTCTCATTGAAAGGCAAGGATGCCGAAGCGAAGTCGAAGTCTCCATCGGGAAGTGCATCCCGTTGGATGTCGCTCGCGCTCTTTGTCACCGCGACGGTCTTTCTGATTCGCTTTATCGCCCCCGAGACGATCGGTGAACAAGTTCGCCGCCACGTCGAATCGGTTTTGCGAGACCACTACAAAGGCATGCAGGTCACGATCGGCCGAGGCCGTGTCGAACCGAGTGTGGGTCTTATCCTGGAAGACATTCGGATCGCCGTCCCGAAAGGGAGCACGCTAAACGGGCAAGTGCCGAATGAACACGCATCGTTCGCTAGCTCCAATCGCCGAGGAAACTGGTTCGCCGAGTCGGGCCGCGAATTAGTCCACATCAAACAGCTGGTGGTGATCGCAGACGCGGATCCACAGAAGTTGCTACGGAAAGAGAATCCGCTCTCTGCCAAACGCGTTCGCATTGAAGGTCTGAACCTGCACGTTTGGGAAACATCGCCGGAGCGCTTCTCAGTGGAGGACGTACTGAGCCTGCCAAAGTTTGGTGAAGGCGTCTGCCCGCGAATCGAATTGTTGGATGCAACCGCACTGGTTTACGGCCGCAACGAAGAGACGCGGCCGATCGAAATCGCGATCGAGAAAGCGTTGGTGCTCAAGCAATCGAAAGCGGAAGTGGCCAACGCTGGAGCGAGCGATTCCCAACCAGTTCGGGCTTCCCGATCCTCTCGGTCGACGACTGATACGACCACCGCGACCATTGCGATTTCCGGTTCCGCGTCGTTTCTTGATTCGTTTGAAGTGAAAGCCCAGTCGGTGGGGGGCCTTACTCACTTGGCTGCAGAATTGCGGGGCGCTCGGCTTCAACCGATGCTGCTGGATCAGTTACCGGCTCGCTTCGCTGCGATCGCGGAGAAGCTTCACGGGTTGCAGTGCACGGCGGATGCAAGTGTTTCCGCCAAGGTCGCCGACGGGCAGCTGGTGTCGTACTCTGTGGACGGCAAGATCCATGATGGCCAGTACCAGCATGCCCGGTCCACGACGCCCGTTCGCGGAATTCGCGGCGTGATCGCGTGCACGCCCGCCGGTGTGGATTTGCAGTCTTGCCAAGCCTACTGGGGTGACACTCGGCTGACTCTCGATGGACGTGTTCTGCCGTTCGGTGAAACGCTGGAGGCGCACCTGGATCTGACGGCCGAAAATGTGGTGCTCGATCAACGACTGGCCGAGATCCTACCCGCACGATTGCAAACGGGTTGGCAAAAGCTGCAGCCGCGCGGTGCGATCGACATCCAGCATGCTCATCTCGACATCGTCGGTGACAAGATTCGTCCCACGGCGGAAGTGATTTGCAAGGGCGTTGATGTCAGTTACCACCGCTTCCCCTATCCGGTCACCCAGGTCACTGGAACGTTGACGGTCGACGGCGATCGTGTCCGCAGTGAACTTCTCAGCGGTCGAATCGGTGGCGGCTTTATGCAGTGCCTTTTTGACTTACCGATCGAACCACGTCATGGTCCGCAGGGGACTTTCTCGGTTGCGATGAACGGTCCGATCGCGATCGATGATGAGTTGCTCAATGCGCTGACGCCCCGCGGTGACGAAGCGTCGAAGCTGGAATCGTTTGTCCGATCGCTCAATCCTCGTGGAGGCATTCATCTCTCGCGAGGCACGATCCGAATTGATCCTGCGGGGAACAAGCATCAAGAGCTCGATCTTCGTGTGGTCGATGGAGCTCTCCGATACGAGAAGTTTCCTTACTCGCTCTACAACGTGAGCGGTCGAGTTCGTGTCGATGGTGATTTGGTCCAGCTGGCGGGTTTTCATGCCTCCAATGCCAATGGTGGGTCGCTCCGATGCGAAGGCCATTATCGGCTCGCGCCACAAGCCGATTCATCGACCGCCGTCGACTCGCTCACCGGCCCACCCCTTTCGCTGCACTTCGACGCATCCCGAATCGCTTTCGATGAAGCTCTCCGAAGCGCGCTGCCGGAGCCGTCCAAGCAAACCTGGGATAGCCTCTGGCCGAGCGGCGTTTTGGATTCAATGCGCATTCGACTGCAGCGGCCGACACGAGACTCGCCCATCGACCTTTCGATTATCGGACAACAATTCGACACCAATCGGATCGGGTCGGACACCGTGCGTCTCTTGCCGACCGCACTTCCGTATCGGTTGGACATCCTCGAAGGACTCGTTCGATACGAAGGCGGGCAGGTGTACCTGGATTCCATTCGTGCCGAGCACGGTGGTTCATTCGTCTCGGCTGACGGAACCTGCCGACGCCTGGAAAGCGGTCGATGGTTGTTGGCGATTGACGTTCATAGCGGGAGTCGGCTGATACCAGACGCGGAGCTCATCAACGCGCTCCCGCAGCAGATGCGTGGTGCCATTCGAGGCCTTAACTTGCGAGGTCCCGTCGGCGTCAGTGGGCTGAGCGAGACTTTGCTGTCGAGTCAACTGGATCCCGATCCAGTTTTCGGCTGGGACTTGCGTTTGCAATTGGAGGGCAATCGCATTGGTGATGTCGGCCCGGTGCACGGCCTGAGAGGGGAGCTGTCCATTCGCGGACGCAAAGATCAAACCGGCTTGATCTCCGGCGGCGAAGTGCGCATCGATTCGGTGCATATGAACGATTTGCAACTGACCCAACTACGCGGACCTTTCGAAATCCGCGACGATCAATTGCGGCTCGGCAGCCGAACTCCGGCGAACGTTGGTGCCAACGCAAACGCAACGCGTGACTTCGGAAGCAATCCGATCCAAGGCAGACTCTTCGGCGGAACGCTGCAGCTGGAAGGCGATATCAAACTTTCCGACGCCAGCTTTGATGTGATGGTGGGGCTGCGCGACGCAAAGCTGCCTTCCTTGCTGGCCGACTTTGGCTACCTGAAGAATGATCTCTCTGGCACACTCGCCGCCTCGATGAATTTGGAGGGGCTACTGGGAACCACCGATCTGTTGCGGGGACGAGGAAGTGCCGCCGTCGAAAACGCGAACCTTTATCAGCTGCCGGTATTGGTCCAGCTGCTAAACGTCTTTTCAATCACCCCGAATGAAGAAGTCGCGTTCACCAATGCGGAGACACAGTTTCTGCTTAGTGAAGAGCAAATCGATTTCCGAGACCTAAAACTATGGGGCAGTCTCATTCTGTTGCACGGCGGTGGATCGCTGGACCGTAGGCGAGAACTCGATCTGACGTTCGACACCGCCGTTTCGCCCCGCAACACCTTCACACGAATTTTGCGGCCGCTAACCGGTCAAGACTACACCTTCTGGACCGTCGACGTGACTGGGCCACTGTCCAGCCCTCACGCGCAGCGACGAGCGCTCGATGGTGTCGGTCAAACGCTGGAGCGAATCCTGCCTGGGATGGCCAACGGGGCTGAATCCAAGCGGAAAGATCGCACCGCGGGAATCGGCAAAATGTTCCAGTAGCCGTCCGCGAATTGACAGCCAAAACCTTTTCTATACAATAAGGGGTAGGTTTAATCGCGGCAGCCTTGGCTCGCCCGCTCCACCTCATTCGCCGCGTCGAGGGCTGACTTCGGGCGGGCGACCCCGCCGAGGATGTATCTGATGCAGCGATCGATCTTGGGCATCGCGTTTTTTTCACTGCTTCTTTCAGTCGTGATTTCTTCGCTGGCGGCCGAAGCCCAGCACTTGGCCTACGAGCAGGAGCCGATCAATTACCTCTATGCGGACGTCGACGATCCGGTCGCGAGGCTTGCGGAAAAGGTCCATCGGGGCGAGATCAAGCTTGAGCACGATGCCGACTTCGGCTATCTCAAATCCGTGCTCAAAGCGCTGGAAATCCCGGAGAGCTCGCAAGCACTTGTGTTTTCCAAGACCAGTCTCCAGCTCCATCGAATTTCACCACGCCGGCCACGGGCGCTTTACTTTAACGACGACGTCTACGTCGGTTTCTGCCAGCGCGGCGATGTGCTTGAGTTTGCGTCCACCGACGCCAAGCAGGGCGCGACGTTTTACACGCTCTCACAAGATGAGGCGGAGTCGCCGCGATTCGTCCGTGACAAAGGTGGTTGCCTGACTTGTCACGCGTCCAGCCGCACCCAGGGCGTTCCGGGTTACTTGGTACGCAGCGTTTTTCCCGATGCGGCGGGTCGTCCGAAGCTCGGCAGCGGCAGCTTTACGACCGACCACACGAGCGAATTCAAGGAGCGTTGGGGTGGTTGGTACGTCACCGGCGAGCATGGCGACATGCGTCACATGGGGAACACGATCTGCAAAGGCGACGAGTACACGTTCGATCGTGATCTCGGTGCCAACCAAAGCGATCTTTCCAAGCACTTCCGAACGCAGAGTTATCTTTCGCCCCACAGTGACGTCGTGGCATTGATGGTTTTGGAACATCAAACACAAATGCACAACGCGATCTCTGCGGCAAATTACGAGACACGTTTGGCGCTGCACCAGTCGTATCAAATGAATGCGTTGCTGGAACGCCCCGACGGATTTGTCAGTGAAAGTGCGGGCCGGCGAATTTCATCGTCGGCGGACCGAGTGCTTCGGTACTTGCTGTTCTGCGATGAGTTTCAGCTGACGGATCGCGTTCGAGGCAACACTTCGTTTGCGGAGGACTTTCAACAGCGAGGAAAACGAGACTCACGCGGTCGTTCGTTGCGGGAGTTTGATCTGGAGACACGTCTCTTCAAGTATCCGTGCAGTTTCCTGATTCACTCGGAAGCGTTCGCTGCAATGCCGGATGAAGTGCGCCAGTTGGTGTTGAAACGCCTGGTAAGAATTCTTCGCGGCGAAGATGAATCAAAACCGTACTCGCACTTGGATGCGCAGACACGTCGCGAGATTGCGGAAATTCTTCGTGAGACGTTGCCCGAGTTTGCCGCCGAGTGGAGTCGGGGATTCGCCTCTATTCTGACTCGCTAGTGTCTTCTTCGTCGTCGCGACGTCGGCGTCGCTTGGCAACGATCGCTTTGAGTTTGTCTTCCCGCTCGCGTAGTTTCTTGACTCGAACCTCGTACTTGGCTTCGCGTTTCTTGAGCGCCCGGTAGCGGCGCTTGACTCTCGCCGCCGCTTCGCGAATCTTTTGCTTCTTCGCACGAAGCTTCTCGCGTTCTGATTCCGAGAGGTCGGGGTTGCGCAATTGGCGATCCACTTCTCGCTCCGCGTCTTCGACATCCATCGCCTCTCGGGCCATCTCGGAATCTTGCAGCGATTCCTCGTCATCGCGATCCCGTTGTCGCTTGGATTGGAAGAGCGCCGGAGACAAGAAAACGCCGTTGGCCACAATCATCATCGTGCCGAACGTCATCATTCCAAGGCAGACGGCGATCGACGCGTGGACGAGCAGCGCCATGGCAATCACAAACGGACGCGTCACTCGCGGCCAAATCAGGGCGCAGTAGAACACTTCCCAAAAGAGTGTCACGTTTGACATTGCGGAAATCAGGGCGGGAAAACGCGAGGCCCACGTCATGTCGACCGACTGGTATTCATAGTTGGCCAGTGCGATCCATACCGCGGTGCCATTCCACCACGTCTCGCCTCGTGCCTTTGCCAATCCGCCAAAGAGGTAGATCACGCAGAGATGCAGTTGCAGCAAGCGTGTGCCGATGTTGGCGGCGATGCTGGGCCGATCGTCCGGCAGCATGAATCGCAGCCATCGGGACGATTCGTCAGTGACACCGATTCGTTTTCGAATGATCGCGTCCAGCGAGAATCGAGCCCCACATGGAGCGAACGCCAAATACATCGTGACGTAGGTCACGATCTGATCCAGCCCGAATAGTGCTCCTGTCAGCCGGTGTATGTACATGAGCTGCAGGAACAAAGCCAAAGGCACCATGACGCGTGTGCCCAAACCCAGGCAGTAACAGGCGGTGACGACCATCGTCAACGAGTGGTGCGTTAGGAGGAGCGACTTGCTTTCGATGTTCCACAAGTAGCTCCGCGCCCAATCCGATTCCCCAAAGGCGCCGTCATGCAACTCCCGCGCGAGCTGATTGTTCGTCCATGCGGTGTCGCCCACAAACGAAAACAGGTCACTTGCTAAAACCAAATGGCAGTACAGCAGCATCGCGCCGGTGCAAACCCGCAAGACGCAAAGCGTATGTGGTCGCGTGGGGGTGAACCAAAACCAATCCCAAAACCTAACCAGTCGAGCAACGCCTTCGGCAAACGAGGGTTCGTCGTTTCTTGAGCGTGTCGCCAAATCCGCGGGGGCGTTGAAGTCGGGCCCACTCATGGCTGCTCATCCGTTTGATTCGGCGATGAAACGCTGCCTTCCGAACGGGGCGTGTTGCCTTGCGAGCCGGGCGTGTTGCCTTGCGAGCCGGGCGTGTTGCCTTGCGAGCCGGGCGTGTTGCCTTGCGAGCCGGGGGCTGGGATTACTTCGGAGTTCACCGCCGGAGCGATTTCATCGGAGATCACCGGTTGGTCCATGAGCACGAAGTACAGCCGAGGGTCGTTCAACTCGATGGGTTCGGCGAGATACTCACTCAGCAGCGGTATCGCGTGTTCGATGCGGCGAATCACAGCGGGCTGTCCGTCGTGAACGTGGCTCAAATGATCCACATAAGATTGCCGAACATGTTCGTAGCGTCCCCGTTGTTGGTCCCATAGGCGAGCGGCAATCGGATCCGCTTCAAACAGATCATTCGGAGGACCGGGCGGAGCGTAAACTTCATTCAAGTACTCTGCCAACATGAAATGTCGGTGGTACAAGAGCCTCGGCCACTGTTCATCGATATTTGGCGAGAGTGATTCTTTCAGTTTGCCATCCGATGTCTCGACCGCGACCTGAATAAGGTGACTCGGTCCTGGGTCGGGGGCAAAGAACGCGTAGCCACGATCGAGGTAGAGGAATTGGCCGTAACCTTGGAAAGGCTGAATTAGCAATGACAGTAACGGAGAACGACCACCGGGACCCGACGTTTGAAATGCCATCGGCGGCAGAAGGACAGCGAGAAAGTGATAGGCCAGCAAGATGCTGAGACACCACTTCATTTGATTGGCCCGCCGCGAACTCAACGGTTGCTCCTCAGAATAGCGAGTGAATAGGAAAAGAAGGCGACACCCGAGAAACCGGTCGCCCAAGCCGGAATTGTAATCCGGTGAGGACATAAAAAAGCCGCCGAGTGAAGAAATCATTCACTCGGCGGCCAAGCTAAGTTCAAGTTGACGACACGTGGCAGTCAACAGGGTGATCGCTAAGCAACGCTATCGCTGATCAACGATGTTACCGCTGAGCAATGTCCTGAGCGTTGAAGTCAAACGACAGCTCGTTGGTACTGCCCGCATCGACGTTGATCGTACGGGTGCGACTGACGCGTTGCCCGTTGATGTCCGCCGTGACGACGACTGTGTAGTCGCTCCAAGACTGACCCGCTTTCAATTGGGTCGTGCGGAACGTCCGAACCTTTCCCTGTCCTTGCGTTTGGTTACCAGCAAGGTTGACGGATGCATCGGCGGGGACGTGCAGTTTCACCACGGTGACCACGGGCTGAGCGGCGGCTGCCACTGGCTCATCGTTGGCGGCTTCACTGGCTTCTTCCGAGTCGGCGGCTGCTTCGGCCGGAGGCTCAAACACGATCCGTTCGTTGTCGCCGGGACGCAGTTTGACTTCGCGGCTTTCCGTTTTCGCTTCGCCGTTGTGATCGTAGGTCACTTCGACGACATAAGTGTAAAGGTAGCCTTCTTTCAGTCCACGCGACATGAATTGACGTACCGATCCGGTGCTGGTCGTTTCATGACCATTGACGGTGACATCGGCTGCTTCACTTGGCACGGCAACCGTCAGAACAGCTGCATCGTCGTCCATCACAGGGCGGGCCGCTTCGTACTGATCCTCGTCCGCTTGTTTAGCGACCGTTGATGCGGGCTTGGCGACTGCCGTGTCCGTGTACTTTTGGTAGCTGGACTGAATCGTTGGCGATTCATAGCCGGCGAGTGCGACGCTGGCAGGTGCCGATTTCCGCGCCGTGTGGTAACTACTCAGCGGTGCGGCATAACTGACCGGTCGAGCGTACGCGACACTGCCGCTGCTGCCGCCAGAGCTGGCCGAGTAAGAGAAGTAACGTGCAACGCTGGTACCGCCCGAGGAACCGCCGGACGATCCACCGGAGCTTGCCGAGTAAGACGCGTAGCGAACGTATCCACCGGAAGAACCTCCCGAGGAGCCGCCGCTGCTGCCATGACTCAGACTTGCACGCCGGGCGTGAATGCGAGCTGCAATCCGGCGAAACGGACCAACGCCCCCGCCGGAAGATCCGCCGCTGCTGGCGTAGCCACCCGACGAGCCGTAGCTACCACCCGATGATCCATAAGATGCGACATAGCCACCAGTGCTGCCGCCGCTGCTTGCGTAACCCCCGGACGATCCACCATAGGAACCGCCGGACGATCCACCCGCGCTGGAGGGTTGGGAGAAGCCCGCTGCAGCAATAAAGACTGCCAAACAGACCGAAAACCGATAACGCGTCATAGTTGAAAATTCCCTCCGATCTCATTGGACGTTCTGCCGGTTTCCCGGCCGCCGGAAGACCCCGGCATCTTCGCAAAAGAATAGCGGTCTGGGGGGGAGGTTCAAGCAGACGGCGCAAAATTTGCCAGTTAGGCAGTTTTTCGGTGGCTTTCCCCACACGCGGCAATCGCTCACAATCCCGCTCCGCAAATGACCTCATCGCTCCCCAGCGTGACGAATTCCTATCCCAAAACGCTCCATGAACCCGACCGAAACGCAGCCGACCGAAAACGAAACTTCGCCGCCCTCCGGCAAACGGGTCTTGTCGGGTATCCAGCCAACCGGCCGTCCCCACTGGGGCAATTACTTTGGAGCCATCCGGCAGTACATCGACTTGCAGGAGCAGAACGACGGGTTTTACTTCATCGCCGATCTACACGCGCTGACGACCGTTCGTGATGCGGACGCCCTGCGGCAATACGTGGTCGACACGGCGTTAGATTTGTTGGCGCTTGGACTCGATCCCGAAAAGGCAACACTCTTTGTTCAGTCTCAGATTCCGGAGGTCAGTGAACTCTGCTGGTTACTTTTGAGCGGGACTCCGATGGGTTTGTTGCAGCGGTGTGTCGCGTACAAAGAAAAGGTCGACAAGGGGATCCCCGCCGATGCCGGTTTGTTTACCTACCCGGTTCTGCAGGCCGCCGACATCTTGGCTTACGATAGCCAACTGGTTCCCGTGGGTGCCGACCAGATTCAGCATATCGAAGTCTGCCGTGATATCGCCCAGCGGTTCAACCATCAATTTGGTGAGACCTTCGTGTTGCCAAGTGCAAACGTGTTGGATGACAGTGCCAAAGTTCCGGGGACAGACGGCGAAAAGATGAGCAAGAGTTACGACAACACACTGCCGCTGTTTGGTGAGACGAAAAAAATCCGCAAACAGATTATGCGAATCACCACGGATAGTCGCCCCATGGAAGACCCAAAAGAACCGGGAGGGGATCACCTGTTTCAGTTGTTCAGCTTATTCGCCGATGCGTCCGCTCGAGATGAAATGGCCGCTCTGTATCGACGCGGTGGTTTTGGTTACGGCGAAGTCAAGAAAGCCATTGCCGAGGTCAGCGAAATTCACTTTCAAGAGGCTCGAACGCGACGAACGGAACTGGAAGCCAACCTGGACTATGTCCACGAGGTTCTCGCGAAAGGTGCGGAGCGAGCAAGGAATGTCGCTTCGGAGGTCTTGCTACGTGCCCAACGAGCCTGCGGACTGAAGTAAACTAGCGGAGGCGTACACGTTCAGTTGTGACGCACCACAGGCAAAGTGTTCCCAGTCGGGTGTTTAATGGCAGGAGTGCAATGGCGATCATTGCCACCGGGACCGAAATCGTTGAGACGGTTCGGATCGCGAAGATGATTGAGACGCACGGGGAGCAATTCCTCGAGCGTGTCTACACGGCTGATGAAATCGATTTCTGCGTGCAAACCGCCGACGCGCCCGGTCACTTCGCGACTCGTTGGGCCGCGAAGGAAGCAGTCATGAAAGCGCTTCAATGTCGAAAGCGTGGCGTTCGATGGCATGAAATC
>JBCBOO010000460.1:0-2230 GCA_039821235.1 Planctomycetota bacterium
CCCAAGTGTCGCCGATTGCGATCGGTTCCTCCGGCATCGCGATCGTGAACGAACCCATTCCAAGAGAGGCTTTGCTGGCTCCATCGTCACTGCGATCCTTTTCTTGACCGCGAGAGTTGATCGTGATGGTCGAAATCTGTTTTCCAATTCGTTCGGCAATCGCACCGAAGACTTTGGGAGGCTCGTCACCAGAGAGGCTGGACCAACGAATTTCGTCTTGATCGCCTTGCTGCTGGGTCATTTCAACACTGTCAACGACGTGACCAAAGGTCATCGCGTCTTCGACGACGTCTTGGACATCCAGGTGGCGGTTGCTGATCGTGTGGACCTGTGAAACCTCTTCTTCACCCTGCATGCGTGTCTTTGTTTTGGCAACATGCACCACGTTGTAATTCAAACGTTGACCGGGCTTCAATTCATAACGAAGCAGGTAAGTCGGCGTATCCTCGGCGGCGGATTGGCCGACGAAAATCGAGAGCATCAACGCGAGCGATGAAATGGATCGATACACAACTGGGTCTCCGTACGCGATGGTGTGATTCACAGCCGTGAAACTCGCAGATTACGAAAACGACCGCAAGACGAATCCCATCACGCCCGCGGGTGGAATTGCTGGTGCACCCGCTTGAGCCGCGAATGTTCGACGTGGGTGTAGATCTGCGTGGTCTGAATGCTCGCGTGACCAAGCATCTCTTGAACCTGGCGCAAGTCCGCGCCGCCAGCCAGCAGGTGCGTCGCAAAGCTGTGCCGCAAGGAGTGCGGACTGATGTCGCGGTCGATGCACGCACGTGCGGCATAGTGCTTGACCAATCGCCACAGCTGGATGCGGTCGAGAGCTCGCCCGGTCCGCGAAAGAAACAGCTCTTCGGGATCATGCGGTTGATTGGCAATCAGCTTGATTCGCGACTCATCGAGGTAGCGCCGGATCGCCTCAATGGCTCGGCGTCCGATCGGCACCATCCGTTGCTTGCCACCCTTCCCGGTACACTTGAGATAGCGATCATCAAACGCCAGATCACGTACGCGAAGCGTGCAAACTTCACTGGCGCGACAACCGGTGGCGTACAACACTTCCAAGATCGCCAGATCACGCTGCCAGAACGTATCGGACTTCCGTACCGACGACAGGAAATCTTCGACCTGTCGCTGCGACAGAACACCAGGAACTCGCTGCCAGAGCTTTTGCGCCGCGAGCAGCTCGGCCGGGTTTTTCGTCACAATGCCTTCGAGCTGCAAGTACTTGAAGAACATCCGAACCGCGACGATGGAGCGAGACACCGATGCGGGTGCCAAACCACACTCGCCGAGGAACTGCATCAGTTCCGTCAAATCTCCGACCCGAATCGTTTCCAACCGACGTTTGCCCAGCCACTGTGAAAAGCGTGTTAAGTCGCGCCGGTAGGCCGCAATGGTGTTTTCCGCCAAGTGGCACTCACTGCGCAAGTAACGCAAAAAATCCTCACAAACGGACTGAACCGATTGTGGCTTGACCTCCGAAGGTCCCGAATCTTGCAATTGTTGCAGTTTGGTTCTTCGTTTCGCCACGTTGCATTGATCCCAAGGGTCTTTGCGAGAATGATGTACGCGATCCTCGACCGTTTCTAATTCGACCTCTTTTGATGAAGTGATTGCGATGAATGTGTTGGTTGTCGGTGGCGCCGGTTACATCGGTTCGCATGCGGTGCGACTACTCATGGAGTCGGGGCACGAGGTGACCGTCTACGACAATCTGTCGCGTGGGCACCGGGCCGCGGTTCCCGACGGCATGCTGGTCGAGGGCGAGTTGGCCGATCGATCCAAACTGGTCGACACCCTTCGCGGCAAACGCATTGACGCCGTGATGCATTTTGCCGCATTCGCACTGGTGAACGAGTCCGTCAACGATCCGGCTCTCTACTATCGCAACAACGTGATTGCGGCCATCGAGTTGATCGATGCGATGCGCGAAGCGGATGTGAACAAGCTGGTTTTCAGCAGCACGACGGCCACCTACGGCGAACCGGAAGTGATTCCGATCCCCGAAACGACCCCGCAGCAGCCGATCAACCCCTACGGTTTTACAAAATTGGTTTTCGAACAGGCTCTCGCCGACTACGCCGCGGCGTACGGCCTGGGTTATGCGGCGCTTCGCTATTTCAATGCGGCCGGTGCACGTCCGGATGGAACGATCGGAGAAGATCATGACCCGGAAAGCCACATCATTCCGATCGTGTTGCAAGTCGCCCTTGGA
>JBCBOO010000461.1:0-2164 GCA_039821235.1 Planctomycetota bacterium
TTTGCAATTTTCAACGAAATCGGATGTCGCCGCTCCAGCGGACTCCAATCAGGAGCGTTTGCTGGAACTGGCGGGTTCGGTTGTCGACGCGCTCGAACAATCGCGAGATCTATTCTCCGAACTCAATCGCGAAGAAATCCAACATTGGATTATCCCCTGGGTCGCCCGATACCAGGAGTTGGCGAACGAAGATGGGCACACACTTAGAATCTTGAATTCGGTTGACTTGAACAAAGAACTCGATCGCGGAAACATCCCGTCGTCGGACGTAACCGAATCACAGACCGACGCGGAAAGCAACGCGACGACTGATCGGGAACCGGAAACGAGAAGCGAATGGGAGCAAGGGAGTGCTTGGAGTGGTTCCGATGAACAGCTCCTGCAGTTGGTGGAGCGAATACTGCCGTTGGAGATTGACCCCGGTCAGGCCACCTCAATGCCCGCCTCGTTCGCAAATTACCGGCTGATTCACGTTGTGAAAATCAAGTCAGGCGAGACGGCTCCGCAACTAGCGATGACTTACATCGCGGACCGTGCCTTGCAGTCTCTTTTGACGAACACGATTTCTCTGCTGACTCTCGCGTCAACACTCCTGCTTCTTTGGCCCCTACGACATCGGCTTTCCCACTTGCTGCAGAAACCGGCATTTTGGCTGCTGGGGCTGGCGCTGGCACTGTTTTCCGTTTTTCCCTCCGGCTTGATCGTTTGCTTTGCACTGCTGGTCATTGGTCTCTGGTATCACCAATACCGATTGGCGAGGCAGAACAGCTGACGACTGAGATCCTCCCGCAACGCGGCGAATCAATCGGGTGTCTGTGGTTCACGCTTTATCATTTCTTAGCGATCGACTCGAGGGTGGCTTTTAATTCTTCATCGGTTGGTGACCGGGTCAGCAAGATGTAGTTTGCTCGCTTCTTCGCCTCCTCCTGACGCCCCATTCGAATCAATCTCTGGCAAGCGTCGATCTTCGTGTCATACCATTCCCGGCTTCCGATCTCATAGGTTTGCGCGAGCCGGTCTATGGCTTCCTGAATTTCCGAGTCCAGCTCTTTGGAGGAAACGCTCGTGATCACTTCCAAAGCTCGCCGAAGTTGTTCTCGGGTCCTCGAGGATTTCGTCGCCTGGGAAATCAAGTCTTGTGCGGTGGAGGCACTCGGAGCACCCCAAAACGCAATCGTCGACTTTTGGAATGCATCCGAATCCGGGAGCTTCGAGAGGACCGACGCAACTCGACGTTGAGCCTCGGGCGCCAGCACCGCATCGCGTTCCAATCGCCAGCGAAGGCGGCCAAGCCACTCCTCGCCGAGCCCTTCAATCAATCCGGTCTCAACGGGTGAAGTCTCTCCGGTTCGTATTTCCGATAGCAGGCGTACCGCGGGGGCCAGACCACGCTGAAATTCCGGATCCAGCGGAAATCTGCGTTTGAGGTATGGAAGATCGGACAGCCAGATTGCTGATTCGGTCACCGCGGCCTTGGCAGACGGCGACTGCAGTTCGACCTCCGTCAGAATCTCTTGAAACGTCGCCAACCTGTCAGTCGCCTGGCTGGTTGAAAGATCCGTTAACAGCGCGAACTGGTAATCAGATGCTTGTTCCACGAGCGTGGCACTTCGTCGAAGCAATAGAAACTCATTCGTGACATCCGCAAGGTCTTTGGAACGTCCCCCGTTCTTCAGAATCTTTGCAAGCCAGGCGTGCGCATTGTCCGCAGACGGAGACTGCGGCCAAATCTGAATGATCTCAACGAGGGTTTCTTCAATCAGCTCTTGTTGGCTCATCGAGTTTCGTTGAGTAGCGGATTGTGCCAGCAAGACCGCCGATTGAAGCATGACCTTCGCCGCTTGTTTGCTTCGGGCATGTTTTCGAGCGGTCTGGGAAAGTCGATTGGATGCAGCTAACGGGTCTTCCGCCGCGATAAAGGCGGCGGCCGATTTTGCGGCAAACGCAATCGCTTTCTCGGGATCGCGTTCTGCTTCAGCAGCTCGGGCGAGAAACGACGCCGCCTTGGTCGCATCTCCCTGTCGTAGGGCTTGTTCTCCTTGTGCCGCTACGATCGACGGACTCACTCGCATCGCGTCACTCGCCTCGTCACCGCGAGCCATGCGTTTCAGCACGACCGCTTCGGCTCTTCGTCTGCGAAACGCACCTCCAGAGTTGCCAATTG
>JBCBOO010000462.1:0-2116 GCA_039821235.1 Planctomycetota bacterium
GCCGATCGGACTGTGGTTTGCGATGACGGGACCGACGAGGTCGACCTCCACCGCTCGAGCCGCGTTGAGCCGTCCGCCCGTCGTGGTGATCGAATCGAGCGAGGCAAGTGGATCAACCGTGTCGAACAGACGGTCGCGTACTTTATCGAAGGTCCAGTCGGGATACTCGCTTCTCAGTAATGCGGCAACGCCGGCTGCGTGGGGCGTCGCCATCGACGTCCCGCTGAAAGTCTCGTACGTGCCGCCGCGTGTGGTGCTTAGAATCGCAACACCGGGTGCACCCAAGTCGACTTGGGTGCGCCCGTAGTTTGAGAACGTCGCCAGGTCATCGTTGTGATCCGTCGCCGCGATCGAAATCAGATTCTCATGCGGGAAATTGCCCGGGTAAAACGGCACCGAATCATTGTCATCACCGATTCGATCTCCGCCACCGTTGCCGGCCGCTGCGACCACCAAATGATCGGCCAGTCGCGCGTACTCGATCGCGTCCGCGAGTGCTTGCGAGTACCCTCCGTTGAATCCCCAACTGTGATTCGAAAGCACGGCTCCATTATCGACCGCATACTCGATCGCGGCAACGGCGTTGGCTGTTGAACCGCCACCGCGTGCGTCCAAAAACTTGACGGCCATGATCTGCACGTCCCAACTGACACCCGCGACGCCGATTCCGTTATTCGCCACCGCTCCAATGGTCCCCGCCACGTGCGTCCCGTGATCATGATCATCCATCGGGTTCCCGTTACGCGAGACAAAGTTGTATCCGTGCACGTCATCGACGAATCCATTTCCGTCGTTGTCGATTCCGTCGCCAGCGATCTCGCCTGGATTGACCCACATGTTGGCCGCTAGATCGGGATGCAGATAGTCAACTCCCGTGTCCACTACGGCAACGATCGTATCGCGGCTACCGGTCGTCACCTCCCAAGCTTCTTCGGCATCGATGTCCGCATCCGCGGTGCCGCCCGTCTGACCGCTGTTGTTCATTCCCCAAAGATCCGCGTAGTCCGCGTCGTTGGGCGTTTGCATCAACGAAACGGAGTAGTTCGGTTCGGCGTAAATCACCCCGGGATGATTGGCATAAAACGCAACAGATTCGAGCGCGTCCAGTCCGGTCGGCGTTGGCAACTGCAACAGTCCCGGTACCGAATCAAAAACACGATCGGCGCCAAAGTCATTGAGAACACTCGCGGGCATTCCGCTGTGATAGCGAACAAGAATACTGTCATCCGCAAAGGAATCTTCGCCAATCAATAACGGCGGCGTCAGGGATCCCGAGTCCGCGGAAAGCAAACGACGACTCTCCAGCGTTTCGAACAATCGACGTCGTTTCGTCACACGACGAAAGACCCGAGAGGCCGGGCTGTTGTTCGAACGATCACGGCAACGACTGGCACGGTGTCGCATATCAATGCTTTTCGAAACGTGGGGCTGATTCGTTGAGAGCAGCCGAGTCTAACGCGACCTCAAAAAGAGAGTGGGTCGCTTATTGTCTGACGTCAAATTTGCGACAACTTTCTCTCTGCGTAATGCACAGAAACTTCGAAAGCTGGGCGAAATGACGACACCGAGGAAAGCTGGGAGCGATCTGCCGTCTTCACAATGAAGGCGATTCGCCGATCAACTGCAGAAGCTTCCTTTCGATTCGATCGGGGTTGCTGAACCCGATGTCGTAGTCGATGACTTCGCCGGATCGATTGATCCAAAAGCTGGTCGGGTAAGCAGATACCTGATAAACATCTGCGATGTCACTACCACCGAGTGAAATCGCGTGCTCGAGTTTCTTTGAATCAACGTACTGCTGAACATCATCTCGAGAGTCGTCATAGGCGTTCACCGCCAAGATCAGAAAACCGCGATCGACATATTGCTTGTGGTAGCGCGTCAACCATGGAGCTTCCTGACGGCAGGGACCACACGCAAGTCCCCAAAACGTGATCAACGCCGGCCTGCCATCGAGCAGCTTAGAAAGCTCCATCGTGTTCCCATCAAGCAACTCTACACGAAATTCAGGAGCTGCTTTTCCTAGAAGCGTTTCGGGTGCACTGCTGAACATCATCTCGAGAGTCGTCATAGGCGTTCACCGCCAAGATCAGAAAACCGCGATCGACATATTGCT
>JBCBOO010000463.1:0-1762 GCA_039821235.1 Planctomycetota bacterium
ACGATCGAACGAGCCAGCCCCTCCGGACCGAGCGTCTCTTCGATAAACGGACGTACTTCGCGACCACGTTCGCCCACCATGGCAACGACATTGATGTCACAGAGCGCGTGTTTGGCGATTTCTCCGAGCAAGGTACTCTTACCGACACCGCTTCCGGCAAACAAACCGACCCGTTGTCCGTGCCCCATCGTTAGTAGACCGTCGATGCTGCGAATGCCAGTTACAAACGGTTCCCGAATCAGCGGCCGGCGAAGAGGATCGGGTGACTCGAAATGAAACGGCACACGGTTTCGGCAGTGAATCGGCCCAAGGCCATCAATCGGCCGCCCCAACGAATCGATCACCCTGCCGAGCAGTTCGTGGCCGACCGGGAAACGGATACGCCGTCCCGTTGAAACAACCACATTGCCGCGTTGAAAATCGACGCCCGATTGGTAGGGCATCAATTGTGCTTTATCATCCGTGAACCCAATGACTTCCGCGAGAACCGATTGCCCGGATGTGGATGTGATACGAACCAATTCGCCCAGTCCGGCGTCGATGGTCGCACTCATGCGACCTTCAACACTCTGCAGCCGGCCGGTGGTGTGGATCCACTGACTCGGTGCGACGGGAACGCGATCTTGAAGCCCGGTTTGTGTCATGACTCGTCGCCTCCCAATTGAATCGAAGTGGCATTCAGCAGAGAATCCAGCGACGCGGACAGCCCTTTGCCGTCCGCTTCGATGCGACAGTCTCCCGGGGCAAGATTCGGATCGGGCTTGCACACCAAATCGGTCGCCTCGCTATTCCGAGCCCATTGTTGGAGCGTCGTCACACAATCGGGATGAACAAACGCGGTCAATCCGGAAGCTTCCGGTGGCGAGAAATGATGCAGCAACTGTTCCGCGAAATGCTGAACGCGTTCTTGGATCAATTCCGAATCGGAACCGAGTGCTTGGCGAGCAACGGAGATCGCGATTTCGACGAGTTGTTTTTCGGTTGCTTTAGCTTGCCGATCCCAGTCTTGCCTCAGCCCAACCATTTGCGACTCGATTTGACGAAGGACCTCTAACGCCTCAAGAGCATGGAGATCTCCATCGCTCTGTTTCGTTTCGACTTCAAATTCTGTCACGCTACCTTTCGTGGTCGTGACGTTTGCGACCGGAGCGCTGAATGGGATTTTGATAACGGCCATGATCAATCGAGTTTGACCTCGCCCGACTCGCAAAGACTTGCCAGCGACCGCGCCATCGCCGAGCGAGCTTCATCTATTTCCTCTTGCTCGGCATTCGCCTTGAATTCCATCTCTTCCTGTAAGGATTCCTTTGCGCGCTTCGACATATTCGAAAGCACAAAGGTGAGGAATGATTCTTCGACCTTCTGTAGGGCACAGACCAACGTTTCGGTTTGGCAATGACCGAGCAGCTTTTGCAAGTCTCGATCCGACATCTTTTCAATATCCTCAAACCGATAAAGCTTGTTCCGCACTGCGTCGGCCAGATCGCTGTCACGCTTTTCCAGCTCATCCAGCATGGGCTTTCGAAGGCCGCGTGGGAGTGAACGCATCAGGTCCGCCATTTGGTCGGTCGTCTCCGACTCGGCTTCCCGTTCTTCGACTTCCAGTGCGCGTTGCAACGTGGTCTTGAAAACGCGTTCCTGGATGAGCGGAGTCACCGTGGTGGGTTTCGCGAGTTCGAGAAAGACTTTTGCCCGAATGGCATCCGGCAAGAACTCCATCGTTTTCGCGGCATGCTCATTGGCGAGTTTCCGGATCACCAAC
>JBCBOO010000464.1:0-1738 GCA_039821235.1 Planctomycetota bacterium
GAACTCTGCAAGCTTGACCCACCGAACGAACTGCAGAGTTCAGTGAGTGTCGGGAACAAGTCGACCAACTCCACTAATCCTTGGCTGGAAGAGCCTGGTGTCGTCGAGCCATGTCCGACGGAGTCGGGCACTCGAATGATGAGCGGGACACGGTCGCAGGTCTCGAAAAGCATGACCTTGCCCCACATGAATTTCTCGCCAAGCAAGTAGCCATGGTCGGATGTCAGAACGACGATCGTGTTTTCTGCGTCCCCGCTCGCCTCCAGCGCATGGAGCACGACACCGATCTGCGCATCAATGAACGAAATGCATGCGTGATAGGCCTGGAGATAGTCGCGTCTCAAGTCGTCGTTGCTCTTGCCGAATTCGAAACCAAAACCTTCGTAGCGTTTCGTTCGGGCGATCAACGGGGCTTGTTTCCAAAACGCGAGCGATGCCGGCTTGAACTGCAACTCCGATTTCGGATAGAGCTGAAAGTACTTGTCTGGGGCGAGGAACGGGACGTGCGGCTTTTGGATTCCCAGAGCCATCAAGAACGGTTGATCACCGTATGAGTTCGTCGTGAGCCACTCGCTGACTTGGCGCGCGTTCTTGCCATCCTTGTGCTGCGCGTCTTCGAGCCCACTTGGACCGTATCCCGGCTGCTGTCCCCGAGTCTGTGGTGCAATCGTTGGATAGATGGCTCGCCATTTTTTTCGTGCCTTCCCGGACAAGATCGATCCATGCTCGGCCTCGAACGCCTTCCGTCGAGGAGTGACGATCGGCATTTCATCGTTTTCGAATCGCAACATCTGATCCCACGCCACATCGCCCGGATCGACCTTCGGATTGTGAAAGACTTTACCGACGGCGCCGGTCCAATAGCCCGCTTGCTTGAAACACTGAGGCAACGAAACCGTTCCCGGGCGCAGCTGTCGGATGTCCGATTGATTGTCCAGTATGCCGGTCGACTGTGGATAGAGTCCGTGCAGCAGAGAAGCTCGCGAGGGTCCGCAGACAGGGTATTGGCAATAGGCGCGACCAAACGTCATCCCCGTTGCGGCGAGTTCATCGAATGACGGCGTCTGAATATGCGGATAGCCGGACGTCGAAACGTGCGTGTTCAGGTCATCACAAATGATGAACAACACATTCGGTCGTTTTGCGAGGGAAGTCGACGCCGTTAGCGACAAGCTGAGAAGAATCAGCAGCAAACAAGTTCTCATTTCGAATCGGTTCCAATTTCGCCGCGCAAGAGCTTTCCCGCACGTCCGGTAAGTTTCAAGTAGTGGTCGCTAGGAAGTCCTTCGTAGCCGAGAAACCGCGCACCGTCGACTGGCGGGTCGTTTGTGCACTTGAAGATCGCCGTTCCCTCGTCGACTTCATCAAACATGGCAACGTACAACATCTCGCACCCGGATTGCTTCACCGCTTGAATCTGCGACCAGAAAAACTGGCCCTTGAGCCGAGGGATCGCATCGAGCGGTTCGCCCGTCATGTTGTGCCAACTGAATCCGGGAAACACGACGGGCATGTAATCCAGCGTGTGCTGATCGCACCACTTCTTATCGGGAGCCCATCGTTTCTCGGCGTGGCGCTGCACGCCCTTTCCATCACGATACCTCCCCACCGTCCAGGGACTGATCACGTCGGCAAGCTGAATGATCTCCAGCAACTTGGGATCGGCCACCGAGTCTCGGTCGAGACTTCGCCAGCCTGTCGGAACGCCCAGCAGGACCGTGCATCCGTCAAGTTTCAG
>JBCBOO010000465.1:0-1347 GCA_039821235.1 Planctomycetota bacterium
AAGCCCCCATGCCCAAGAGCAGAAGAAGATTTATGCCGGTGAAAGCAAGAGCATAAGAAGAAACCGCTAGAGCATGAGGAAAAGATGGATAAGGATGGCTAAGAGCAGAGGAGCAGACTAGCTGCATGAGATCAGGGCATATAGAGGGCAGTACAGGAGCAGCCACTATACAGCAGAGGCGAGGTCATGACATCTGAAGGCTAAGCAGTATAGGAAGAAGAGGAAAGGAAGAGCGTAGATATTATTTAAGAAGGGAATGGCCAAGAGAGGATGAGGGCATTCGACCAGGCAGAGTATGGCTGTAAGCCGGAGGCTATCCGCAGTAAGACCATTAGGAGTATGGCCGTAAGTCGATGCAAGCCATCGCAGTAAGACCATCAGCTTGAAGGAGAGGCATAGAGCAGACTCTTTGTAGAGCCATTATGAGGAGAGGATAGGCGAACGACCAAGGTCATCAACAAGAGCATGGGCAATAGAGGAAGGCATAGCAGCATTGGCAGTAAGACGATGATAATGATCTCGCAGTAAGACCAAAGAGCAGAGGGCAGTTGCCTATTGAGGCTGGCCAGGCTAGGAAGCTGTAGTGAGCTGAGCATACAAAGAAGAGCCATCCATAGAGGCTGAACCAGCAGGCATTACTAGAGAGGGAGACTTCTAGGAGTCTAAAGAGCAAGAGCGGGAGGACAAGGCAGTGCTACTATAGGGCTGAGAGCAGGTGAAAGGGCTAGGCAAAGACAGAGCAACGACAGGAGGCTGCAGTAAAAGCATTGAAGGAGAGGAAGACGAGCTATTAGGCAGAGTTGCTTGAGAAAGCAAGAGCATAGCCTTCGCAGCACAGAGGAGCGACTATGAGGAAGGAAAAGCTGGCAGTAAGCTTAGAGTGAGGAGGAGGCCACCATGAGAAGAGCATAGGCAAGCACTAAGCAATAGAGGAGAGCATGCAGCCTTAGGAAGAGCAAGGGTCGGAGGTTATGGAAGAGAGAGGCAGAAGACATTAGAGGCAGAGGAAGCAGAGGGCTAGGCAACGAGCATTAGGGAAGAGGAGGATAGAGCTGAGGTAATAAGGAGTGAAGGGCGAAGGCCTAGAGCAAAGAGAAGAAGAGCTAAGAGCACAGCAGTAGCAAGCTCGTTGAGCTGGAGGTCAGTGAGGTAAGCAAAGGCAAGAGCATTGCTAGCACCAAGAGCCACTCTGTTATAGAGTCACATAGCATAGGCACCGCTAAGAAGGATAGAGGCAGATAAGAGGAAGGAAGCTTCAGGGCAGAGAGCCATCAATGAGGAGAGCAGAAGGAGCTCAGCAAGGAAGCCACCAGTGCCAGGCAGACTGAGGTTAGCTAGAGAGCCAAT
>JBCBOO010000466.1:0-1344 GCA_039821235.1 Planctomycetota bacterium
CCCTTCGCCGAGCCCGAGTGGCGGTTTGGCTACCTCGAACGAGCGCACCCACGAAAAACCCGGATGGACCTTTTTATTGCCCGCGCGCCAGCTGATCAAAAATCTTGTCAGAATTCTTCTAAGGACTCTGAACCCGGATCGTTTTCTTTCTGCACGGGCGGTCACCGCATGACCGCACGGGCGTTTTCGCCAGATCAGCTTGTGGGTCGCACCGTGAATCAAACCGAATCGTCATCGACACTGGCATCGCCAAACCATGACGAAACGGTTACCGATCACGCGTGGATCTCCGATGTGTTTCGCGACTTCGAGGGGCCGCTGATGGGCTATGCCTCGCATCTCGTGGGCAATCGGGAACGGGCCAGCGATATCGTCCAGGACACCTTTGTCCGGCTGTGCAAACAATCTCGTCAACAAATCGAGCCTCGTGTTCGGTCGTGGCTGTTCACCGTTTGCCGCAATCGTGCCTTGGATGTGCTGAAGAAGGAGAGCCGGATGAAAACGCTTGAGGATGATCCCGGTGCCCGCGCAAGCGAGCGCGACGATCCGGGGAAACGGCTGGAGACGGCTGAGCAAGCCGACGGGGCCAAGAGCTTGATTGCAAATCTCCCCCAGCGACAACAAGAAGTCATCCGTCTGAAAATTCAGGGCGGACTTTCCTATCGCGAGATCAGCGAACTGACGGGGCTGAGCGTCGGCAACGTCGGCTATCTGCTCAGCACTGCGTTGCAGTCCGTTCGCCACAAACTCGCTCCGATCGATTAGCCCCCGGCGCGACTTCCATCCTAGACATCGCGCCGCGTTCTGTTTGCTGGAACGCAACCGCCTCCATCGAGATCCTCATTTTTTCTCGGGTAAACACCTACCATGGCCAATCAAGACCCCAACGAATTCGAATTGCGTGCGACGGCATTCGTGCTCGGCGAACTGAGCTCGGAAGATGAACGAGTCTTCCAAGAGAAGCTCGCGCACTCTTCCGAACAACAGAAAACCGTCGAATCGATTCGCCAAGCCGTCATGGCGCTCGAAACCGAGTTGCAGAATGAGCCCGTTGCTGTCACGGACAAGGATCGCGAGCGGATCGAAGACGCGATGGCAGCGGTTCCCGGTGCCGATTCCGCACAGGGAGACGCATTCGCCGTCCCATCCGCCGAATCGAAGACGACAGCGACGACGGCCGACATCACGCAAAGACCCTCATCCAAGCGTGTGTACTGGAGCATTCTCGCGGTGGCCGCGTGCCTCTTGATCATGGCCAGTTGGAAATTCTTGCCCGCCTGGCAGAACTCTCAAATCGCACAACAGTCGGTTCCGAGTGAGGCCGCGCTCAACGCGTATACCGAG
>JBCBOO010000467.1:0-1272 GCA_039821235.1 Planctomycetota bacterium
CCCGCTTGCTTGGGCAGAGCCCGCACTGAGGAATCGCCTTTGAATTGAGGAACGCTGCAAGCTCGGCGTCACTGCATTTGGGTGAGCAAGCTCTGTAGTCTCGGAACAACTGCCACTCGGGTATCTCTCCGAGGCTCAATCGCTGTTCAAGTTGCGACCAATAGGCGAGTGCCGGACACTTCCAGAGCCTCTGCTTGAACAACTGCGTGCAGGTCTTCTGCATGCAGATCTTGTACGCGGCATTCGGCTTGGAATCGAACGGCATTGGTTTGCCATCCTCGATTCGGTACTGCCTCATCCACCCACGATGCGATTGCCGAATCTTGATCTGGATGCGTGGATATGCCTCTCGCCATCGCCAGACGGTTTGTTTGGCTTTGCGGAATCGCTCGAGGTATGCCTCTTGTGTCCCATGTTGGCTGACTTCCAATCGGCAATCGATTTCAACGAGTGCCTCTGGCAGATCCGGATGTTTGTCGAAGAAGAAGCCGTTTGTTACGAGCATCAAGTCCGAGTGCGGCCAGCATTCGCGAGCCAGATGCAAGTGCTCAATCAACCTTGGGTTCAACAGTGGTTCGCCACCGAGCAATGCAAACCGCTTTGGTAGAATGCGATGGTTCCAGGCTTTGTACTCAGCCTTCGCTTCGGAGGGCGTTGGCATCGCGCCGGCCAAGCGAAAGTTGCTGTAATGGCTGCACTGTTGGCAGGACAGATTGCAACCGTGTGCGAGGTGATACTCCAAGGCAGGTAGTTCCATCATCGCCAGATCACCTTCTCCAATCCGTGCTTCTCTAGCCCGCGTTTCAGGAACTGTGGACGGTGTCGCTGATAGCCAGGCGGATCAACGTGTTCGTGCTTGAAGGAATGGCCAACATCGACCGCGACGTTGACGCCGGCCAGCTTGCACCGCCAGAAGAAGTCCCAGTGCTCCTCAACCTTGAGATCTTCATCCCAGCGAATCGCTTGCAGAATGTCTCGAAAAGCGACGAAGCAGTTGCCGACGTAGTGGCACCAGCGAATCGAGCCTTGTTTTCGCTGATAGCCGCGGTGAATGCGCAGTCGACTTCCGTTGCTGCGAAGCATTCGCGGTCGTTCGTCGTTGTTGCTCAATGCGGCCAGCAAGTCGATGTCGTTGTTCCGATTCAGCTTGTCGACCAGTTCCGGCAATCGCGTTCGAGTGGTCACGAGGTGATCGTCGTCAGCAAAGACGACAATCGGCGAGGCACCAGCGTCGAGCAGGCGATTGCGACCAGCTGATAAGCCGATGTCGTA
>JBCBOO010000469.1:0-1207 GCA_039821235.1 Planctomycetota bacterium
CAACGACACCACCACCAACCCACTTCGACTGGTCAGACATCACCGCACCCATCGCAAGAGTTCACGAGAAGATTATGGGGCTCAACAATGCTCGAGGCGACACTCAAGCGGCCCAAATCTACGAGTGGTCAGCCCTCGGTCAACAATTGTTTTCGCAAATCTCAAAAATTCGAAATCTATACGCAGAGTAGCATGTTGGCTGAATGTGCTGGTTGAAGTGTTTTTGCATTGGACTGTGCGAGCTTTTCGTTCGGTGAGACTCAACCACCTATTATGAATAGTGCAAGAAGGCAGATGGTGAGGAAAGTCCGTGAATGCAATTGGCGGCTCAGTCACTAACTGTCTTCAAAAGCAAAAATGCTGTACGAATGCTAGTCATGCAATGGAAGGCACACTCAATTTTTATGTGTTTGTTCCATGTACGTAACGCCGCTAACAAGAAGTCTCTGTTGGCCCAGGCAAAGCCGAAAGACCTCGACTCCTGTACACGGATATGAGTTTGCAAACCGCTTGCGATTTAGTTGCAATCCTCTCCGACCGCTTCCTCGATCAGTCCTCTGAGGAAATTGGCGATCACGATGTCTCGGTTAAAGCAGTACACTTTCAGTCGTCGGTGCAGTCCTGGATCGATGTCGATGGTCAAGCGTTTCGGTTTTACCTTCGGTGAGCTCTCTGACTTTTGGTTCACCCACTGGTCCGCCGAAGGACGCTTGGGTGTTCTGGTTGGAATGACGATGCGTTTGCTCATTTGATCCTCCTTAGTTCTTTGACAAATCTCTTGATCTCTTTCGCTGCTTTTGACTTGGGCTGGTCGATAACGGTCTCGCCTGAAGCCGCACTTTCGGCGAAAAGAATTCGCTGTCCGATATCTCCCTTGATGATAGGTACTTGTAGTTCGCCGAGGGCTTCACGCACGTCGCGACCAATCGCGGTATTTGCGATCCGCCGATTGATGACGAGGCAGCACCTTAGTGAGGGCTTGAACGTCTGTGCCTCACGGATCAGGTCGACCGTCTTGGCGGCTTCCCAAACATCCAGAGGTGAAGGCTGGATGGGGACGATGACAATATCGGCCGACATGATGATCGACTTGGCAACCTCTGCCGCCCTCGGTGGTCCATCAATGACGACATCGTCGTAATCGGCTGCAAGTTGCTCGATCTCTTGATGCAGCGTTGCTTTGGCCATTCCCACGACTGGGAAAGAG
>JBCBOO010000046.1:0-29052 GCA_039821235.1 Planctomycetota bacterium
CAAAACGCTGGTCGCCGCTTTGATTCCCCGAGGCTGTTCGGAATGCATCCTCTGACCGTATCGAATGCGAAACGATCGTCGAAGGTATTCCCAGTTGCTGAGATCACATTGGTGGTGAACGATCGCGTTTTCAGCAAAGGCACTTGGATAGCCATTGGTTGCGAGACGCCTCGATAATTCGATGTCAGACCCAGACCGGATGACGCGAAACAACCCAAATGAATCGAACGCGCTGCGTTTGACAAACATGTTGCCACCAGCCACGCAGTGATGTTTCTCGATTGTCGCTCGGAGTTGTTCGGGGAGATGCGTTTCGTAGAGCAACCGGTTGCCCATCGAATCACGTAGGATTTTATACTTGGTCAATCCGCCGACGATCCACGCATCGGTTTCACGTGCTCGTTGGTGCAGTTGTTCCAACCACTGAGGTTCCACAATGCAATCGGCATCGGTAAATGCCAGCCAAGTGCTCTCGGAATTTTCAATTGCGAGGTTGCGTGCCCAGTAGGCAGACCGGCGTGTTTCTCGAAGGAGCGTTGCGGAAGACGCTTCGACGATTTCGCAAGTCCGGTCCGTTGATCCATTGTCGACGACGATGATCTGTACCTTGTCGCCCGGATAACTTTGATTCTCCAGCGATTCGATGCACTGGGCCAAATGGACTTCTTCATTGAGCGCAGGGACAACGACCGTGATCCGCTCCGATGGGTCGACCGAGTTTGTCAAGGTGACGTCTTCCGCAAAAGTCTCTGCTTGATGCGTGAGAGGTTCGCACGCACGGCCGTCCATCCGGGAATCAGCAGCGGCGAGTTACGGTAGTTGGGCCACAGTGATCGATCGAGTAACAGCGCCTGCCACAAATGAATCGACGCGCGAAACTGGGAACCCGTTGCGTTGTAGCGTATTGAATGGATGTGCGTCCCGGCGCGTGCGGCTCGTTGCAGACGGTCGGGCGATGACTTGAGGTCGTTCGAGTCGTTGACCATCCGCCGATAAGCGTCCGCGATCGTTGCCGCTTGATGATTACGTTGATCATCGTGCAGCCTCCTCTGTGAGATGCACCGGTCGATCTTCGTCATGTTTGTCCGGAAGACCATCCTCATCCACAGTTCCGTGTCAGCGCTAAAGTAGCGGTCATCCCAACCACCGAGCACATCCAACATCTCGCGTCGGAAAAAGGCCGAGGGCTGCGGAATCCAAGTCTGCTTATTCAGAAAACGCTGCACGGAAAACGGCCGGATGTCGCTTCGAAAGAGAAAGTTGCCGTCGGCGTCGACGGTTTCCATGTCGGCGTAGACCAGGCCGTTGTCCGGACGAGATTTCAGCTCTTCAACCATCGATCCGATCGCGCCGGGCAGGTACAAGTCGTCCGAGCTTTGAATCGCGATAATGTCTCCTTTCACACGAGCGAAGCCTTTGTTCACCGCCTCCACAACGCCTTTGTCGGGCTCGGACACCCAGTCAAGCTCCTCTCGATCACCAAAGCTCTGAAGCACTTCGACGGTTTCATCTTTCGACGCCCCATCCATTACATGAATCTGAATCGGTCGATAGTCCTGCGACAGAATCGAATCGAGCGTTGACCGGATGAATTGACCCTGGTTGTAACTGGGCACCACGATCGACACTAAAGGCGATTCGGGTAACTCACCGAGTTCGATGGGGCGAAGCGGAGCTTGCTTGGGTGCAAACAATATAGGGTTCGGTTCGGTCATGGTGGACGGTTTCATGGGTTCGGGCTACGCACGCGATGAAACGCTGTTGTTGTCTTGGTCGGAAGGTTGCATCCCAAAAGACTGAATGTCTTGCAGCCAAGCATTGACGAGCGGAAGCTCTTTTTTGGGAAAGAATCCGTCGGTGACCAGTTGCTCATAGCAGGTTCGCAGATTGTCGCCGACTTTCAGACGGTCACGAGACAGGTCTACCGATTCAAGTGACTTCACGAGATCGTGGTTCTTCAAGTAGCCCGGTATCTCGTCCTCAAAGTCGCGCATCAGGTTGTGTGGATTACGCTCCTGAACAACCTCGGAAGCATGAAAGACGATCCCGCTACCAAGTTCCCACAAGCATCGCTGCGCGACGAAACTCTTCCAAATGTCGCACATGCGGAATGAGCAGTAACTGGGTACGTAGAGGAGCGGATACGCGACCGGCCACCACCACGTGGTTTGAGTATTAAAGGGGCACCACTGTCCGGGACCCAGCATGACACTGGCTTCACTGCGAAACGTAAAGTCGCTGTCCAGCGTCAATCGCCAAACCGCATCCACGTCGGGAGCTCCGTCGGCAAGTCCCTGCTGTACCGGTGCCCAAAATTGACCTGCCGGACTCTTCGTTTGCTCAAGTTGTTGCGGTGGGGTTCCGCCCAGTTTCGATGGTTCGCGAATTCGATCAAGTGGCAAACCGCGGGGCCAAATTAACTGGTCGGTAAAGAACTTGTAGGCGTTGATCCAGGACGGCTCTACGTTTCCAGACCGTTCGACGAAACGCGGAGCGTCAATCCATTCTTGGCGTGGCGCCCAGTGGTCCAGCGGTGCATTGTCATCATCGGTTTCATAAATCGAAGTCGCTCCGCCGCGGATGGCATCCAGATAGCCAAGATTTTTTCGGCAGTAGTGTTTCGTCGGCAACAAGGGAGCAAGGGCGAAACCGGATTCAAGCTGATCTGCGAGACTCAAGAAGGTCAAGCGATCGGGATCGAATTCGGTTGCATCTGTCAGGTCGAATGCGGCAGGGCCTTTCGAGTCACCTGCGACGACCATCCGAGAATTGACCGGAGCCATCGCATTGGCCAAACGAATGACGCACGAAGTGGGTTCTTGAATGGTGGTGATCACTGCGCTAAGCATTGGTTACGCCTCTTGGTGGTTCGCGGATGCGTTGGTTTCGGGCTTGCGTCGGAACCAAATGCTTCCGCCGTGGTTCTCGCAACAGCGAGGCATCTCTTTTGAGAAGAAGTCGCGATTTGCTCCGACCATCAACGGAACCCAGAACAGGATTTCAAATTGACTGTTAAATTGCAGGAAAGACCGAAGCAGATAACTCTCATTCCAAAATCGACCTCGACGCAGCCAATCTTCCGGATACTCGAAGTGCGGGAAGATGTCGTGGACATGGACGATGACGCCGGGGCGTATCTTGGGGAGGATTTCAAAGTAGATTCGATTGACGTCGCTTCCGCATTTGCTGACATGCGACGAGTCGATAAACAAGAAGTCACCCGCGTCCAAGTCACTCCATGGTTCCTCGGTCACGTCCTGGACCCGCTTTTCGATGATACAACTGGATTGCCGGTCGGCGTCGGTGAGCAAGCCGTGTAGGCGGTCCGGATAGGGTTCAATGAAAGTGAGATGGCAGCTTGAATCAAGAAAACGCTCATTGGTGTCGAGCATGACCGCGGATGAGAAACCGGAGCCAATTTCGACGATTCGCTTCGGTTGAATCGAACGCATCAATCCGTAAAGAGAGACGGCATCTGCGCCGCAGAACACCTGATTGTTAAAGTGGTACCGTAGCCCGTCTTCTGGCTCATCTTGAAAAGGAAGTTCCGGGTAAAACTCGACCAATCGATGCATCCACCATTTTTGTTGTTCGAGATTGAGATCGATCCCTGGAAGCTCCATTACGTCGCTACTTGCGGTGTTGGCATAGCAACCCGTGATGTCCTCGTTGTTCGGGATCGGCGAGTAAAAGTGTCCGTCTTCGAAGGCAGACCGCTCTTTCATCGCAACCAATTCCCGGCAGAGTTCATTTCTCTGTTCGATCAACCGACTGATCGGCGGCAATTGCTGAACGAGTTTCTTGATCATTCGTTTTTTCCTGTTGAAATTGGCTTGCGGGCCTGCGCGCGACCGCTCGTGTGTGATTGGATCGCTTTGCGATAGACTTCCGTCACATCATGTGTGTGTTCTCGCTTGCTAAAGCGAGTACGGACCCGTTCAATCGCGGCTTTTGAAACGCTTTTCATGCGGTTTGGGTCTTCCGCAAAACGATCGATTTCGGCAGCCATTCGTCTAGGGTCGCGAACTGGCACGACGACTCCCGTTGCTTCGTCTCCGATGACCTCGGCAAGTGCCCCCGCATCAAAACTGACGACGGGTGTCCCGCAAGCCATGGATTCTGCGGCAACCAGCCCAAACGTCTCGCAGCGAGAAGGCATGACGAGCAGGTCGGCCATGCGATAGTAGCTCGCCAACTCGTCAGGCGATGACACATAAGGCAACCCGATGGTCTCGGCGGAAATCTGCGAGGCCACTTGTTCAACGGTGCGTCCGATAATGACGACACGAGTGCGGGGGTGACGCACGTGTTTGAGTGCTTCGATTCCGTCCACGATGCCTTTGTAGATATTGCTCAAATTGTTCGCAATGAACATCACAACGAACTCATCCTCGCGGATTCCGAACCGACGTCGAGTTTCTTCACTCGGTCCGGGACAGAAGGTGTCGCTGTCGACCGGGTTGAAGACAACGGACAATGGCTGATCCTTCAATATCGGACTTTCCGTAACCCGTTTACCCAGCCAGTGGGAAGGAACGATGAGCTCCGTCTTTGATTTTCGAAAGAGCGAGCGTTTGCGATGAAAGTTGATGCGTGTCGCATCTCGTTTAATTGACGGATATCGGTTGAGGTCAGGGCACGATCCACAAGCATTTTTCCAACGCGGGCAATCCAGAGGGTACCCGCAATGACCCGTCATCAACCAAAAATCGTGCAGCGTAATGACTGTTGGATAGCTTTGACAGAGTCGTGCAACGGTCCTCAAATCGGCGTATTGATTCGCACCATGAATCGAATGCAGGTGAATCACGTCCGGCCGGAAGTGAAAGCTCTCTTCGATGGATCGAAAGCTGGGCGAGTAGAGGTTTTCGATTCCGCAAGCTTGTTCAAGAAAAGAACCGATTCGACGCGCTCCTTTAGGGCCTTGACGATACGGAATTTCACTCGCTTCGGATGCCTTGTTCTTCTTCTTTCCAACAAGCAACTGCGTCGCGTGACCGAGTCGATCGAGTTCAGCGGTGTGCAATCGGACCACCGACTCGACGCCTCCCCCAAGATCACTTGCATTGATTTGAATGACGTTGAGCACAGCTACGTTGCTTCGGCCAGTGATTCACTGGACCGCTCACTGGTTGGATTCAGGAATTGTGTGAGCTGACGTCGGAAGAACTGATGATTGAATTGCTCGTCAATTAGCGATCGGATTGTCTCGGACGAGGCGTTAGCGAGCGATTGATTGGACGAAATTTCGCGAAGACTCTCCGCAAGCCGAATGCGGTCCATTTCCTTGCACCAAACACCAAAGGGATGTTGCTGAAAGAACTCGCCGAGCGACGAGTTGGCGGGACTGAGCAGGAGAATCGGGCGCCCAACCGCCAGGTAGGTCGACAGTTTTGTTGGAAACGAGAGTTCGGTGAACGATTGGGATGCCGAATCAAACGGCTGCGGCATGAACAGCAAGTCAGCGGACTCGGAGAGCGACGCCACTGTTTGATCGACGGACTGATACCCGCAGTAGCGAACATTTCGCTTGCAACGAGCTTGCAGAACAAACCGAAGCCCATAGAGGTCGAGCCGCACGTGGCGACCATTCAAAAACCAATCGGTCTCATCTAAGGCCTCTTGGAGGATTTCAAGTTGCGGCTTTGCCGTCACACTGCCCGCAAAACCGATTACGTAGGGCGCGTCCTCGCTATTTTTCGCGACGTCGGTGGACTCCGCGACATGACATGGCGGAGCAGCCACATGACGCAGGAGAACTGAATCGAGACCGAAGTCGTTCTTGTACTTTCGAGCCATCGGGTCACTCACCACCGCGAGTTGGTCGGCATCGCTCATCGCTCGACCAAACGCCTGTTCCAGAGCGGACAGATTTAACGGCATGGATCCGGGTTTGGATCCGATGTAGTCCGGGGCATCCCAAACAAGCACATGCTTGGGGATACCAAGTTGCTGTGAAACCGCGTGCGTGATTTCGATGGTGGAAGCGTTTTCAAGGATCGAAAACACCAAGTCACATTGGTGACGCTTCCCGAATGCAACGGCGTCACGAGTCAAAGAGGCACAGTTTCTTCGGTAGTTGAGCCAGTATGAAATGCGACTGGTGAGTGGCTCGAGTGCTCGACCAAAGGGTCGAAACTGATGCTCGAACCTGCGTCGAGCAATTTCAATGGTTGCGTTGGAGAACTCAGTGGGCTGTTCGTAGCTTTCGTGACGATTCAGCATCGCAAAGCAAAAGAGATGATCGACCGGGTAGTTCCGGTAGATCTCTCCCACAATGATTTGACCGACGCCTTTCTCCCCTGGAGGACTGCCGGTCAAAAGCAGAACGCGAGGAAGATCACTCACGAGCTTGCACCGCCGCTGGCTGGATCGCTGGACTCTTGAGCATCCATCAGGAGTCGATTCTCAAACAGTCCGTCGAATTGCAGGATCCGGCGATCGTGCTTGCTGATGCTTTGGTCGACGATGCCGCGGAAAACGTAGCCGAGATCGGTCAGTTGGTCATTGATCGAGTCGAACGTGGACTGCCCTTCGTAGAGTGGGTAGGAAGTCACCTCGAGGACAGCGGCGGAAGCCTTTCGAAACGTCTCCTGCCCTCCTTCGATGACATGACCTTCGTACCCTTGAACGTCGGCTTTGATCACGAGTGGATAGTCGACATTCAACTCACTCATCACGTCGTCCAGTCGACGAACACGGATTTCTTCGGGATGACTGTTGACGGTTTGGGGATACTCGTGATGGTGCATTTTTTCCATCGGGAGCAATGAAGAACTTGGCGTGAAATCATTGCGGTGGATCGTCTGAGTCGCGTTTTCATTCCCCAATGCAAAGGGAAATGCTTGTCCTGGTCCGTTCTGCCTGTGAAACCGTTCCACTTTTGCAAAACAGTCAGCGAGTGGTTCAAAACTAACGAGGGTCGCTTCCGGAAACGCCTCCCGCAGCAAGGCTGCACACTGGCCTTCGTTCGCGCCAATGTCCAGAATGGTTTTGGGGATGTAGCGAGAAAGCAAGCGCCAACGACTTATCAGGTCATCGTGTTTTTGTTTCTTGCGCGCGAGCGGGATGTTTCGCACCAGACGCACATCGACGCCCAGCTTGGACATCGACTTTTTTACGAATTGCTGCATGATCGGACAACTTCATCGCGAGTGGATGGATCTGATTCGATGGCTCGGCGATGTAAGACGACCAAGCCGTGATCGTGAAGTGTGTTTGAAAACGGAGAACTCGTCTTATGAACGAGGTGTTTCATGCCTGGCAAGAGGTGGATCAGGCCCATGAGTCGAGTGCGGTTTTTTTGTCGCGCCCAGGCGTGGATCGTCTCGAGGCTCTGTCTCAGCCGAATCGATTGCCCACCGAGTTGGTGAGGGTGTGCCTGAAAGAATTCCACTTCGACACCCTCGTTCTGAGCCCACCGTTTAAAAAACTGTTGGCTTCCAACGCAGAGATGCTGGACGGAATGGAGATACCAATGTGACGCCCCAAGCAATCGCCAAGACCAATGGTCGCTATTGCCCGTCGAGATCAACAACCTGCCTCCCGGACGAAGAAGGTTTGTGAGTCGCCGGAGTGTGTCATTCGGGTTGGGAAGATGTTCAAAAACATCAAACAACGTGATCGCATCAAATGTTCCGGCATGTTCATGCAGCGACAAAGATTCCACAAACGGTGCAAGGCAGGGGATTCCAGAAGCTCGTAGCTGTTGTGATGCCGCAGAAGAAGGTTCGATGGCGAACTTTTCCCAGGTCTCCGGGAGTGTCTGCAGGAAACTTCCGTCAAACGCCCCCACGTCCAGAATCTGAATCGATTGGTTGCGATCGAAGCGTTTCAGCAGGACGTCTTTTGCCGTCTTCCACGAGCCGACTTTTGAGACATCGTAGTCCCAATACTTTGTGGGCAGGTTGGAGTACAGGTCGGTCAGATCGCTTTCACTTAATTGTGGCCAACGAACGAGTAGGTGGCAGTCGTTGCAATGCAGGAGGACACTGTCTCGCACGGATTCAGCGATTCGCCGCAGGGGGCCGTCGGAATCGGAGGCGTCGAGTTCCACCGTGGGGCCGCATTGACCAATCGTCTTCAGTGAGGTCGACCCGCAGGAAGAACAGGATGGTTTTGCTTCGGAGGTAGGGGCACCGGCGTTTGTCATGTTTTACCGCCGGGCCGGAAAAAGGAAACGTTTGCAGATCCGCAAGGGTGCAAAGCCGCTCGGTTCGGATGACTCGCTGTCGGCTGCTAGGACGATTCCTTCCGCCTGACACTGATGACGGAATCGTTCCCTGGCCCAGGCGTAGAGTTGCAGATCCAAATCATTGTTGGAAATGATTGCCTCGCGATCCCGTTTGCGCAGGGATGAAATTGACTTTCTCGCTTTCGTCTGGTTTCGCCGGACAGGTTCTTTTTCAGCCCATCCCATTCGTCGAGCGACCAATTGTTGTGTGGCATGCATCTCTTCGAGCAAACCAATGATGCTGAAGTGAGTCTTCAGGTTTTCGGTCGCTTGCTGAAGATCATCCGGTTGGCAAGGAGCGTGGCCTCGGAGTGAATCCGACTCGGGGCGTCCGCAGATGAGACGAACCATGCCGTTGTTGAGTTCGCCGGACAAGCCGGATTGAACGTAGTCGGCGACGGACATCTTCTGCGAGACCACCGCTTCATGAAGAGGGTGCTTGCGTTGCTCTTTCACGAAGTAGTAGTGCGAGAGGATTCGATCGATGGGATCTCGAAGCACAGTGATGTAGTGAAACATCTGTGGCAGACTCTCGTGCACTCCGAACGGCAAGTGCCCGTAAATGAAACCGAGCTTTCGAAGTTCTTCTTTCGGAAGCGCCGCGAGCTCCTCAAGACGTTCGACATACCGAAGTCCCGCGCTCACATCGAATCGGGACTCGTCTTGAAAATTAGGAACCAAGAAGTCCAAGAATGAGTTACCGCCCGCCTTGGGGACGTGAAGGAAAATCAGTGTTTCGTGGTCGTCAGCCATTGGTGCTCACCGAACACGAGTCCATAGTCTTGATTTCCGGCGATGAGTTCGTCGCCGACATTTTCAATCTCAAACGAGCAGACAAAACGATGCCAATCCAAAAGGTTGGAACGTGAGTCCAGAAGACCGGCGATAAACGAATATCTGCCGGGCATCAGGAAGCGCCCTCGAATTCGAAGCGTCACCTCCAGCTCTCCGGCTGCTTCTTGATCACTGATGTCGATGCTGGCTGTAAAAATTTTCTGTTGCAAGCGATCACAGACGGCAACACTTAGCTTGAGTGTGGAGCGGTTCTCGGCGAGTTGAAGCCGGAACCTTGCATCAATGTCTCGATCATGGCGTACCGTTCCCAGGTCGTTACCTTCTTGCGACACTTGGATTTCAGAGATCGCGTCTTTTTCGGAGGCCGGCTGGACTGAAAAGTAGCCATCGCGTTGCGCTCCGGGGGCCTTTTTCATGTAGAGGTCAATCGCATCGGCAATAGGCTGTGAGCCTTGCGTCGTCCCATGATCCAGCACGATACCGGTGCGGCACAGCTGATTTACGGCTGCCATGTTGTGGCTGACAAACAGGATGGTGCGTCCACTACGAGCCACATCATCCATCTTCCCAAAACACTTGCGTTGGAAATCAACATCTCCCACCGCGAGCACTTCGTCCACAATCAGGATTTCCGGTTCGAGGTGCGCGGCGACGGCGAAACCCAAGCGCACTTTCATTCCACTGCTGTATCGTTTGACAGGCGTATCGATGAACTTCTCCACACCCGCAAAGTCGACAATCGCATCGAACTGTCGGTTGACCTCTTGACGGGTCATCCCGAGGATCGTGCCGTTGAGGTACAGATTTTCGCGACCCGTCAGCTCGGGATGAAAGCCGGTTCCGACTTCCAGTAGACTCGCGACTCGCCCAACCAATTCTGCGCGACCGACCGTCGGGCTGGTGATCCGGCTGAGGATCTTCAACAGCGTGCTCTTGCCCGCGCCATTGCGACCGATGACTCCGACCGTATCGCCTTGTTTGACGTCAAAGTTGAGATCGCTGAGTGCCCAGAACGATTTCTTGGATTCGGCGTCTCGGTCGGGAGTGCGGCGCAACAAACGTCCTGCGGCCGAATTGACCAGCTCTCGGATGCTACCGCTGTGGGTGAGCCCCAGCGTGTATCGCTTCGAGAGCCCTTCGACTTTGATTGCTGATGTCATTACTAAATGATATCCGCGAAGGTTCTTTCGACTCGTCGAAAGTAGACGAGCCCCGTGATCAAGATGACGGAGATCACGACGCTGGCTCGGATCACCGCCATCCAGTCCGGAGCGTCACCGCCCAACAAGGACCAGCGGAATCCTTCGATGACGCTGACCATGGGGTTCAGCGTGTAGTACTGATAGAAGCTCGGGTGTTTGTCACGAACGAGACTGATGGGGTAGATGATCGGACACAGATACATCCAGATTTGCACCAAAAACGGCAAGGCCATGCCCACATCGCGGTACTTGACATTGAGTGCTGTCAGCCAGATGCCAAACCCTAACGCGGTCACCATTGCGATGGCCAGGAACAGCGGCAACGCGGCCAAGGACCAACCCGGCGTGTATTGATACCATGCCATAACGCCGGCCAGCACCGCCAACTGCAAAACCACCTCGATCAATCCCACTGCGACTTTGGCGAGCGGTAGGACAAGCCTGGGAAAGTAGACTTTGCTGAGCATCGCGCCGCCGCCAACAATGCTACCCGTCACAGAGGTGATTGCTTGTGAAAAGTAGAGCCAAGGAATGAGTCCCGCAAAGGCAAAAATCACGTAGGGCTGCTCGGTTTCAATCCGAACAAAGAGGCTAAACACCAACGTGTAAATCATCACCGTGACCAGCGGCCGCAAGATCGCCCAGCCGTATCCAACAATACTTTGCCGGAAACGCGCCGAGATATCTCGCAATGCAAGCAGCATCAGCAAGTCACGATAGCGATAGACCTCTCGCAATCCGAGATGCGCGAACCCGGAGGGCGGTTCGATGACGATGCGTTCTTTTTCGTTCACAGGGAGATCGGCGAGTCGTAGCGAAGGGCCCGGTTTTTTACGCGTTGTTCCATCTCGTTTCGCAGTGCGATCGCGCGGCGCCAAAAACGCGTCGCAACCGAGTGGTCTCCACCGTCCGCGGCGAGATTTCCGAAGCGATATTGAAGCTCAGGGTTGTTCTGGAAGAGCTTTGCCGACTGTTCGAGTGCCTCATTGGTCCGTTCCGGTGAGCGGTGAACGAATTCGAGTCCGATCAGATCACGTCGTGCATCAAGAGCCAAAGGCCGCAGACGGAGGTGTTGCTCGGCAAGTCGAAGCGCTACCGCGTAAGGGTTGTCTGAAGAACGATCGACGTCGCTAGGAAGCGGACTTACCTTCTGGCCACTTTCGCTCACGTTTTGAAAAATACCGGACTCACTGGTACGCCACCCCAACCGGCGATTGTTCATTGACGTCATTCGGTAGAGATACTCTTGCTGCGTGCTGGGCAAACGTCCAATCTCCAGCTTTTCCAGTTCTTTGAGTCGTCCGCGTTGGTGTTCTAACTCGGTCAGTGCGGCAAGTAACTCTGGGTGCGGATGTTGCCTGGCGAACGTCCGCGCGGATGCGGTTTGACGTGTTAGGATGTCAAAATCTGAACGTGAACTCTCCAAGATCATCGGAATCATCCGCGCATGTGAGTCCGCGATACTATCGAGCCGCAGCCATCTCACCGCCGGCAAGCTGATGACGCAGAGCAAGACTCCGGCCGCTGCATGGGGAAGACGCATCCTCCGCGTGACCGGCGATTTCCACCAAGAGAGTCCCGAGGCCTCCAACACAAGTTTGCTGCCTTGGCCACGCTCACGCCGAAGCGCAGCTGCCCTGCCAGCGATGGTCGAAAACACGAGCGTCGCTGAGATCAAGTTCGCAGGCAGAATCAGTCCGAAGTCAAAGACCTGACTCACGATGATGCACGATGTCGCGAATGTCCCAGTCACAAAGAGTGCTTGATCGAAGGGATCGGTGGAACGGGCGAGCCTCCGGATCATCATTCCAATGCTAATGAGCATCGCGAGACACCAAAGAACACCAAACCACCCAAGCTCGACGAAGGCTTCCAGCCAGAGGTTGTCGGCGTGTTCACACCAACGCCACGGACTCGTTTTTTGCCATGGAAGATAAGCATAGGCGTAGGTTGCCAGTCCACTTCCTGCTGGCAAGTGATGCGTCGCAGCACGCAGTCCATCGGGCCAGTTCAAAAGTCTCGCATCGGTCTGAGGTCGCGCGGCCGTTTCCACGACTGCTCCATCCCGATTGACCGTCACCGCCGAGCCGACTTGCCGTTCTGCGCGGACGACCAACAGGATGACCGTGGAGACAACAACGAATGCGGTGGCGGCCAATGCAATCGACGATTTGCGTCTCGGTTGGAAGCAAACGAAGATCGATATTGCACCCGCAACGATCATCGAAAGGGCGCCGCCCCGAGACCCGCAGGCGAGTACCGTCAAGGCAAGCATGCCGGCGATCGCAATCCATACCATCACCCAAGGATCTTGAAGCCGATCTTGCAATCCGGTCGTGCGACGCGTGGAGGACGTCGCAAACTTCGTTTGCCAAACGAATCCACCAAGTGCAGCGGCAAGACCGAGGTTCATTCCCAATGCAGCGTTGTTCCGATTTGGAAAGGTTCCAAAAGGTGCTCCTTCCCCTCCGCGTTGGAAACTCCAGACTTGCCAGTCCGGAAGAGCCATTCGGGCGAGTCCGATGCCCGCGATGGACACGCCGGCGAGTGAAAGGGCGACCAATAGCCAGCGTCCACGAACACGATCAAAAAAGACCGTCGAACTTTGCCACGCCAGCAATGCAATGATCGATAACATCGCAACCACATGCACCGAATCAAATGACGCGATGGAGATCGGAACTTTGTCCGTTGCGTTCATGGGAAGGATTTCACCCGCCCAACTCTGGTAAGCCGAAAGACTGGCCGAGCTGAGCCAATTCACCAGCGAAGGCGATAGCGGTACCGTCTGAAACCAGCCGTAGGCGGCAAGCACGATGATGAGCCCGGCCGGCAGCATTCCCAAAAGGGGTTGCCGTGGTTCGCTGCTGCATCCCCAAAGTCCGAGTCGCGCGACAAGCGTGATGATGCCCATCAACAAGATCAGCAACGCAACGACGTGTTGTGTCCAGGGAAGGATGCCGCCGAAGTCGGTTGCAACCACGGCGGGCATGATCGCCAAGATGACAGCGACAAACCAAAGGCAACGTTCGAAAAGTTTCTGTCGTCGGTACAACGGAAAGGGTTTTAGGACTTTGCCGACCGGAGTTCTTCCAAATCACTCTGCACCATTACCTGGGCGAGTTGCGGCAACAGCGTGGTTGCCATCCAGTCGAACGAGTCCTTCGCCTTCGAAGCGTCACCGACCAAGCGGGTGCCTTCACTTGGACGCAGATAGCGAGGATCTTGCTTGACGTGTTGACTCCAATCCAAACCGACCGACTCAAAGGCGGCCGCGAGGAAATCCTTCACGCTATTTGTTTGGCCGGTTGCGAGAACGAAGTCATCGGCAGCCTCTAATTGCAGCATGCGCCACATCGCTTCGACGTACTCGGGTGCGTATCCCCAGTCTCGACGCCCATCAAGCGATCCGAGCGTCACATAGTCTTGTTGCCCCAGTGAGATGGCGGCGGCGGCTCGCGTGATCTTACGAGTCACGAATGACTCACCACGTCGAGGAGACTCATGGTTGTAGCAAATGGCGTTGCACGCGAATAAGCCAAACGACTCTCGGTACAGCGTGACCATTTGTGTCGCGAATGCTTTCGCGATGCCGTAGGGGGTCACCGGTCTCATCGGCGTCTTTTCGTTCTGTGGCTCCGCGTCGGGGCGCCCGAACACTTCGCTGCTGCTGATATGAACCAGTTTGGGCGGTGACTCCAAATCTCTCAGAATCTCAAGCAGCTTGAGCGTCCCCATCGCCGTAAATTGACACGTTGTTTCGGGGATTTCAAAACTCGCGCCCACATGGCTCTGCCCGGCAAGGTGATAGAGCTCGTTTGGCTGGCATCGGACCAGAATTCTTCGAATGGTTGTTGAGTCTTCCAAGTCGGCGTAGTGCAAAAACAACTGCTTGTCGTAGACGTCCTTGTTGTGAAACAACGCGTCTAATCGGCCTCGCGCAGTGATACTGCTGCGGCGAACGATTCCGTGGACGGTGTACCCTTTGGCAAGTAACAGTTCCGTCAGGTAGGAACCGTCCTGTCCGGTGATTCCAGTGATGAGTGCAATCGGCATCGAGGTGGAAGCGGTTCGCGTCGAAGCTTAGGGGAGGAGCGCGATGCCCGAGTCAGATGTGTCTTGCGAGACAATCTCTGCAGGAATCACGTCGGGGGATCCGAACGGGCTGAGTGATTCGGCAGAATCAATGCGTTCGGGCAGCAAACGACTGAAAAGCTCCGTGAAACGCTTTGCGATCACAGGTTGATCGTAGCGTTCCAAGGCTGCTTGGCGAGCAAGATTTTGTCGACGAATGGCTTCCGAGGGATGCTCTCGTGACTCACGTTCGGCGTTTGCAACCGCTCGTGCAATGAGCATGGGAGCCCCGGGCGGAACACACCAGCCGATCTCGCGTTCTTTGATCGTTTGACAAAGATCGGTTCCGGCATCTGCGACGGCGAGAACGGGACGCGCCGCTGCCATAATGCCATAGAGCTTGCTGGGGCAAAGGCAGCCCGTAATATGCTCGTGCATCGAAACAACGTGCAAATCAGCCGCCGACAGGCTTTCCGCTAGCTGATGACGTGGCTGGTAATGAATGAACTCGAGCCGATCTTTCGACAAACCAAGCCCGGCGGCATGTTCAAGCAGTTGATCCCGCGCCGCTCCATTTCCAACCAGAACGAGCTTCGCACGACGAGGCCATTCCGGTCGCGCCGCCGCGCTGATCAGAACTTCCAACCGCTGCGTCAAACCCATGTTTCCCGAGTGCATCACCACAAATCGATCTTGTAATTCGAAACGTTTGCGGAATGAATTCAACTCGGCAGCAACGGGAGCGATTGAGGAGCAGTCCGACCAGTTCGGAATAATTTGAATGCGATCACGTTCCAGGTTCCACTGTTTTCCGACGAGTCGTCGACGCATGCATCGGCCAAGGACAACGACGTTGGATGCGTCGCGATAAACGCTTGCGAGCTTGCGTCGCAACTGACTGGCAACGAAAGGAACTTTTACTTTTCCGATTGCTTGGGCGACGTCCGGATAGACGTCTTGAAGATAGACGCAGTGTGCCGCGCCGACGCGTTTGGCGAACTCCGCACCAGCGATCGGCAACAAAAAGGGATCGGTCTCGCTGACGACAATGTCAGCTGGAAGGTCCGCCGCTCGGAGATACTTTCTCGCCGCCCGAAAGAACGAAACCAAATTAAGGATGCGTCCGAATGTGCTTCCTTTTCGGAGTTGGCGATGCTGCAGCCGATGAATCGTGACGCCGTTTCGCTGTTCAATTCCCTCCGCAAGGAACGACGCGTTTTTTTCGGGGCTGTTTGGTTGGCCGCAAACGACGTGAATGTCGAACTTGCCCGCGAGGTCTTCACAGAGATCCGTGAGCAACTGACCCGTCGCTTCGATATCCGGCCAATAGGACCGGTTGAGAAAAACGATTCGACCGCGCGAGGAATGCAAGGCTGGCTGTTCGTTGGCAGGCGTTCGAGGCAATATGGAACGAATCACGAGTTCTTCACCAGAACTTCGCGAACTGGGCCTGGACAAATGGTAATCATTGTTGTCAGTGGAACGCGAAGGCTATTTACAAAATCGCCCGATGATTTCCATCGAATATTCTCAGGCGAAGGTACTTCACTTGCGTCGCGGGTCCCGCTTTGGCGGGTCATCGCCGTTTGTTTCACTGCTACGGCAGCAACAGGCTTTGCGACCAAGGTTTGTTCTCGAGGTACCAATCAACGGATGCGGCGAGTCCTTCTTCGAGCGAGACGATAGGCTGCCATCCGAGCAGTTCTTTTGCCTTACTGATATCCGCGCTGGTCGAAACCATGTCCGCCTTGTGGAACGGCTGGTGGTTTATTTTCGCCTTCTTGCCCAGACGCTGTTCAATCATCGCGATCAGGCGGTTCAGCGAGACGGGGGTTCCTCCCCCTCCCAGGTTGATGATCTCGTAGCCCAGAGGTTTTGCAGCCGCAATCGTTCCACGTGCAATGTCATCCACGAACGTGAAATCCCTCGACTGTTCTCCGTCGCCAAAGAGTTCAATCTCCGTCCCTTCATCGATCCACCGAATAAAACGGAAGACAGACATATCGGGTCTTCCGGCGGGGCCGTAAACCGTGAAGTAGCGACAGATTGAGACATCGATCCCGTACAGATGATGGAAGCTGTAGGCCATCGCCTCGGCAGCTTTTTTACTCGCGGCGTACGGTGAAATCGGGGTGTTTACCGGTAGGGACTCAACGAAAGGCATCTTCTGTCCGGCATAGAGCGACGAGGTCGACGCCAGAACGTACTGTCGTGTTCCCGTTCGGTGCATCTCTGACAGCAAGTTGAGGTTGCCCTGCGAATTGGTGGTCAGATAGATGAACGGGTTTTCCATGCTGTACCGCACGCCGGCACGTGCGGCCAAATTAAAGACGGCATCAAAGCCGCCTGCTTGGTCAAAAAGCGGTGCGATTTGTTCCAAGGACTCCAAGTCGACACGATGGAAATCGAATCGATCGCACTGTAGGCCGTCGATCCGATGCTCCTTTAAACGTGGGTCGTAGTAGTCATTGACGTTGTCGATGCCGATGACCTCGTGCCCGGCATCGAGCAACAATCTCGCGACGCGAGACGCGATAAAACCGGCGCATCCGGTAACGAGATATCGTTTGACGCTTTGATCCATTAACTCATGTTCCTGTAGCCGGAGACTCAGCAGCGATCCGCGCGGACTTCGTCCACGTCGGTGGCACGGCTATTTGCCGTCACGTCGGTGGTTACTTCTTTGTGTTGCTTGATCTCGGCATGGGGCTGCCAACCGGCGCAACCCAAGCCAATGGTGTCCATCGCCCTTCGGGTCGATCGTTCACCAATCTCGTCTGCGGTTCGATGGATCATCGTTGGGACTCCAGGAGGGTTAGCGCGACGTTGCCAATTTCGCAATCGCGAACGGTCGCAGAAGGGGGACCGTTCCGCTAGGGAATGTGGGTCTGACTTATCGCATCGGTTACCCGACACATTTCTCCTGGCCGGTGGAGCCGAGCCGAGTGGGGCTCCAGGGGTTGGCGTCAGTGCTTTTTGACGGTTTGCACAGAAAGTTGTCACAAGCAATTACCCAACATCGCTATACTTTTCTTCCGGCGGTAGACGCTCCCACCCCGACGCGGGGATTCGGAAGCGACATCAATTTCTTGCATTCACCATTCATTGGAAAGGGGACCCGATCCGTGAGCAACATGAACCCGTATTCCGTCAACGATGTCGGCGTGCCCGCAGCATTTGCTGAGGAATCCGCTCGAGCTGGGTTTATTCGCCGAACCTACACGCATTTGTTCGGCGCCATCGTCGCGTTGGTCGCGTTGGAGATCGCCTTGTTCGCACTCGTTCCCAAGGAAACGATGATGGGGGTGATGCGTAAGGTCACTCCAATGTATTGGCTCGGCGCACTCGCGCTTTTCATGGGGGTGAGCTGGGTGGCTCGTTCTTGGGCCAGCAGCGGAGGTTCTCGCGGAAAGCAGTATGCGGGTTTGGGCCTTTACGTACTCGCCGAAGCGGCACTGCTGTTTCCGCTCCTGTACGTGGCCGTCGTTTTCGTTGACCCGAAAACACCACTGCTGGCGGCCATGATCACGCTGTTCGTCTTTGGCGGGCTGACCGTGTTCGTCTTTATGACCGGGGCGGACTTGAGCGGTATGGGGAAGTACTTGGCCATCGGCGGTTTGGCGGCATTCGCAGCGATCGCTGCGGGAATGATCATGGGCTTCTCGCTGGGGATTTGGTTCTCCGTCGCGATGGTTGCATTGGCATCGGGCTATATTCTCTACGACACGTCGAACGTTCTGCACCACTACCACACGGATCAACATGTTGCCGCGTCGTTGGCCTTGTTTGCATCGGTCGTGCTGTTGTTCTGGTACGTTTTGAGAATCTTGATGGCGTTCGCTGAGGAATAGGAGCAATCTGGAAGGCGATGGGAAATCTGGACGACCTGATTCGACTACCCGATGATTTTGATTACCGGGTACGCCTTTTTCCGCTGCCTTCGCTGGTTCTATTTCCACACGCGATGCAACCTCTGCATGTCTTTGAGCCTCGGTACTGCGAAATGCTTGCCGAGGCAAACGAGACCGATGAGCTGATCGCGATGGCAACGCTCGATGGATTGGGTAACGAGAAAGGCGATCCTTCGATTGCATCCACGATCTGCGTCAGCAAGATCGTCTCACAAGTCGAACTCGAAGGCGATCGTCACAACATTTTGCTTGTCGGCATCAAGCGAGCTCGCGTTGTCTCGGAGATCAATGCGGGGCGTTCGTTTCGCATCGCCGAAGTTGATATTCTGGACGACATTTACCCCCCCGGTGGAAAGACGACTCGAGGCGAATTGCGCGAGACGCTGCTGAAGGAATTCGGTAAGGTGATTCCGGCAACCTCGACGGCGAAAATGGGGCTGAGCGAATTGCTTGCCGGGTCCATTGAGTTGGGACCGATCACGGACATCATCTCTCACACGCTTCCGCTGCCCGCTCAAGTGAAGCTCGTACTGTTGGGCGAGTCCGATGTTGATCGTCGAGCCGAACGCTTGATCGAATACTTGCAGTCTGGCATTATTCAACTCACCGCGGGAGAGGACTCTGAGACAGACTCGGCGGCAGACACTGCGGCCGTGAAGCCAACTTTCCCCCCGCCGTTCAGTCTCAACTGAATTCGTGCCTCTCCGATCAGTCCATTTTCTCAATCCAGCCACAAGGCAAGACCATGAGCGAACTGCGCTCAAACATACAACCACGTTTGTTTTTCATCGCGATGATGACCGCATCGGTGCTTCTCAACGAGAAGGTCTATTCGGATGATTGGGCGGGGTGGTTGGGCGACCATCGCGATGGTGTGTTGAAGGAGTCAGGGTTGATCGAGGCGATTCCCGATTCCGGGCTCCGTATCAAATGGAAAAAGGCGATTCACGGTGGCTACGCGGGACCCGCCGCGGCTGATGGCAAGGTCTTCGTTTTTGACTACGTGCGAGATTCGGGCGAGTTGATGAACGATCCCGGCAAACGCGTTTCCATGACCGGAAAGGAGCGACTGTTGGTCCTGGATCAAGCCACCGGTGAAACGGTATGGGAATATCAATACGATCGTCCTTACGAAATCAGTTACCCATCTGGACCGCGATGCACACCGACGATCGACGGCGATCGCGTCTACCTTTTGGGTGCCGAAGGGGATTTGATTTGTTTATCTGCCAAAGATGGAAAACTCATTTGGAAACGCAACTTTCCATCCGACTTTTCCGCCGAAGTACCGATTTGGGGATTTTCCGCGCACCCATTGGTGGACGGTGATCTGCTCTACACGATGGTCGGAGGAACCGGCCAAGGCGTCGTTGCGTTCAACAAGATGACAGGCAAGGTTGCCTGGAAAGCTTTGGACGTGAAGGCGGGGTACTGTCCTCCGCGAATGATCGAAGCCGGTGGCGAAAGGCAGTTGGTCGTTTTTCATCCCGAGGGGGTCCAAGGATTGGATCCTGCGAGCGGCAAGCCGTACTGGGACGTTCCAATGAAGCCGTCCTATGAAATGTCTATCGCACAGCCCATGGTCGAAGGAGACTTGATGTACGTCAGCTCCATCCACACCGAGGCCGTTTTGATTCGTCTTGGCAAAGAAACACCTTCCGCCGAAGAACTTTGGCGAGGCGAGGCGAAAAATGCCGTTCACTGCAGCAACGCTCCACCGGTCTTTGTCGATGGCGTGATCTATGGAACGGATTGTCTGCAAGGCGATCTGATCGCCGTCGATGCCAGCAATGGGGATCGGATTTGGAAGACGTTCGCACCCACCAAGCCCGACGAAAAACGCTTCATTCGGCATGGCACGGCGTTCATCACGCGGATCGGAGACTCGGATCGCTACTTCCTAATGAGCGAAAATGGTGACCTGATCATGGCTCGGCTAACCAGAGACGGTTACGAGGAGCTTGGACGCATGCATGTTGTTGATCCAACGAATGAATCGTTTGGGCGTCCAGTTGTCTGGAGCCATCCAGCGTATTCAGGGAAGACGGCCTTTATCCGGAACGATAGTGAAATCGTCGCGGTGGATCTTTCGGCAGATCAGTAAGACGCCACCAACGAGCTGTTTATTCGGCAGAATTCCAACATCAGGGTCGAGCTGTTGAGCAGCATGTGAACCAAGATGACCGGGACTAATCTGCCGGTGCGTTGGTAGAGAAAGCCGAGCCCCAGTGAAAGAAAGAACAACGGAATAGGTGCGGCGCCCTGCCCGAGATGCATGGCGGCAAAAATAAGGCTGGTGACGACGATTGGCCAAATTGCACGTGGGTTCCAATCACCATCTGCGGGTGGATCGGCGAGCTGCTGGAGTCCGCCTTGCAAGAGAAGACGGAATTGAAATTCCTCCGCGATCGGAGTCAGGATTGCGGCGGAGAAGAAAAGGAAGGCAAAGGTCAGCGGATCGGATCGTTCCGCCATCATGTCGGTGACGGCATGCTCGTACTCAACGATCCGGCTAACGATTGCATTGATCCCCAGCACGGGGGCCAAAATCCAAGCGGTCGCAATCAAGCCGATCCAAAGATCGCGTTTCGAGGGGATCAATGTCAGCGATTGGGGCGTCGCGCCATAAACAAGGTATAAGAACACCATGGTTAACGAGAGCGCCACCACATTGGCAATCGTATGAGCGACGATCAGTTTCTTGGGGTCTGACGTGCTGGCTTGCGCCTCTACACTTTCGCTTGCAGCATCGAGTTCACCGTTGTTACTCTCTGTCGGCTGGGAGTCGTTTTCTGGGATCGATGCTTGGTCCGCTTTGGCATCGACCTGACGTTCGCTGCCTCCGTTCTTTGGCGTTTCCTGGATGGTAAATCCACTCGATTGCAGTCCTCCCGCAGTCACCAGGAGGAGGCCGAACATCAGCAGGAATTCAACCACCGTCCATTTTGGTTTTTCCTGGGGATTGGCAGTGATCACCTGATCCGATTCGTCACCACACATATTTTGGCGGGAGAAACCGGCGAGCCAACGAATCCAGAAGACGCAACCCGCCATCAGGGTGGCGATCACGGCAGAAAGGAGCAGGATGTAAACCGCGGAGAAGATGTTCTGTTGCACGTCGACTACTCCGCCGACTCGGTCTCAGGTTCGTCCCGCATCAACCGCGCGGCGATTCGGGTGTAGTCGTACCCGGAGTAAACCGTCAGAGCGATGGAGCCCCATAAAAGCGAGAGCGTCGTGATGCGAATCCAGGACGCGGGTTCTTCGCCTCCTTGGTTGCTCGTCAGGAAAACGAGCGATGCGACGACTGCGGCGCACTGCAAGACCATCTTCCATTTACCTAACCAACTGGCCGAAAAGTCTTTCCCGCTCCCTTCGATCATCCCTCGCAGGCTGGTTACGAGGAGTTCGCGTCCAACAACCAGCGTCGCCATCCACGAAAAGACCGGCGAATTCGGTACAGCGGCCAGTGCGATGAACGACCCGCAAATGATGATCTTGTCGACGAAGGGGTCGAAGATGCGTCCGAACTTGGTGACTTGGCCGTATTTACGTGCCCAATAGCCATCCATCCAATCCGTCGATGCGGCAATGATGAACACCACATTCGCGATGACGAAATGCCCCAGTGGAATCAGAGCCATCACGGCGATCGCCATCGCGAATCGCACGGTTGTCAGTGCATTGGGAACGTTGTAGATCGTGCGAGGCTGCATGGTTGCGTCAGCGTCGCCATCCTTCGACGACGGAGTCATAATTGCTTCATCCCAATGATGATTGAGGGCTTTCGAGATCCAAGGAGACTCCATCGCGAGGAGGTATTCGCGAAAAAACCCAAACTCAGCGGATTCTTAGTGGGTTGCGACGAACGCAATTTCCAGTCGCAGCGATGGCGCACCCGGCGACATGATGATACTTCAGCTGATTCTCGGGAAGGGGATTTGGCTGGGAAGCCGCGGCGGCGTGCCTCAGGTCTTGGCGCTGATCGTCCACTAGCGTCAATTATTGCGATGACAGCAACCGAAATTGAGGCGGCAATTCCGCACCGTGCACCCATGCTTTTGCTCGATGAAATTGTCGAGCGAACGGATTCGACGATTATCTGTCGCAAAGCGTTCTTGGATTCCGAATTTTTTGTCCAAGGGCACTTTCCCAACGAGCCAATTGTGCCAGGAGTGATTCAGTGTGAGTGCTGTCTCCAAGCCGGCGCGGTGTTGCTGGAGAAGCACATGGAGTCGGAACCCGGCAGTGTCCCGGTGGCCACTCGGATGGACGCTGTCAAATTCAAACGAGTCGTTCGCCCCGGCGACACCGTCGAGATTCACGTGACGTTGAACGATCACGTCAGCAACGCCTATTTCCTCACCGGGAAAATGATGCTCGATGGCAAGCTGGCCGCACGATTGGATTTCGCTTGCACAATCACTAAGACAGGAAGTTGATCGGTGGACGATTTCCTCCAGTTTCAAAACAAGACGTTCATCGTCTTCGGGGTTGCTAATAAGAAGAGCGTTGCATATGCGATCGCCAAGTTAATCGAGACCGGTGGCGGAACAGTCATCTACGTGGTGCGTAGCGAGTCGCGAAAACAGAGCACCGCGAAGCTTCTCAAGGAACGCGATGTACGCATTTGCGACGTTGAGTATCAGGATCAAATTGAGCGTTTGGCGGAGGAGATATCAGACGGCGACATTGAGCTCTCCGGGATGGTCCACTCGATCGCTTTCGCGGATTACCCCGAAGGTATTCGTCCGTTTCATGAAACGACAAAACCCCAGTTCCTGCAGGCGGTCGATATTTCTGCTTTCTCGTTGGTCAACCTCTCCAACGCCCTGAAAAAGAGCTTTGCCGAGGATGCGTCCGTGGTGACGATCGGCATTAGTACCACGCGTATGGCCAGCGAAAGCTACGGATACATGGCTCCGATTAAGGCAGCCCTGGAGTCTTCGTTGGCGTTTCTGACCAAGTCGTTCAGTCGCTTCAGTCGAGTCCGATTCAATTCGGTCGCCGCGGGACTGCTCAAAACAAGTGCCTCGGCGGGGATTCCAGGCTATGTTGATTCTTATCTCTATGCTGAAAAAGTGATTCCACGCCGGGAGGCAGTCAAGACGGAAGAGGTCGCCTCCGCCGCGGCCTTTTTACTCTCGCCCCGCAGCAGCGGAATCACGGCGCAGTCGATCGTGGTCGATGCGGGCATGTCGATCAATTACTTTGACACCGACGTTGTGCAAGCCGTGACGGACGCCGATCTCGGTTAGTGTTCCTGGACAATTTTCAACGATGTCTCATTAGCACCTGAAACTATGTCGCGACAGATCTATATCAATGGTGAATACTTTGCATCGGAAGACGCAAAGATCAGTGTCTACGATCATGGACTCCTCTACGGGGACGGAGTCTTTGAAGGATTGCGATCCTACAGCGGGAAAGTGTTTCGGCTCCACGAACACCTCGTTCGATTGGCCGAATCCGCCCATGTGATCAGCCTTCCACTTCCGATCTCGATTGAGCAACTGGCCGATGACGTCAAAGAGACCCTGCGGAAAAACGAGATTCAGGATGGCTACATCCGGCTGATCGTCACACGTGGTAGCGGTCCGCTCGGGCTGGACCCATTCAAGTGCTCCGATCCGCAAATCATCATCATTGCGGATACGATCAGTTTGTATCCCGACTCGTACTACGAGGATGGTCTGGAACTCGTCACGGCGTCGACGATTCGAAATCATCCCGCCGCGTTGAGTCCGCGAATCAAGTCTCTGAACTATTTGAACAACATCCTGGCGAAGATGGAGGGCCTGAAAGCGGGCTGCATCGAGACCTTGATGTTGAATCACAAAGGTGAAGTCGCCGAATGCACCGGTGATAACATCTTCCTGGTCAAGTCAGGCAGGCTGCTCACGCCGCCGATCGAGGCCGGAATCCTGGAGGGCATCACCCGCAACGTGGTCATTGAGTTGGCAGAAAAAGCGGGGATTCCCGTCGATCAAATTCCCCTCACGCGACATGATGTCTACGTCGCCGATGAGTGCTTTTTGACCGGGAGTGCGGCCGAAGTGATTCCCGCAGTCAAGCTGGATGATCGGCCAATTGGCGGCGGCGAAGTCGGGCCCATCACCAAGCAACTCAATCAAGCGTTCCGAGAGCTTGTTCGACAGTAAATTAAACGGCGGCTGGCGTAACTTCGCAACGCAGCGCCGGGGATTTGCCCTCAATCTGCGGGCAGTGTTCAACTACCACCGTGGCTGTGGACGATTCACTGCATTGCATCGCCGAGTGATCTGGAATGCGTGGGGCAGGACCGATCAACGAGGTGGATGCGAGCGTGCGTGAGCGACCTGGATTTTCGGTTGGCCTGGCTGAGCGAAAGGTCTAAAAGGGGCAGAAAGTCCGGGTCGTTCCGCCACGCGCTTCCTTGCACATGGCGGCGATTCTTCGTCAGGGTGGTCAGAATTTCCCATCGTGGATTTGACTTTTGACCTCGTTTAGGTGTTAATAGGCCGGATAAGGCTCAGTGGAGCCGCACCCGCCCACCTCGCCCAACATCTCGGGCGTGCCGACCCTCTCAGGCACTTTGAGAAAAACCCCCTGGAGATTTTGCATGAAACGGTTTGCAATTCTGTTCGGTTGCATTGCAATCATGGTCAGCCCCGCCTTGGCAACCAGCGAATTCAACAAGCAGTGGAAGGCCAAGTACCTGAGCGGTGACGATGTCAGCGACGAGTTCAAAAAGACCGCTCGCAAGCATGGCTGCTACATTTGCCACGTCGTCAAAGAGGACAAAAAGAAAGTCCGGAACGAGTATGGCAAGGCAGTCCACGAATTCCTGAAAGCGAAGGATTTTCCAAAGGATTACGTGAAAGCGAATCCCGAAGAAGCACGCAAGAAAATCTTCGCAGGATTGGAATCGGCTGGAGAAAAAAAGAGCAAAGACGGAAAGACGTTCGCCGAGAAGATCAAGGCTGGAACGGTTCCCGCGACGGACTCCGGTAAGTAGTCGTCATCCCGCGTCTGAGTAGACCCAGAAACGCCTGTTCCCAGCCCGCTGGAGCAGGCGTTTTTCATTTGCCAATCTTCCCTCTCCCCGGATCTCACCATGCGTCATTTCGCAATTGTGTTTCTCGCTTTCGTTTGCATTCCCGTTGTTGCCGATGAATCTGGCAAAGAAACGGGGTTCGTCCCCATCTTTGATGGAACCATGAACGGCTGGAAACTCGCCGAAGAAAATCCAGAGTCCTGGCACATCGAAGATGGCATGCTCATGTGCGATGGAGCCCGGTGTCACCTGTTCTACGACGGGCCGCTGGCTCCCCTGAAGGACTTTCACTTCAAAGCAGAAGTGATGACGACCGAAGGCAGCAATGCCGGAATTTACTTTCACACGAAGTACCAACCGTCCGGATGGCCCAAATTCGGCTACGAGTGCCAGGTCAATGTTTCGCACAAAGATCCGAAGAAGACCAGCAGTCTCTATGGTGTCGAGAACATCGCGGACCCGGGTGTGAAGGACAACGAATGGTATACCCAGGAAATCATTGTCACCGGTCGGCGCGTTCAACTGATCGTCAACGGGAAGACAATGGTGGACTTCACCGAACCAGAAGAGCAGAAGGCATTCAGCAAGAGTTTTGAAAGACGTCTTGGCGAAGGCACCTTTGCACTGCAGGCTCATGACCCGAACAGCAAGGTCTTCTTTCGAAATCTTCGCGTTAAACCTCTTTAAACCTTCGTCGCGACGGATCACTGGCTGACAGGGCTTTTGATTTGATTAACGCAGCGGTTTGAGGACTCACCCTCAAACCGCACATCTTGTCCAACCAAGCGCTCCCGAACCGCCGAAAAGGAATGAGACATACTCATCCCTTTCGTCTCCTTCGGTAACGGACGCTCGTGAGCGGTACATCTCAGCAAACGCCGAGCAGGAATCCCGCTCCGGCGGTTCCGATCTCTCACGCGTCATCGAAGCCGAGCCTCCAGATACGTCGAGGTTCGGACGCTGACGAGCCACGGATGCTGCACGTTGGGGCGCCCAACGTGGGAGACCGACGCTACTTTGACGAACTCGTCGATGGCATTTTTGAGCGTCGCTGGTTCACAAATGATGGTGTTCTTGTCAAACAGCTTGAACAGAAGTTGTGTGATTACTTAGGCGTGAAACACTGCCTGCTCGTCTCGAGCGCTACGGTCGGACTGCAGCTCGCCTGCCACGCACTCGAGCTAGCAGGTGAGGTCATCGTTCCATCCTTCACCTTCGTTGCAACGCCTCATTCCGTCCGGTGGGAAGGGCTGACACCGGTTTTCGCCGACATCGACCCTTCGACGCACACCATCTGTCCTGAAAGTGTCCGATCGAAAATCACGGAACGAACGAGCGCGATTCTCGGTGTTCACTTGTGGGGGACGCCCTGTGAAACGGAGTGTTTGAATGAAATCGCCGAACGACATGGACTGGAAGTCTACTACGATGCAGCCCACGCGTTCGGCACCAAGCACCGAGGCCAAATGATTGGCAACTTTGGTCGCTGTGAAGTCTTTAGTTTTCATGCGACGAAGTTCTTCAACACCTTTGAAGGTGGTGCGATCGTCACCAACTGTGATGTGCTGGCCAAGCGGCTTAGCTTGATGCGAAACTTTGGCTTCGCCGGCATGGATGAAGTGGTCTATCTGGGGACCAACGCCAAAATGCCCGAGATCTGCGCCGCGATGGGGCTGTCTTTATTCAGCTGCCTCGACAGTTTGATGCAACAAAATGAACTGAACCATCGCCTCTACCGTGCTCATCTAGAAGATGTGCCCGGTGTTCGATTGCTGACATACGAATCGGTCGAACAGACCAATCACCAATACGTTGTGCTCGAGATCGACGAATCGGCTTTTGGGCAAAGCCGAGACGAGTTGATGTTCCAGCTGCACGAAGAAGGGGTTCGTGTCCGGCGCTACTTTTACCCCGGGTGCCATCGCATGGAACCCTATCGATCTGAGGGGATCGACTGGTCGCCGCATTTGCGAAATACCGAATCCGTTTCGGATCGAGTGCTTTGCTTGCCGACAGGGAACGCGATGGATGAAACCGCGATTGATCGCGTCTGTGCTGCGATACGTCGTATCGGCGCCTCCGCCAGAGAGAATCGACCTCGCAACGCCAGTTAGGATCGCGATGCCAACCCGAAAAGAAAGGTCCAAGCTAAATCAGCGCCGGAAACGCATGCGGCAACGAATCAGCGGCTCGCGTGACGCGGTCGAAACAACTGAGAAGCTACAAGACGTGTTGGAAGCGTCACTGGCGGCTCAACAGTCGGGCCAGCTTGAAATCGCGAAACAGCACGCTTGCCAGGCTCTCGAAATAGATGGTTTCAACGCGGACGCGTGGAATCTTCTTGGAACAACGCTTCTGATGTCACGCGAGCTGAACGCAGCACTCGAGTGTCTTTCAAAAGCATGCGAGCTGATCAATGGGCATGCGGAGCTACACAACAACTTGGGAGTCGTCTTGCTGGAACTCGGGCAGATCAAAATGGCTGCTCGCCAGTTCCAGACGTCTTTGGGACTGCAGCCCGAGGCGCCCAATGCTCTGATGAATTTGGCGAATTGCTTGCTTCGAGAAAATCGCCTCCATGATGCCGAGGCTATCTACCGTGAGTTGCTGGAGTCTCATCCAAATGATGCGAACACACTGGCCAACCTGGGCGAAGTGCTTCGTAGGCAGTGTCGCTGGAAAGAGGCGATTGAATGCCTTGAGCGTTCGGCGGACGCCAATTCGAAGGATCTCATTCCGCGAGTGAGCCTGGGCCGAACCCAAGCAAATGCGGGGCAGTTGGATGCCGCCTTGAACACATTTCAGGGACTGGCTGAGCGGGTTCCGCAAGATTCAAAGGTCAGGCACTACCTTGGAAAGACGCTCTTCGACCTGGGGCGGTGGAACGAGGCGGTGGAGGAGTTGCAGCGTGCACATGCGCTCGACCCGACGGACGCTCACATTCTCTGTACGCTGGGTTTCTTGCAATTGGAACTGGATCAGCGTGAAAAGGCGACCGAGTGTTTTCGACGCGCGATTCAACAAGATCCACACTTAAGTGAAGCTCATGGTTGCCTGCTCTATTTGATGAGTGGTGATCCCGATGTTCATCCCCAGCAGCTTTTTGACGAACACGTCTTGTGGGGCCGGCGGTACTCGGCCTCCCAGCCCATCTCCCATCACGAAAACAGCCGTTCTCCGGATCGCAAGTTACGGATCGGCTATGTGTCCGCGGACTTTCGGCAGCATGCGGCGGCCGGTTTCTTTGAGCCACTACTGCGCCTTCGTGATGCCGAAACATTCGAGGTCTACTGCTACCACGAGTTTGCACTAGCAGACGATGTGACGGAGCAGTTGAAGGCCCTGTCGGATCACTGGCGATACACGCATGGCTACTCCGATCAGCAAGTCGTCCGCCAGATCTTGGAAGATAAAATCGACATCCTTGTCGATCTATCTGGCCACACTTGGGGAAGTCGCTTGACGGCTTTCTCGTACAAGCCTGCCCCGATACAGATCTCTTGGCTCGGATATCCCAACACGACGGGTGTTCCCGCGATCGACTATTGCCTGACCTGTGAAGTTCAAAACCCGAGTACCGAATCGCTGGACTACCACACCGAGGAGTTGATTCGGCTTCCAAGTGGGTCGTTTAGCTTCTCCCCGCCGAACAATGCACCCGAGTTGACTCCACTTCCGGCACTTGAACGCGGGTACGTGACGTTCGGTTCACTTCATCGGCCCTTCAAGATCTCAAGGACGACGCACGACTTGTGGGCGGAGACCTTGCTCGCTTGTCCAGACTCTAAATTGATCGCATTC
>JBCBOO010000470.1:0-1149 GCA_039821235.1 Planctomycetota bacterium
GGAATGGAATGGAATGGAATGGAATGGAATGGAATGGAATGGAATGGAATCAACCCGAGTGCAATCGAATGGAATCGAATGCAATGGAATGCAATGGAATGGATTCAACTTGAATGGAATGGAAAGAATGGAATCAACACGAGTGGAATGGCATGGATTAGAATGGAATGGAATGGAATCAACCCGAGTACAGGGGAATGGAATGGAATGGAATGCAATGGAATGGAATCATCCGGAATGGAATGGAATGGAATGGAATGGAATCAACCCGAGTGCAATGGAATGGAGTGGAATGGAATGGAATGGAATGGAATGGAATCAACCCGAGTGCAGGGGAATGTAATGGAACGGAATGCAATGGAATGGAATCATCCGGAATGGAATGGAATGGAATGGAATGGAATCAACCCGAGTGCAATGGAATGGAGTGGAATGGAATGGAATGGAATGGAATGGAATCAACGCGAGTGCAGGGGAATGTAATGGAACGGAATGCAATGGAATGGAATCATCCGGAATGGAATGGAATGGAATGGAATGGAATGGAATCAACCCGAGTGCAATGGAATGGAGTGGAATGGAATGGAATGGAATGGAACAACCCGAATGGAATGGAATGTAATGGAGAGTAAGGGAGTTGAATAGAATCAATCCGAATGTAATGGAATGGAATGCAACGGAATGGAATGGAATGGAATGGAATGGAATGGAATGGAATGGAATCAACCCGAGTGCAATGGAATGGAGAGGAATGGAATGGAATGGAATGGAAACTACCCGAAAGGAATGGAATGTAATGAAGTGTAAGGGAATTCAATAGAATCAATCCGAATGGAATGGAATGGAATGGAACGGAATGGAATGGAATGGAATGGAATGGAATGGAATGGAATGGAATGCAATGGAATGGAATCAACCCGAGTGCAATCGAATGGAATCCAATGGAACGGATTGCAATGGAATGGATTCAACTTGAATGGAATGGAAAGAATGGAATCAACACGAGTGGAATGGCATGGATTGGAATGGAATGGAATGGAATCAACCCGAGTACAGGGGAATGGAATGGAATGGAATGCAATGGAATGGAATCATCCGGAATGGAATGGAATGGAATGGAATGGAATCAACCCGAGTGCAATGGAATGG
>JBCBOO010000471.1:0-978 GCA_039821235.1 Planctomycetota bacterium
TAAGATTTTTGGTTCTCAAATACATGGTTGCGGGTTCGAATCCCTTTCGAGCACCAAAATTGAGACAGACGACAATGGGACAGACAAGCACAAGACAACGAGTTGTGGGACAATGTCCTACTGTAAACCCGGCGAGCAAGCTACGAAGGACAACTGTCCACAAACGTGCAACTAGGCCAAACACGCTTTTCAACTTACACAAAAGTGTGGAAGGACAGCTGTCCCGACGCAAGACAGCTGTCACGAGTCATCTTTTACGAATTTGTATACGGGGGGTATAAAAATACTCAAGATGCAAGGAGGAATTTAAGATTTCCTGCACCCCCCCCTTAACAAAAACCAGCACCTGCCCAAGTTTTCGTCGGCAAAAATCAAAAGGAAAATATTGACAAGTTCAACGGAGCTACTAATATTGTAATGGGGGAATGATAAAACATTTCGCAAATCGATCTCTGCCAAAGTTTTTTGGCAGCTCCTATCAAAATGGGAAATTCAACAAAATACAAGCAGAATTTTCCCGATATAAAACACGCAAGTGCTCACACCTCAGGGGCGGGCAAACGCCTTGCTGTCGGTGCGAGTGGAATTCAACAAAATACAAGAAGAATCTTCCTGTTATAAAACTGCCCATGCTTATAGAGAACGTGTTAAAGCTGTACGCCTCAGGGGCGTGCAAATACTTGGCTGGCAGTGCAAATAAGAAATCTAAGAAGATATTGCAAACTTGCATCCAGTACAATACTGCCGCAACAAAACTCTGCACAGAGACGGTCAGTTCTGTGTGGACGCGGAGAATCCTATGCGGGCGCTGCAAACGAAATCTACGGAGATATTGGAAAATTATACACATTACTGCTGAACGATCAAGAGTCCCGATATGACACAAGCTAACTAGTCCTTGCTGTGGCCTAGTGGTTAAGACTTTTGGTTCTCAAAATACATGGTTCCGGGTTCGAATCCCTTTCGAGCACAAAATTG
>JBCBOO010000472.1:0-919 GCA_039821235.1 Planctomycetota bacterium
AGACTATGTCTTGGCTCTCAAGGGGAACCAAGGCAACTTGTATCAGGCCGCGATGGACTTCGTTGTGAAGCACATGGAAAACGACTTTGCCGATGTGAAGGCTCGCTCCTTCGTCGAACGCCTCAAAGGCCACGGACGCACCGACGAGATCACTTACTATCAGATCCAGATTCCCAACGACCTCCGCGACAGAGAATTGTGGAAGGGACTCCGAACGATCGGTGTTGCGATCCGACGCAGTGAGAGTTCAAGCGGTCCTGAGAGTGTCGATATCCGCTATTACATCAGTTCTTTAAAACCATCGGTCAAGAAATTCGCACAGTGTGTTCGTGGGCATTGGGCGATCGAGAATACGCTTCACTGGTGCTTGGATGTGACCTTCCGTGAGGACGAGAATCGAGTTCGCAATCGAAACTTGGCGAACAACCTAGCTTGGCTCAAACGCTTCGCGATTAGCCTGTTGAAGCAGGCGGGTGGGAAAGAAAGTATCGCCATGAAACGCCGCATGGCAGGATGGAACTCAAACTACCTGCTCAAAGTACTGGGAATTCCCGCCTGAAGTATGCGGTGGCCCTGACCCGGATGGGAACTGTAATCGATATCCATGTGCGGTTGAGCTGCGGTGAACAGTGGTACGTCGAATGCAAAGTCGACAAATCCGCTCGCGAATGCATCCGTCGCGCTATAGGTCAATTGCTGGAATACTCACTATACGGTGAAAGCGATTTGCCCAAACGAATGATGATTGCCGGCAACTGCGTTCCGAATTCGAATGATCACACCTATCTCAGTCGGCTGTCGTCTTCCTACGGTCTGAACTTTGAATACCGGACCGCTCATAGCCCCTGCCCTCATTAATCTCCGAATGTGATCCAACACATTACGAAGATGTGACTGTTGCGATTCTACGGTTCGCTTA
>JBCBOO010000473.1:0-871 GCA_039821235.1 Planctomycetota bacterium
AAGAGGATGGATCTACTTGACAAACCAGGATGGAAACGTTTCAAGAAACTTGCGAAACGTGACAAGAAGCTCCTTCGGATGACCAATCAAGCCAAACTCAAGTCCAAGAGGAATGCACCTACTTTCATGTTTGGATACCAAGTCCCTCGATCTCCAGACGAAGCCATCATTCTCGACAAGAAGAATGGAGATACCAAATGGCAAGACGCCATGGCTCTGGAAATCAAACAACTGAACGAGTACGAAACGTTCAAGGACCTTGGGAAGGGCAAACCTGGACCTGCCGGATACAAGAAGATTCGAGTCCACTTCGTGTTTGCGGTCAAGCATGACGGTCGACACAAGGCACGATTGGTAGCTGACGGTCATCTCACTGATGCTCCCATCGAGAGTGTATACTCCGGAGTTGTTTCCCTTCGCAGTCTGCTGCGAAGATCACAAGCCGCAGACTGCGAAGGGAAACAACTCCGGAGTATACACTCTCGATGGGAGCATCAGTGAGATGACCGTCAGCTACCAATCGTGCCTTGTGTCGACCGTCATGCTTGACCGCAAACACGAAGTGGACTCGAATCTTCTTGTATCCGGCAGGTCCAGGTTTGCCCTTCCCAAGGTCCTTGAACGTTTCGTACTCGTTCAGTTGTTTGATTTCCAGAGCCATGGCGTCTTGCCATTTGGTATCTCCATTCTTCTTGTCGAGAATGATGGCTTCGTCTGGAGATCGAGGGACTTGGTATCCAAACATGAAAGTAGGTGCATTCCTCTTGGACTTGAGTTTGGCTTGATTGGTCATCCGAAGGAGCTTCTTGTCACGTTTCGCAAGTTTCTTGAAACGTTTCCATCCTGGTTTGTCAAGTAGATCCATCCTCTT
>JBCBOO010000474.1:0-772 GCA_039821235.1 Planctomycetota bacterium
TTTTCCGATCTCCCTGAGAGAATCTGCTAGTAAAAGTGCTAAAAGTAAACATATGCTAAAGTGCATAAAAACACTAAAAAAGGCTTGCAAACGAAAGTGCAGAAAAAGGCCTATCTGTAGAGCATGAAAGTGTCGTTATTTAATGAAACACTCCGCCTGCCGACATTGAATCGAGGCACTGAAGCGCGCGCTCCGCGATATCGCATCATAGCTAAGAGCAGCGAAAGGTTAACTGGATAAATATATGATGATGAGCTGGGGTCGATATAATAAATATCTGGGGTCGATATGATAAAATATCTGGGGTCGAATTAACCGAAATCGATGATCGAAATCTATCGAAAACTTATCGATCCAAACATCCAAAAATCAATGAAAACTCGGTTCGCTAAAATCACTGAAATTTCGGTTCGCTAAAAGTTAGCTAAATTCTGTGGTTATAAAAAGATAATCCCCCCTACCTCTTCTCCTCTCTCTCTCTGGCTCTCCTTCTTCTCTCTGGGTACCCCGTCGGCTGTCATACGCCTGCGCAGTCATCCCTACGTGCCGGTATCTGTACGGGTTGGTTCCGCCACCAGATATCGTTCCGGCTCCGTCCAAGCATGTGTGGATTATGTCTTTCGACCCCGGCCTGCGGATTCACTTGGTTCGAGGCTGTGGCAGTGCACTGATTGCGTCGTTTCAGTGTCCTAGCAGCTAAGCATGTTCGGTATGCGTATTTTCTCACATTTCACTCATTTTCCTTCATTTCCTTTATTTTCGTATATATCGG
>JBCBOO010000475.1:0-776 GCA_039821235.1 Planctomycetota bacterium
CCGTGCTCCTTCGCCAATTCACGACCAGCCTCCATTTCATCTTCGGAAGGCTGCCGTGCGAGAACTAACTCGAAGCACCTCGCGCACCACATTTCGAAATGCCGGCCAAGCAGGTGTTGATGATCTATTTGCCAGGCGCGGTCAGTCATGTCGACACGTTCGATTACAAACCGGCTTTGTACAAGCTGCATGGACAGAAGCCGCCCGGACTTCCGGCAGTTACGTTTGAAGGTCCCACGGGCAACATCGCCAAGCCATTTTGGGATTTCAAACCACGTGGTGAGTCCGGCAAGATGGTGTCGGACCTGTTGCCGCATCTGGGCAACATGGCCGATGACTTCTGCTTCATCCACTCACTGACAACGCAGACCAGCGCACATCCACAGGGAGAAAACTTCTTCAACACAGGCTTCACGATGGAAGGCTTCCCTTCCTTCGGTTCGTGGGTGACCTACGCGCTCGGATGTGAAACTGAAGAATTGCCCGCATTCGTCGCCATCAACGATCCGCGAGGTCTCGCACGCAGCGGTAAGAATAATTTCGGTAGTGGCTTTCTTCCCGCATCGTTCCAGGGCACCGACTTCACGGCTGCCAATCCACCGGCGAATTTAAAGCGTCCGACCGGCTACAGCCCGAATTCAGACCGCGACAGCGTATCGCTGCTTCAACGGTTGAATGCAAAGCACCTGCAGAAGTATCCCGGCGATTCGGACCTCGCCGCGCGAATTGCGAGCTACGAACTGGCCGGCCGAATGCAAACATCGGTTCCCGACGTC
>JBCBOO010000476.1:0-723 GCA_039821235.1 Planctomycetota bacterium
TCCTCCGATCTATTTGGATGGGTCCCATTTTTAACGTTATCTAATTTCAGGTGATTTCAGGCATCCGATAGAAAAAAGATAAAAAACATCACTTTTACAGAAATTAGCGGTTTTAGCTGATAGTGGCTAATCATCGACTATGAAATCGTGCTCTTAGGCCATCATAACGAATCTGCTAAATCTTGGCTGCATGGCTAATTTGAGCATAAAATCCGCTCATTTTGGTATGTTTCAAAGAGGGTGAATGGGTCGTGTTGCAAACACTTCCAGAAAAGGCCATTCTGTAGGGCATGTGGATGTCGTTTTTTAGCTTACACCGCCGCCCCACGATAGCTTTTTAAAAGAAGGATGGGTCAGCATGTGATTGATAGGCTGATAGATTAAATGATGGATGCTTGGCTAAGCTATAGGGGTCGATATATCGAGGTCATATATGCACATAGCTTCGGGTCAAGTGATCACCTTCATATAGGGAGCGCTAGGCAGGCTGCTATAGAGTGAGCTATCCTTCTTCCACTGAGATGACTTACATCTTTAGCTTGCGATCTGCGGGTTGGATTGATGATGCTATGGGTGCGGACACTATGGGCAAACCAGGTGATGGCAATAGTGGCTGATGTGTGCTGGGGTCAATATATGGGCATGGCTAAATAGCTGCATCTATAGCTGTTCCAGTGATTCATCCAAAGCCTTTATCTGCCGAGCATGATGTGAGCTCATATG
>JBCBOO010000477.1:0-723 GCA_039821235.1 Planctomycetota bacterium
TGGCACATAGCCCTTCTTCGAGGGCCACAGCCTGAGAAGTCCAAGTTTCTGTGGCAAAGCCACATCTAATTCGCCCTGATCGTTCGTTGTTAACGTGACATTTGGAAAGTCACCGGAGCGTTCGATGTCGTAGATATTGGCGAACAAACTTGCGCCTTCGATCGGCTTTCCTTGCTCATCGACCACGCGTACTCTGAGCGTTCTTGCTTGCGGCTTAGACTCAGCGTCATTGCCTTTCTCCGACTCCGCTTCATCATCTGCTCCCGTCTCAGCCTCGTCATCTGTCGCGGACTGTGACATCTCATCAGTGTTCTGAGACAATTCAGCGGTGGTTTGTGCGATGGATGTCGGTTGCAAGACCGACGTCCATACGCATGCCAGTACCACCAAGACGGTCAGTCCGTAAGCACTCCGATGAGTCAATGGAGATCGTTTCCGCGACGAGTCAATGATCGCGAGGACTCGTTGACTCACGGTGTTGCTTCTCGCCATCGCAACCGTCACGGAAGGAATCGGACTGCGAAGACTGCGGGCAACCTCCAGCAGCGTTTCAGCGTAGTCGGCAGGTTGGCAACGACGCATGACCACCAAATCGTCGCAAGCAATTTCTCTCAACTTCCGCATCTGTTTCGCGGCAAACCATGACAGCGGATTGAACCAGAAAACAGCGCATGCAAAATCAGCCACCGACTGAGTGAAGATGTCGCGTCGGATGACGTGAGC
>JBCBOO010000478.1:0-715 GCA_039821235.1 Planctomycetota bacterium
TGCCCACCACTGGAAATAAAGTAGGAAAGCACCAAGCAAGAAGAAGACTAGCGGAACGTCGACGAAAAATGAGAAAGAGAAGAGCTCTTTCATGGTTGGGATCGTCTCTCGCGCTCTGCTTCCCAGACGAGCCAGCCCGGCTCGTCGAATGCAACCCTAGTTGTTACCGGTCCGTAGCTCGCTTTCGGAAGTACGCTTCGATGGCGTCTCGATAATGAGTCGGAAGATCACGACTGATCTTTTGCAGCGTTTCTTTCCGTTCGGCCGGTGGAAGATTTCCCCAGCCTGGGTCGTCACCGATGTCCTTTTTCTTGACGTTGCCTTGGCCGTTCGCTCCGGCAACACGGCTGTCATCCATCGGCGAGTCCTGACCGGACTGTCCGTTGCTGCTGCCGCCGCCACCTTGCTGTTGTTGCTGCTGCTGTTGTTGTTGCTGCTCTTCCAACTTGTCGATCAATTTCGTGAGCTTATCGATGATCTTCTGTTCTTGGTCTTCGACTTTCTCATTGCTACGTCCCAGATCCAAGCGTCTGGAAACATCCGTCATCAATCGTGCAATCTCATCGAGCGAGTCCTCCTTGAGTGGCTTGATGTCGGCCACCATTAACTTCGCCAGTCTTGAAAACCGGACCGGGCAAGCGTCTTCGTTTTCGAGCAATGCACGTAGGTCTTGAAGTGCTTCCTTCTTCATCAACAATGCGTGGTAGCAAACGCC
>JBCBOO010000479.1:0-700 GCA_039821235.1 Planctomycetota bacterium
TGTATTGTTTGAGCTCATCCTTTAGTTTGGAGTCAATAAAGGTTTGTTGTTGTTATTGGATCACAGCTGCGGGTGAGATTAGATTGACTGTCGGCTGACATCGACCTTAGTTTTCTGGCCGGCGTAACGGGCGGCAACGAGGGCCCATCGTCGACAGGCGATAAGTGGGAGAGAGGGCTTGGCGGAGATTACGGGGGGAAATTGTATGACCTCTGACAGATGAGGTGATTTTTCTGAGATTTTCTCTTTGCGGCTGCAGAGCAAGTGGATCGTACAATACAAGGGTATCGGGCGAGGGAGGAAGGTCAGCTCCGCTTTGTGGGTGGTACGTGGGGCATCGTTTGCATTGTGTATGCTTGTGTTTGTGTGTGTGTGTGTGTGAGTTTTTTGGGGGGTGTGACGAGATGCCGAGGGTGGAGCGATCGGGGACGAGGGTTGCGTCGGCGAAAACATTGTTCGCCAACGCCGAAATTGTGTCGAAGGTGAGGGAAACTGCACCGTACCTCACCTTCTTGACACAAGTAACCCTCGTCCTCGTCGAGATACTCCTCCATCGCGGGATTCCCATTCCGCTGATGGACGAGAGTTTCGTGAAATTGTTCATGAAGAAGGTAAGAACTCCTTTTGGGAGAGGAAGGCACGCGGCAATGTACATGTATAACCTTTCTCTTCTTTTTCCCGCTCTCCTCCTGTCGATCTG
>JBCBOO010000047.1:0-24767 GCA_039821235.1 Planctomycetota bacterium
ACATTCTGGACCCCAGCGCCGTTGTCGGCAAAGACCACCGCATGTCGGTCGTGCTGATGGAAGACGGTCGAGTGTTCAACGGATTGGTGATCTCCAAGAATGATCGGGTCATGGAGATCCAGACGCAGACTCGCAAGGAAACCCTGCCGGTCGATGAAATCGAACAAGTCAAGCAGACGACGCTTTCTCCGATGCCTGACGGTCTGCTGAACAATCTGTCAGACGACGAGGTGCGTGATCTAATCGGTTACTTGATGAGTCCCGTTCAAGTCCCGCTGTCGTCGTCATCTTTGGATTGACTTTGCGGCTGGACGAGACAGAGAACAAGGGAAAGCAAAACGCACAACCTGGCCGGCCAGTCTCCGATTCGGACGGCCAGGCTCACGCGCGAGTCTGCGTTGGGTTTTGCAATGATGGCGCCTGCTGTTCCCTGTGAAAGTTCCTCGACCACGCGTCCGCAGCTATCAATCCACACCGTCGGTCCGTTGTTGGCCGCTGAAAGAACATCTCTTCGGCAAGCAACGGCGACCAACTGCGCACATCGCTTGTGATGCTGGATCACACTTGAGTCATCGAACCATCCATCATTGGTCACGGTAACGATTGCACTAGGGAGTGGCTGATCGTTTCCCAGTAGTGTTCGGAGATGAATCAGCGGGACACGTTCGACGGCGGTTTCGATACAAATGTTCGGGCAAACCCGACAGTCGCCGACTTCCATCGGTACCGGTCCGTCACCGGCGGTCAGTCCCATGTTTCCCGGAATGAGACTTCGGATGCCAGGGATCGAACGCACCAGCGGGATGTACTCGCCGAACATGACCAGGTGATTCTTCCCGTACCAGTCGGTTACGCGACCATTGCCGGAGACATGGACTAGGCCGCTGTAAGCGGTCGCGGTTTCACCATATTCGATGACTCCACATCCCACTAAAAGATCGGGCGGCATTCGTTCGTCACCGTTGGAGGCGGCCAACCAGGATTGAAGCGATCCCGCGCGGGATTCAAACTCGAGGCGACGTGCGTCAAGGGAACGAGTGACCTCTTCGGCGGTCAAGCCTTGCTCCGCGCCGATCGCGGCACTGCCATCGCCTGCAAGCCACGGTTTGCCCGCAGTAAACATCGACTCCGGCCAGACCACGGCGTCGATGACCTCGTCTGACTGGCGAATCGCTTCTTCCGTCTGCCGCGCGTAGGCCTGGAAGAGCTCCACTTCGCGTGCTTCATCCTGCACGTATTCAACAGGTTCATTGCGTGCGATCAAGGCGAACGTCGTTTCGCTAATGGCAACAGGCTCGGCAAGACGGTGTCGTCCATAGAAAAGAGTCGAGCCGACCAGCAAAGCCATCAACAGAACACTCGGGATCGCTTTGGCCGGCGTGCGGCACATTCGGCAGCATTGGTAGAGAGCCGCGTTCACGATGACGATCACGGCGGAGACAGCATACGTGCCGCCAAGGTCAGCGATCTGGATCATCATCGGTACATCGGCAAGCGCGTGCCCGAGCATGTTGGTGGAGATGCCGGTCAGTAAGTAATTTCGAACACACTCCGTGCCAACCCACACCAACGGCGCGGCGGCTTCGACGGGCAACCATTTGCGAATTCGCCGCAGTAGGAGAACAAAGAGCAGTGGATAAATCCCCAGGTATCCCGCCAACGCAAGCCAGCATGGGTAAATCAACGGGTTCGCGTGTCGAAGCCCTTGCAGAGTCATGGCCCAGTACGCCGCCGAGATCGCCAACAGGGAGGCGAGTCTTCGTCGGGAGAGTCTTTCCTGATCCGCGATCCACAACAGCGGCAACAGGGCAACAAAGATAGCCGGCCAAAACCCGACCGGCGGTTGAGCGAGCCACGGCAAGACGCCGACTAACAAGATCGCGCCCAGCCATTGACGTCGGCTGCTCGTGGAGGGGGCGTTCGATTCGGAGGGCGACGTTGATTTCATGGGGCTGAATCGTAGGAAAACCCGTCCAATGAGGGAATCGCAATCGAATGGCAGCGATGGAAGGAAGGTTGCGGTGCCCTTCGATGGTGCCGCGACCAATGCCCGGGAAGATCAGATTCCGCAGGCACTCGCCAATTCGAACCGGCAGCGTTTACGATAGGGAGGTTCCCTCCGTGAAACATTGTTGGTTCTTTTATGAAGCCGCCCGAATACCTCGGCCCCTACCGCATCGGCGAATCCCTCGGCAAAGGCGGCATGGGAAGCGTTTTTGAGGGGCGACACGCGAAGTCCGATGAGCATGTTGCGGTCAAGCTGATTTCGCCGCAGGTGTCAGACGACAAGAGTTTCCGGCGCCGCTTTGATATGGAAGTGAAAACACTTCAAAAGCTGAAACATCCCAACATTGTTCGATTGATCGGATTCGGCGAAGAGCAGGGGCAGCTGTTCTACTCGATGGAGTTCGCCCGCGGTGACAGTCTGCAGGAACGGATTCGTAAAGAGAAGAAGCTGCCTTGGGCGACCGCACTTGAGATTGCCATCCAAACGTGCTCGGCACTCAAGCACGCTCATGATCTCGGCATCATTCACCGAGACCTCAAGCCCGCCAACCTCATGGTGGCACCCGACAACACGGTCAAGCTGGTTGACTTTGGCATCAGCAAGATCTTTGGGTACGACCAAACGGCGGCCGGTTCGATCATGGGAACCGCCGATTACATGGCTCCCGAACAAGCATCCCAGTCCGGCGCGACTGCGAGGACGGATCTCTATTCGCTTGGCTGTGTGCTCTACACGATGCTGGTGGGACGACCACCCTTTCGTGGCAAAAACATTACGGAGGTCATTGCGGCGGTTCAGTATCAACAACCCGTTCCGCTGGACATGATTGATCCGGAGTTACCCGACGACGTGGTTCAAATCGTCAACGAACTCCTGTCCAAAGATCCAAAGGACCGCCCACCCACTGCGCTTGCCACGATGAATCGCCTGAAGGCGATGAAGGCCGGCCTGAGCCGAATGCAAACGTTGTATGAGAAAAAGTCCGCTGGGCCGGACGACGAAGCGACGATGAAACACGAAACGTCTTTGAAAAACGATGAAAAGACGGTGATCAGTGACCAGACCGTCGTCGAAGGCTCAACGGAGTTCCACACCGTCAACCCGGCCGCGGGCACCCTGGAAACACGGCGGAGCGACTCCAAAGAGAAAACCATCTCGCGGACACGGGTAACGGGGGATGAAATTGACTCCACGGCACCACCGTCCCAAGCGAAAGATGTTACTGGATATGAAACCAGCGACACCTTCAATTCCGACACGGGCAAGACGCACTTTCAAACGGTTTCCGAAGGCGAATATCGTGAGGGTTTCTTTACGCCTCCGGAACCGCCTCCGGCAAACCCGACGAAAAAAGTTCTCTCCATCATCGTCTTGCTTGCCGCGGTCGTATTCGGACTGGTATTAGTCGTCAATGCGTTCCGAAAGCCATCGGCGAGCGATCGACTCACCCAAATCGACGCGATTGAAGACAGCACTTCAAAAGACGCGATCGACCGGCGTGAACAGTTCGTCAAGCTCTTCCCGGAACATCCTCGCGCGGAGCAATTTCGTGATGACTTGATGGCCAACAAAGTTGACGCGGCCATCAAACGTCTCAAGCTCAAAGCGAAGCTGCGATCGTCGGAAGATCCGCTTTATGAGCAAGCTTTCTTGGATGCCGTGTCGTCTCGTGAATCCGATCCATCAGCGGCACGTGAGAAACTGTTGCAGTGGATTGAAGTTTTTGCGGACGTCGAACCAAAGGGGCAAGATGATCCGAGGGAGTTGGCCAAGCTCGCGTCTTTCGAAGCCGATCGACTCAAAGACGCCACTGCGAAGGTGGATCCACGTTTGACCGAGCTGATGGAGCGAGTCGATGCGGCGATCAATCAACCTCGCGATGAACGAGACAAACTCTTCAACGGCATTGAAACACTCTACGAAGACACGCCCTGGGCCAAACCCGCCCTCGACCGGATTGAATCACTTCGCAACGGCGAATGACCCAAGTAACAAGAAATGTCTTCAACGCCGACGCTTCTCGATGGCCTAAAGAGGCGAAATGAAGGCCTCTCCGTTACTCGGGCTTTCCATCGTAGAGTTCGCATTTCGTTGGTGCGCGTGACAGTTTTCATTCTCGTGACGATGTTCCTTGTAGTTTCTCCCCACCTTTCCTTGGCACTTTTTCATCCGGGAGTTCGAGGATTCCATTGGCCGGCAAACTTTGGGCTTTTCCTTGATACTCAGCTCAGCCAATTAGAGCCGTCGTGCATCGCGATTGTTCTGCTCTTTTATGCCCTTTTTGCCAGGTCGTCTTCAGCAAGAGTTTTCTCGCTTGCCACAATTGTGATCGGGCATCTCCTTGTCGCTTATTGCTTGGTTGTGATTCGGGCCGAAGGAGCTCTTCGATGGTTGAATGAAGTAACTTGTGAACGTTTGTTTTTCGGATGAAATATGAATCCGTATGAACCGCCTCACACAGATTCCGCGACTCTCGAGAAAATTGTTGCGCCTCAGGGGTTCAGACGAGGGTGGTTGAATGGTTGGCGATACTCTCGAGCTTGGGCGCTGTTGAGTGGTACGACGGCTGCGATATACGGGTTCGGTGGAGTCGCGAAATCGGATGTGCAGTTGTCTTCATTCGAGTGCTTCCGAGTCGCAGGATGGGTCCTGGTTTACTACGCCGCTGTTCCTCTCGTTTGGTGTTTCTCAGCCGGAATCGTTGCGTGGATCGTCGCGTGGATTCAAAATCGGAGCCGGCGCTGATTAATCCTGTATCCTTTCCCCAACGCAATTGCGGAAGAGATCGACTTACGGCGGTCGTCAACTTACTTGGGCCTGGTAGCCTCATGCGATTTAAGAAATTCACGATTCTCCATTTGATTATTGCCGTCTTGGTCGTGGCTTTGGCTCTGGCCAGTTTCGTGGAACAGCGTTCGGTCATTGGGGAGTCGGCAACGCGTTCTCCTAACGGAGACTGGTGCTTGAAATTGCAATTGCTCGAGTACTCAACGCTGTTTACGAGCCGCAAGGTCCTGGACGCAGATGTCGAGCACAGCAGCAACCCCGACTGGACCGTCAAGACTTCGATTCCACTCGCTGACGCCGATGCCAAGACAATTAGCGACCAGCACGCTGACCATCCCATCGTCTGGTCAGAAGATTCGTCGACGGTGAGCTACTGGATCAACGAACAGCGTGAGGACTGGATCAAGATTGAAGCGAGCGAAGAACAATTCAAGTACCAGCGCGACTTGTATTCGACGACCGTCACAATCCCCAACATCGACGGATGAGGCTGTAGGGCGACTATCATGATTTTCAAGCTCACGTGCGTCTGTGGACGGACTCTTGAGGTACGAGCCGGCGACGCCGGATCGAGTTTTCCTTGTGCATGTGGAAAGGATATGGCTGTCCCGTCCTTGAGCGAACTGAAAGCCATTATCACAGCCGAAGAGGCTCAATCCGATACAGCTTTGTCCGCGCCGCGTGATACCAAGCGGGACTTGATTTTCGTTGTCGCTGTGCTTCTGCCGACGATCGCGTTAGGAGTTTTTGCTCCGGTCGCGCTCGCTCCGGTCGGCCTGCTGATGCTGTTAGTCGCCCGCATTTGGTTTGCGTACCAAATTTTACGAGAAATGGCGCCGGCGAACGCGTTGATAGTTTTCTTCATTCCATTCATGCCAACGCTCTTTCTCTTCAATCGATTCGATGTCGCTTGGAAACCGTTTCTTCTGGGGGTGCTTGGTTTCGTCGGCATTGGCATCGCTATCGCGTTTGCACCGACGCCACAGTTTTCGGGACCCGCATTAACCAACCCCATTTAAGCACCGGCAATCAAGATGGGCCAGACTGCTGTGCAGCTTCTTCGACTCGGTACATTTCTCGCCAGGGCAGTTGAATCCCGCCGTCGATGGTGATCGTGCTGCCCGTGATGTATTCGCTGGCAGGGTCGCATAGGAACACGACACCCCTCCCGATCTCACTCGGCTGACCCAGACGCTTCATCGGCAGCTTGGCTGATTCTTCACGCAGAGTTTCTTCGCTGAAGAACTTGCGTTCGCCCGGCGTGTCCGTCCAGCCGGGATGGATGATGTTGCAACGTATTCGGTGCGGCGCGAGTTCGCATGCCGTTGTGCGGGCCATTTGGTCGTTGGCCGCCTTGGCCATGTTGTAGGCCATCGCGCCGGGGATCGCGAGGTGCGCGTGGGGGCTGCTGATGACCACAATGTTGCCTCCGTTGCCGGCAGCAACCATCGCTTTGGCGCCGCTACGCACCAGGTAAAATGCCCCCCACATGCTGACATCAACCGTGCGACGAAACTCGTCCAGGTCGGCATCCAGCATCAACATGCGGTCACTGTAGGCAGCGTTGCTGACGACGATGTCCAGGCCACCCAGCTGGTCCACCGCCGAGGCGATCATGGCATCGACTTGCGATTGATCCGAGACGTCGGCTTGATACTTGATTGCGTCTCCGCCGACCGACTTGCACTGCGCAATGACCTCGTCCGCTTCTGATTCGTCGGAAAGATAATTGACAACGATGGTCGCACCTGCACGAGCCAACTCGATCGCGATTCCCCGTCCGATCCCGAGCGAAGCTCCACTGACGATGGCACGTTTTCCGGACAAGGCAGGCATATTTCTCTCGTTGGATAGTGGGTGGATGGTTCGGTCTCGGTCGCCGACGGGAAGTTTAGCGTGTCTGCACCGTGTTTCGACCACCGATGGTGTGCAAACGCTACGTCTCGCCTCACTTAGAGGCGGCCGGGAAATGGAGCACGCAGCTCCTGCAGCTTTGCTTCATAGGCCCGACGATCGGTTTCCCATCGCTCGCGTAGTCGCTTCGGGACATCGACACCCGAGAGCGTGTCCTGAATGATGCTGCCGAGCGAGGCCAAGTCACCGACGACACTTGGATCTCCCAACCAGTAGACACGTGCGTTCGTTGCGGTCAGTGCGTAGGTTTCGTCTTCGATGCCCAGCTTCGATCGAATCGATTGGCCCGGGTCCGGCACCAACAACCACCCCGATTCCCGGGCACCGTTCTGGTTCAATCGACGAAGTGATTCCGGAGGACCCACTGCGACCCGCCGAACGACGTCGGATCCGCGCTGATTTGCAGACGCGATGGCGATCGAATTCATGGCTTGGAGGGTCGAGACGAGGGATTCGTTGTTTGAGCCGTCGAATTCTGGGGCGGCATACCAAATTGTCAGTTGCCGATCGACGCCACGTTGATTGACACGAATCGGATTGGTCAGGTCTTGTCCGGTGAAGGGATCCAGCACCGAACCCACACGAGGACTCGGTGGCGGGGGAGGAAGCGGTATCAATGAGCCAACGAATTTGCGGGATCGAGGAAGCTTTGCTCCAGGCATCGCGGACAGGGTTAATGAGACGTCCGGCGGTTCAAACGTCGCATTTTCCAAGACCAACTCAAGCGATCGAACTCGCCAGCCGTCGAGTCGGACCTCTTGGCCGGCCAATGAAATCGGGAGGTCAATTGCAATGACGATCGATCGCGGTTGATCGATGTAGAAGCGATACGATTCATCCCCGGAGACCGTTTCAATGACAATGCACGGAACACCGTCACGCTTGACGGGTTGAGAGTAACGGACCGTTCGCGTGGCTTGCTCCGAATCGCCGCGAAACAGCTTCGCCATCGGTTCGGAGTCGAACAACCATTCGAGTTGTGGTGGAGGTCCGCCCAGTCCCGACGTCATCCGTGTGGCAAGAAGTGGATCTCCTAAGAGACGTTTCAGTTCCGGACGAGCCCCGGCCTCTTTCGAAGAGACACGGCCACCGACGACGATCTGGCCGTCGTGCATCTCTGACTCCGGGTCGGCCAGCCATCCAATCGTTTTTGAGCCGTCGGTCCAAATCCGCGCGTCGTAGGCGGCGACCCAAAGCGAGGATCGGTAAAACTGCACGTGCATTGGAGCGACTTGAACGGAAGACTTGCCGTCTCGCTCGATCCCAAGCCGAACGACTCCTTCATCACGATAAGAACCCGCGGATTGGTATCGCGTCAGAATTTGTCGCAGGTAATCCGCGGCGGGGAGAGAAGGCTGCTCGATCGAATCTCGGGTCGCTGTGGGCTGCTCGGTCGACTCTGCCAAGCAGCCGGAAAGACACAGCGCTCCGATGGCAATCCAGATGCCTGCGGCTCGTCCATTGAGCATGAAGAACGCCAACTACTTTCGCGTGTGAGTGATGACCATGTCGAGTTTGGAACTACCGTCATCCTTGATGGTGTAAATCGAAAGCGTGAACTTGTCCTTGCTTTCGTACTTCGTCACCATTTTCATTTTGATCGGGCCCATCGGTCCACTGCCCTTTGCAAGTTCAGTCAGCGTGTTCGAAGCGACTTCGTAGGTGCCAGTGCTGGTCAGGATGCCGGTTCCGAAGTTGTCGATCCACATCCCGACATACTTTTTTTGTTGGTTGTCGTAGCCTTGGATCCCCATCCCTTCCATTGGCATTCCGGAAAAGCTCGCGGCGTAGTTCGTTTTGAGATATCGACCACCCATGATCAATTCGAATTCCGCGGTCCCCTCCGACTTCGGAGGATTGTCTGGATTGGACTGGTACTCTTCGCTGACCGTGGTCCACTTCCCCACCAGTCGCTTGAACTGCTCATGGGGTGGGCCGGGCTCCGCGAACTTCATCCACTTGTCCATCATCTCCGCTTGCGCATCCGCCGAGGCCGGTTCATCCCCGTTGGCGGCTAGCGGGAGGCACGCGAGAACCACGATGGCGGCGCTGAGTAGCGACGAGAAGTTTCTTCGCAGCATGTTGAAATCCTCGAGAGTTTCTTGGGACCTGAAATTTTGTAACCGACGTTTGTTTTCGCTGTGGGAGAGAACTCCCCAGACCCTTCCCGACCGCAGGGGCGGTTATCCCGCCAGGAACCCGGGCCGGCCGCCCATCGCATCGCCAACCCCGAAATTACGAATTGACGAATCGCCCCCAGACATGAGGATAGCAAATCCTCCCTTCCAGATCTGCGAGGAACTCCCCATGCTTGGTGAAGTCTCTGTGTGGGTTGCACTCGCGAACCTACTCGCTGGTTGGGCTGTCCGATAGCCTTTCGGCCCGAAGAGCAAAACGCTCTGCACCTATTTCCTGGCTCGTTGCCAACACGGTAGAGAGCCTGCCTGCTGTTCACCCCTCTCCAGCGTCAAAACGACGATGAAACACGGCCTTTCGACCTTCGGAAAACGCCTCGCACACGACTCCGGAATTGGAGAGTTGATGCGAGATTTGGGAGAAGCCCTCGCATCCGGAAACCCGGACATCTGTATGCTCGGAGGAGGTCAGCCGTCGCACCTTCCGGAGTTGACGGCCCGATGGCGCGAGCGTTTGGCTGAAATTTCAGAACAGGCCGAACTGGCCGACCGTGTGCTCGGCAACTACGAGCCGCCCGCAGGGAATCTTGGCTTTCGGACAGCGGTCGCGGATCTGTTCCGACGCGAGTACGGCTGGCCGATCACGGCGGAAAACGTCTGCGTCACGGCAGGAGGTCAGGCGGCCTACTTCCTGCTCTTTAATGCGATTGCGGGACGTTTCGACGACGGTTCTTGCAAACGGGTGCTGCTGCCGATTGTTCCGGAGTACATCGGGTACGCCGATCAGTCCACGTCGACCACCATGTTCAAGGCCAATCGTCCTCAGATCGAGCGGCTCGGTTCGCGCGAATTCAAATACGCGATCGATTTTGATGCATTGGAGATCGATGATAGCATCGTGGCGATGTGTCTTTCTCGGCCCACCAATCCGTCTTCCAACGTCGTGACGGATGCCGAACTGGACCACTTGTCGGAGCTTGCCAAGGCAAACGATATCCCGCTGATTGTTGACAATGCCTACGGCAATCCATTCCCTGGAGTGGTGTTTAGCGACACCAAGCCCATCTGGAATGAGAACATTATTTCGACCCACAGTCTCTCGAAACTCGGGCTGCCAGGACTACGCACCGGAATCGTCATCGCCGATCAACCGATCATTCGCTACCTCGCTGAGATGAATGCGATCACCGCACTGGCCAATAACAATCTGGGGCAGGCACTCGTGCAACCGTTGGTGGAATCGGGAGAGATCCTCCAGTTGAGCCGGCAAACGATCCGGCCGTTCTATGCCGAACGCGCCGAGTCGGCCAAGGCTTGGCTTGCGGAAGCAATGGGGGATGAGATTCCGTACCGATTGCATCGCAGTGAGGGCGCGTTCTTTCTCTGGCTCTGGCTGGAAGACCTGCCGATTTCATCGCAAGAGCTCTACAAGCGATTGAAAGCCCGCAATGTCTTGGTCATTTCCGGACACTACTTTTTCTTCGGCGTCGACGACGACTGGAAGCATCAGCACGAATGCTTGCGAATCAGTTTCACGGCACCGGAGGAGGTGTTGCGTCGAGGATTTAAAATCTTGGCCGAAGAGCTCCAGGCCGTGTATCGTGAACACACGGTTTCCAAGGTCGACCTCGTCCCGTAAGGCTGGCGGCGCAAAGATAGTAGCTCGGCTCTCCGAGCCGAAGACCTCACGGCTCGGAGAGCCGTGCTGCTAAAGAGCAACCCTAATTTCAAGAGTTGACGAAGCACTAGCTAGGCCATCGCTTGGATGACCAAGTAGCCCAGCCAGACGCAAGAGACCGCGATTAAACCCGCGATAAGCATCCGATGCGCCGGTTGCCGCCAGTCGGGGCGCTGGACCTCACGCTCGTAGAGGCTGCGGAAACGTTCCCGCTGGGTCTCGCTGGTGAAAACGCCGTCTTCAACCAACTCGTTCAAGCCGTACTGCGTCGAATATTCGACGACGCCGTAGACCGTGTGTCGCCGATCCAGCTCATCCACGCCGACGCCTTCGAAATACCACAGCTGGTTGCCGAATTCGGCTTCGGTTTCCACGCGGTTGTCGATACATCGAAGCTGCAGGATTTCGCTCCGCTCCGGACAGAAGCGCGCACGAATCATTGCCCGATTGCAATCCAATCGGACTTGGCGGATGGTCGCTTCCGAAAATCGGAAGACTTGAGTTTGAGTATTCACAGATCCATCTCCGGTTCCCGCCTAGTGGAAACTTATTTCACATAAGACATTATTGCCGGGTGGATCTCACCCTGCATGGTCAGTTTTCGGAAAATCACGACGGAATCGCCATTTTTCTTTTCGGTAATGTCGGCCCCTCGCCAACTTGGCGACTCTGCGTTGCCTGGGGGAGTTGATCGGCTCGTCTCGGTCGCCGAAAATAGGAAGTGCACTCGGCAGAGCGAAACCTCCCTTTTCTGATCGGCAGTCGCCGGTTCGATCCATGAGTGTTCCGTGATGGGCTGACTGAAGCCCTCCGTCGTCGATAACATGTGAGGACACGAATCACCGCCCCCGAACTATGTCGTCCATGCTCGAACGCCGCTCGCTAAGGACTCCTATTCTGCTGGGCGTGGTCTTGATCGTCCTGGTGGTGATCCTCGGCGCGATCTGGGCCGTTTCCAGCCTGATTGGGTTTATCGACTCCCAGCAACGCGGTCCTCTCTATCTGACGCTTGTAATTGTTGGCAGCTGTCTACTGCTGGGGATTCTGGCCGGCGTCATTGTCTACGTCACGCTGACCGTGAAAGCCTTCCGGCTTAACCAGCGCCAGTCAAATTTCATTGACTCGGTGACGCATGAGCTGAAGAGCCCCATTGCTTCGCTGAAACTCTATCTGCAGACGATGTCACGTCGCAGTGTTGATGAGCACCAGCAGCGAAGTTTTCACCAATTTATGCTGGAGGATGTTGAGCGACTCGATTCACTCATTAATCATCTGCTGGATGCCGCGCGGATTGATCGTGGCAATGAAACCGATGTCGCCGAGGAATTTCGGCTGGATCAGTTGTTGGAGCAGTGTGCTCAAGCGGCGTGTGTCCGATACCGAATGGAGCCGGATACTGTACAGTTGGACTGTCCCCCCACGATGATTCGAAGCCAGTGGGTCCAGGTCGAGATTCTCTTTCGGAACTTGATTGATAATGCGATCAAGTACGGCGGTTCACCCCCACAGGTCCGTGCGTCGATTGCGGATGATCCGGCGAAAGGGAAAGACGACCAAGTGATCGTTTCGATCGTCGACAACGGGGCCGGGATTCCCTACGACAAACGTCGAAAGATCTTCGGACGTTTTGTACGCTTGGGCAGTGAGCTGGAGCGAAGCACTCCCGGGACGGGACTCGGATTGCATCTCGTTCGGACGATCAGCAAAGCAATCGGGGCGAGCGTGCGAATCCGCGGTCGCAAAGAGGTCGACGGGCAGACGGGTACTATTTTCGAAGTCACGATGAAAAACGTAGTTGGCGATGCGACCCCACATTCTAGTCGTTGAAGATGAAAAACACCTCGGTGTTGGCATCAAGTACAACCTCGAAGCGGAGAACTATCGTGTCACGTTAGTGGAAGATGGCCCGACGGCGCTCCGACTCGTGAGCGGTTCCTCGGAACCGATTGACTTGATCGTTTTGGACCTCATGTTGCCCGGCATGAGCGGGTACACCGTCTGTGAGACGATTCGAGATGCGGGTGTGACGACCCCGGTGCTGATGCTTTCGGCTCGCACGTTGGCGGAGGATCGCGCGCGAGGCTTTGATGTGGGTGCGAATCAGTACATGAACAAGCCGTTCGAACTGGACGAGCTGCTCAGCCGAGTGAAAAACCTGCTCCAGATGACCTCCGCCTCCTCCGCGACTGCCAAGCAGCGGAGGCAGCGAGAGGTGATCGACGAGATCGAATTTGGTTTCGTCCGCGTCAATTTTCTCAACCATGAAGTGATCGTCGATGGAAAGGTCGTGCCCGTCACTCCGAAAGTGCTGAAGCTGCTGAGGTACTTCGTTGAGAATCCAGACCGCGTGATCAGCCGTTCGGAGCTGCTCAGCGAAGTCTGGGAAATGAACGGAAATTTGCAGACCCGGGCGGTCGACCAGACCGTCGCCCAGCTGCGCAAAATCATTGAACCGGACAACACGCAGCCCATCCATTTATTGACGATCCGTGATGCCGGATACCGGTTTCTGATGGAACCACGCTCGGAGGACTCCGAAGGCTCCGAGGAAACTTTTTAAGTTTTCTTGTCCGAATACGACGCACACGGATGCTTAGAAACTGAAGTCGATCTCGAGGTTGTTCTCACTTGCCGCGGTACGCAACTTCGCGAGGGCTCGAGCTTCGAGTTGGCGGACGCGTTCTTTCGTGACGCCCATCTCTTCGCCCACTTCTTTTAGTGTGAGTGGCTCGCTGCCGCGTTCCAGTCCGAAACGAGCCGAGATAATCTTCTGCTCGCGTTCGTCTAAACGGTTCAGAATCTTGGACAGTTCACGCTTGCGATTTCGCTGCGCACTCTCCTCGGCGTAGGGATCGACGCGTTCATCTTGCCGAGCAAGGAACAGCTCTTCCGTCGTTGTTCGGAATCGGTCCCGGTGCTTGAATTCGTTGGGAATCGTGCGAGCGAAGTTCTTCATGATGGCCCACGACGCATAAGTGCTGAACTTATTGCCACGCGAGTAATCGAATTTTTCGACGGCACGAATCAAGGACATGTTGCCATCACTGACGAGGGAGAAGAAATCATCGCTGCTGGCCAAGTGCCGTTTGGCGATCGAAACGACCAATCGCAAGTTGGCTTGCACGATACGGTTCTTGACCTTCACGGCTTGTTCGTAGAACGCTTCCACTTCATTCATCAACGAGGTTTGGCCACCCGCGTCCTCCTGCATTTGATCACGCAAGCGGCTCGCCTTGTGCTTCAGGTAGTTCATCTTTCGGAACAGATGGTATTCCTGTTCGCGCGTCAGCAGGGGAACGTCGTATAGCGACGCAAGGTAGCTGGGCAGGTCGCCGGGAACGCGGACCTTGCGGGCCGAAGCATCACACTCGGGCATCGCACCGAGGTACTCTTTTTCACGCGAGGTTTGTTCAAAGTCCTCGTTGTAGATGTAATCGAGCGGCAATTCCATGATCCGTTGCCGACGCATGTCGACCAGGATTCGCTGAATGCTGGTACGCGTTCGGTTGAACCGTCGGCACAACTGGGGAACCGATATCCCGCTGAGATACTGCGAGAAGATCGATCGCTTGTCGTCGTCGGTCAAGACGCCTCGGTGATGCGGGAAGATCGCGATCGACGTGTTGTCGGCGTCAAAGTTCTTCAGCGTGTAGCGGATCGTCTCGGCGCTTCGGCCCATTTGGTTGGACAGCAAGCGTGTGACATCTGCGAGCGCCGCGCCGCCTTCGACCAACTGCCGAGCTCGTTCGATGATCTCCGTCTTTTCATCTTCGCTGAGTTGGCTGAACCGCTCCCCGCGCTGAATCTTGGCACGATTGTTGGCGACGAAGTGCTCTACGCTACTGTTGAGGAACCCGATCCGTTTGCGACCGCCGAAAAGCAATCGTCGGCTGACCAGTCCGGCTTCGCGCCAACGACTAATCGTCTTGGTCGAGACATTGAACTGGCGGCTGAGATCCTGAACGGTATGCACTTGTTCCGCCACTTCTTCGACGGACAAATCGGCGAGTTCGCTGAGGTCTTCAATCAGGAGTCGAAGGTCGTGTGTCAGGTCCGCCGAGGCGATGTTGTGTCGTGCAGAGCGATCGGATCGGTAGTTGGTGATTCGGAAGGTAAGGTAATCGTACGAGTAGTCTCGCTCGGGCTCGACCTCTGCGAGCAAAGATTCCGCAGCGGCAGCCTGTTCGATTAGCTTGGTCTTTTGATTAAATCGCAGTTGATCACGCAGGTCACGGATCTTCGAGTCGCGGTAGTTGTCGTGCATTTGAGTTCATCTCCCAGCGCTATGGCGTTGACTGGCCAAACGTCCCTGCGATCCCGGCGGATCGCCCAGTCATCCACGCCTCGGTTGCCCGGGGTTCACCTGTCTCCTCCAGGTGAGGGTCGGTCGCTTGGCCACTAGCTTCTTCGCAGATCCGTCGACACGTTTGGTCAACCGCCGCAAAACAAGCTCGCAAATCCAAGCCACCCGCCGACTCCCGTGTCGGCGAAATCGACACCCGCCCGACACCAACCGCAATTCGCGATGGCATCTCCACGTTTGTCTCTATGGTCTTAGGACGACGAATCCCGTCATCCGGTTCGTCACAACGACCGTTATCTGTCCGCCAACACAAAAATTGTGTCTTTTCTGGCAAAGTTCCAAATCGGCAGCCGTTGCCTTACCGGAGGACACACCGTAGGAAATTTGGGGCCAAAGTGAAATGAAATCGGCGTGAATGTCACATGAACCGGCCCTAAGTGTCATTGCCACAGGCAGTTAGGGAAAAGAATCCTTTTTCCGGCAGCTTGATCCCGTCTCTGGAAGTGTGGCACGGCTGTAATTTTTGCATGTCCACGGCAAGATTGTCCGTCTCGTGTTGCGACAACCCTGTCCAACAACGGATCACACCGTGGCTGGCGGCCGCACGTCAGGGTGACTTTTCCGGCCGGAAAACTTTTGCGGCTTTGATGTTTGTCTTTCTCGAGACTCTTCCATCGGCCCGGCAGTTCGGCTGAATCACCTTGCCGATGTCGCCGATCACGCACGATGCCGAACTGTCTCGGGCTGTTTCCACGGATGGACCTCAAGATGCAATCAAAACGGAATCAATGGTGTCGCCGCGGGTTCCTCACCGGCGGCCTTGTGTGCGGTGTTTCCGCACTGACCTCGGCGGGGGCGATCGCACAGGGCACGAAAACGTCCGCGATCATCGAACCATCGCGTCAGCCTCTATTGCGCACCCGAATCGAGATCGAAGTGACGGGAAACGTCGACGCGGGTGAAGCAGCCGCTGGCGGTAAGTCGTCGCGCAAACTTCCGATCGAATCCAAGGCTTCGTTCGACTATGAAGAGCGAGCCTTGTGGCCGGAAGGAGCCTCCGAGGACTCCGAAATCGTCGCAGCCCAGCGGTATTACCACCGGGCCATTTGCACGAGCAAACTAAATAAGACTGCTAGCACGCGAACGCTGCGTGATCCCATGCGACTGACAATGATCCGTCGCGACGATCTTCCGGAGACGATTTACTCGAGCGAAAACTTCTTCACACACGCCGAGCTCTCGCTGCTCCGGTCTCCCATCTCGAGTGTGGCTGCCGATCAGTTCCTGCCGCGAGGTCGGGTCCTGGAGGGCGATTCGTTCGAAATCGAGCCGAACGCGATTTGCTCCGTTTTGAATCTCACCACGGTCGATACGGGAACGGTGACCGGCAAGGTGATCAGCATTGACAATGAGAGCGTCAAATTTCAGTTGAAGGGAGATTTGGAAGCCTCGATCGACGGCGTCTCCACCCGGCTGAGGTTGATCGGAAAAATGACGTACGACCGAGCGAGCCGGACGTGCAGCTGGCTGGCGTTGGCACTTCACGAAACGCGCGAGAAAAACGCCGCGGAGCCTGGTTTCGACGTCTCAGCGACCATCCGGATGTTGCGCAAACCGCTTGCCAAGCCGGTGCGTTTGCCGAGCGAAGCCCCCAAGGTTGATTTCGCCCGTCCGGTTCCGGACGACTATTTGTACGTCGAATTGCGAAGCAACGCACTGCGATTAGGCACGATGGTGGATCGCCGTTGGAAGGTCATCCAGGACCAGATCGGTTCGGCCGTGATTCGGATTACCGAACACGGTTCCAGTATTGCGCAGTGCAACCTGCGCCCCCTACCGGCTCTCCCAGAGGGCAAGCAGCTGACACTGGAAGGATTCGAGCGTGACGTCCGGACCTCGCTCGGCAATCAGTTGCAACAGCTGGTCTCGGGCGATCAGGCGGCTTCGGCCCAGGGCCTTCGCGTGCTGAGAATGGTTGCTGACGGAGAATCCAAGGGCGTCCGGCTGCGTTGGATTATCATGCATTTTTCCGACAATGAAGGCCGACGCGTCCAGGCGACGTTTACTATGGCAGCAGAGCAGGTCGACGCCTTTGCGGGCGGCGATATCCAATTCGCAGATTCGCTTCGCTTTTTGTCGCCGGAAGAAACCAAACCGACGAGCGAAGAGGTCGCGGAAAGTCGCGATCTCGATGGAGATCGTCCCGCTGCCGCGATCGCAGAGCTGCCCGAAGACCTGCGATCAAGCAGTGCGAGTGACCTTCGATAGTTGCAGCGAAACGCTATCCAACTGCATCCCGCAGACCGACCCCATTTGATGGTTCCAGAATTGAGCAACGAAATGATGCCAACCACTCTCCGACCCGTGCTTCGAAGGCAGACCGGCCGATCGGCACTCGCGACGTTCGCACTCGGTATCGTTCTTTCGAGCGCGTCGATTGTTTCTGCACGACAAGATGGCGAACCGCCCGCCGCGACACAGCAACAAACCCAGTTCGCTCCCGGCGTGGTCACGGTGGTGCCCGGTGACGCGAGCCCCGAAGAAACGTTTGATGGCCCGCTGACGTTGGAGCGGTTTTTGCAGGCTCATCCGGAACTCGAGTGGAAAGCCGATCCGTTTCCGGGAAACGCACCCCACTTCGATCCGCGATCACGCACGTTAGTTTCGATGGCGAAGGAAGTCGTCCTGCGCCGCGAGATCTACTGCTTCGAGTTTTCATTCAAGCCGCTGCGTCAAATCTATGTTGATGTTCCGGTTGCGGGCGGAAAGAAACAACGCAAGCTGGTTTGGTACATGGTCTACCGTGTCCGCTACCGTGGCGGAGACCTGCGACCGGCAGCGGATGAAATCGGTGGTGCAAAGTTGTATCAGCGACTGGAGTCGATCTCTTACGACTCACGGCGTTTCTTCCCCTTGGTGACTCTGAAAGATCACGTGAGCGGGGACGAGTATTTGGATCGGATTATTCCAAACGCCAAAGCACTGATTGCGGCACGTGAACAGATCACCGCGCCGCTGTTCAATAGCGTGGAGATTGGCAGGGAATCGATCCCGCTTTCGACCGATGACGCGGCGCCAGGCGTGTGGGGCGTCTTGACTTGGGTCGACGTCAATCCGAACACCGATTACCTCTCGCTCTTCGTCTCCGGTTTGACGAACGCGTTTGAGCAGGACGGCGAAGGCGAGGATGCACCCTACCGCCGCAAGTCATTGCAACTCAACTTCTACCGCCCCGGTGATGCGATGGCCCAAACGGAAGACTTGATTCGCTTTGGCGTCCCGCAGTTCTCCAACGATAAAGAGCGGGCCTACGTGCTCAAGCAATACGGTTTGCAAGAGGCCCTTGACTACCGTTGGGTGTTCCGTCCGGTCAAGTAACGTCGGGCCGAGTCATCTCCGGTCAAGCGAGTCTCACGTCTCGTCCGTCGGGTCGGTGCGGCGGCGGGAACGGAATTCAAAGAGTTTCCCTGCCGGTCCAATGAGAATCGCCGGCAGCAAGAGAAGGTCGCCGACGAGTGCCGCGGCCAACAGCAGCACCATCAAGTAGGCAAAGTGCAAAATCGGCACGAAGGTGCTGAGCGCGAACACGCACAGTCCACCTGCGCAGATCATCGTTGTGTGCAACATCGCGCTGGCGCAACGATGAAATGCTTCGCTAATCGCATCTCTCCGCGACAATCCCGACTGCAGTCCGCGTCGAAACCAAGTGAGAAAGTGAACGGTGTCGTCGACCGCAATGCCGAGTGCCGCGCTGGCCGTCATCACCGATCCGATTTGTACTGGAATGCCGACCATCTCGATGCCGCCAAAGACGATCACGGCGGGAAATAAGTTCGGGATCATCGCGGCAAGCGTTGCCGGAAGACTGCGGAGGACCAGCAACAGCACTGCGGCAATGATGGCGAATGCAAGTAGGAAAGAGCGAAACAGATCGACGAGAAGCTGCCGCTGTGCTTTGTAGATCAATGGAATGATACCTGTGAAGGTTCCGGTGACTTCGAGGTCATCGAGTGTCGGTTGAACGACCTCGCGAATCCGCTCGATCAGAATTCCGTAGTCCAAGTCGCCGATGGCCGGAGCACGCACCGAGATGCGCCAAAGCGTCTCGTCAACGGTCTCTCGTAAGTATCCCGATTCTGCGATCGACGTACCCACCGCGTCGCCATTGATCACTTTCCTCTGGACGATGTTACGCACGCTGTGTCCCCGCGGTAGGGCAGGTGCGAGGTTGACCGCCGAGAACGTCGAGACCGATGACTCCGACGACTGAATCTTTGCCTGAATGGTTCGAACCACACGGACTTGATCCACGCGGTCTCTGGAATCGTCTTGACGAAAATGCACGACGATTTCCAGAGGCACCATGGGGCCGACGTTTTCTTCCAGCCATCGGTAATCCGCGATCGCATCGCTGCTGGCCAGGAACCGATCTTGCAGTTTGACCGTTGATTTGATCGATGGAATTCGCCAGATGCAAACCGACATCACGATCAAACAAATGATCGTGATCGGCGTGTGATAGTTCATGACGCCCCGCAGCATCGAGGGCGGGTTCTTCACGGTGCCTGCTTCTAAGTGCTCCGTGACCGGCCCGCTTGGCTTGGAATCAAAGATCAGCAGCAACGCCGGCAAAACGACAAACATGACTCCGACACTGGCAACCACTCCGACGGCCGAGAACCAGCCAAAGTCACGAATCGGCTCGATGGTACTCAGCCCAAGCGAAATCAGCCCGACACCCGTCGTGATCGCGGCGAGCGAACACGGAAACCAACCAACACGAATCGCAAGCAACGCTGGCTCTCGGTCGCCGTGTTGTTCGTCGCGGTAGTAATTCACCAAGTGAACGCAGCTGCTGACGGTCAGCACGTAAATCAACGGCGGCAGCATCGTCATCAGCAGATTCATCTTGCCACCACTGTAATAGAGAATGGCCAGCGCACTGCCGGTGCAGTAAACCGCAACGATCAAAACAGCCAGTGCGAGCACAAGACTCCGAAGACGAATCGCTGCGATGCCGAATGAAAGCACACCGGAGAGGCCTGCGAGACCGAATAGCATTCGCCGGCTTTCGGCGTCGATCATCGCCGCATCAACCGTGGGGCCGGCCAGCTTGAGATCGCTGGGATCGATTTCACCTTTCTTGGTGACGATCTCTTCGATGGTGGATACGGCGGCGACACGATCGTCTTGACCCTTCGTCGAGGTCGAGCAGATCAAGCACGTGGTGACGCCGTCTTGACCCACAAGAATGCGACGCAAACGACCCACGGCTTGTGAATCGGAAAATCGCAACGGGGACGCCGTAAGCTCTTCGATCGCATTTGCCCCCGTTCGCACGCGATCAAAGAAGACGGTGTCCGCGATGGCATCGGCTAGTTGCGTGGTCGAGGGCTGGTCAATCTCACAGCCCGGCCAACTGACCACGGCAATTTCGTCCGTGCCGAAGTGACCTTCGAACCAATCGTAGGTATCCGTTTCGCCGAAGGACTGGGGTAACCACTGGCGGGGGTCATTCGATGTGCTTCGTAGTGCCGACAGTGCACCCCAAGCGATGATCGGCGCCGAAAGAGCGGCGAAGAAAAGGATCGTCATCGCGAGTCTTCGTAACCCGCGATCACCCACTGACGAGATTTCCATTCCGGATCGCCCGGTTACCGAGCGAAACAGGGTGGCAAGAACTCATCTAGCACATCGGCGAACGCATCCGGCTGTTCCCAATTCGGTGCGTGACCGCACTCTTCGATGAAGTGAAGCACCGAGCCTTTGATTCGCTTTTGAAACTCGCGACCGGTGGAAGGCGGAGTGATCGAGTCTTCGCTGCCCCAAATAATCATCGTCGGAAGATCCAACTTCTCGAGTTCCTTTTCGACCGTTCGATCGCGCGTCGCTCGTGACACGCGAAGAACAAACCGTACAAAGTCTCGGTCGGTGACGCTACTGTGCCAATCATCGACCAGTTCGTCGGTGACCAACTCTTTGCGATGAACAATCCCACGCACCGTGTTGCGGACAAACTCACGAGACGGTCGGGGACGAAGTCCACTAATTGGGCTTCTTTCAAAAAGACCCGCACTGCCGGCGAGGACCAGACCTTTGGCATAGTTCGGATCGCGTGCGCAAAGTTCAATCGCGACCAGGCCTCCAAGTGAGTTCCCGCAAATCACAAATGGATCGATTTGAAGTTCGTCCACCAAATCAGCGACCTGATCACTCAGTTCCGCGATCGCACTGATTCCGTGCTGTCGACGGCCAGGCTGATGGTCAACGGGTAATTGCGGCGCGACCACGTGATAGCGATCGGCAAGACGTTCCATCACGGTCCGCCAATGGTCAGGTGTGCCAAAGAGCCCGTGCAGGAAGAGGACGGTTTCTTCACCATCACCCATCTCAACAACGAGGTCCGGATCAATTCCGATGCTTGGTTTCACTTGCCGGCGGGTGGAGGGTTTTAATAGCACTGACGAGCAGTTTCCAAACGAGTCTGACTGAAACCGGCAGGAGCCAACGGCACCCGCGCGACCGGTCCGAAAAGCATGAGCCACGACAGTTTAGCCCGCTTCAACGCGCTGTCGATTCGGAAATCCTGGGCAGATCGGTATTTTGTGGGGCCTAGGCAATCTTAGCGGGCAACGCTAGGGACTTTCTGCGGCAGAATCTTTCCAGATCGCTTCGTTTAAGCGTGAAAAGGAGCGTGCTGGAGGGCTTGATTTGCCGTATTCGCCACGGTCGTGGGGAAATTTCGTACTTGCACCGCCCCTCTCAAGTGAAAGGGGCGTGGAGGACCATGCGGCTGGTGATTGGGGGGCGACCGACGAGTGATGCCTGGGCTCAAACAGCAGCGTGCTTGGCTTCTTCGCTGGCGATCATCTGCTTGAGAATGTCTTCCAGCGAAACGCGGATGTCCCATGTCGGGTAATCGCGCCGGAGCTTGGAGAGATCACTGATGTAGCAGATGTGATCTCCTTTGCGATTTTCATCGCCCAGCGAATAGTTCACTCGGTGGCCACCAATTTCCTCGATCATGGTGATGCATTCGAGGACGCTGGCGGCGTTACCACGGCCTCCTCCGATGTTGTACACCTCGCCGGGACGCGGGTCGTTCGCAAACGCTTCGAACGCCTTCACGACGTCGCTGCATTCGATCTGATCACGAACCTGTTTTCCCTTGTAACCAAAAATGGTGTAGGGCTTACCTGTGACGGCGACGTGGACGAGGTAACTGAGAAATCCGTGCAGTTCGACACCGCTGTGACTGGCGCCGGTCAAGCAACCGCCGCGGAAGACGCCTGTCTTTAAACCAAAGTACTTACCGTACTCCTGAGCCAAAACGTCCGCGGCTGTTTTACTGGCTCCGAAGAGTGAATGCATGGTTTGGTCGATTCGGCAAGACTCGTCGATGCCATCGTGGTCTTCCTCGCGAGCGTACTCCCAGCGGGTGTCCAATTCGGTGAGCGGCAGTTCGTTGGGCGCGTCTCCATAGACTTTGTTGGTGCTCATATGACAGAACACGGCTTCGGGCGCGAATTGGCGGGTTGCCTCCAAAAGGTTCAGCGTGCCGTTTGCGTTGACCTCAAAGTCCAGGAATGGAATTGCGGCGGCTTTGTCATGAGAGGGTTGGGCGGCGCAGTGGACGATCAAGTCCGGCGTCTCGTTGCGAAACAGATCGAAGATGCCTTCGCGATCACGAATGTCGATCGAGACCGTGCGGAAATTGGAGGTTTCCGCCTCCAGTTGGGACTGATTCCAGCGCGTGCTGCCATCCGGGCCAAAAAAGGTCGCCCGCATGTCGTTGTCGATTCCGATCACCTCATCACCGATCGCATCCCAGTGCCGGACTGCTGCTGAACCAATAAGACCGCTCGAACCTGTGACGATGACTCGCATGAAACTGGATGATTCACTCGGGGTGGAGGATTTTGCATTCGACGTCGCGGTATTGTAATCACGAGCCCTGCAGTGAGAATCATCTGCTGAACGAATCTGCCCATCTGCCGGGTTGGTTTTGACTGTTGCATCGTTTACGCCGAACGCATGATGTGACGCACCCCCACGACATTCGACGAGAACCGATGCCCGATCAATTGACGGTTGACGAACAGGATTCGCATGAGACTTGCGACATTGCGATTGTCGGTGCCGGCTTGGCAGGCCTCAGTTGTGCTCGAAAGCTCTCGACCGGAAGTCCCTCGGGTTCGCTCAATCTGAGGGTGTTGGAGGCGAGTGACCGTGTGGGGGGACGAGTCCGCACGGACGTCATCGACGGTCTGAAGTTAGACCACGGTTTTCAGGTGTTGCTGACCGCCTATCCGGCATGTCGCGAACTGCTCGACTACGACGGCCTACGTCTGCGTTCGTTTGAGCCGGGGGCGCTGGTACGAAAGGCCGGCCGTTTTCATCGACTCGGTGATCCCTGGCGTCGTCCATTGCAGGCCGTTTCCACGGCGATCAGTCCGGTCGGAAGCTTCGCCGATAAGCTTCGGATCGGGAAAGTCCGTGCCCTCTCCTCCCGTGGTTCGTTGGACGCGCTCTATCAACGCGATCACGAACCCACCGTTGAACGACTGAAGCGATTGGGATTTAGTGAAGCGATCATTGAGGAGTTCTTTCGTCCTTTCCTGGGAGGCGTTTTTTTGGACGAGTCACTTGCCACATCCAGCCGAATGTTCGAATTCGTCTTTCGGATGTTTGCTGCCGGTGACATCGCCATTCCAGCTGACGGCATGGCGGCGATCCCCAGGCAACTGGCCGACGGTTTGCCGCGAGGAACTTTGCAACTGAATCGGACCGTCACCGCTCTCGATGCCGTCCAAGACTACACACGAGTACGATTCGCTGATGGGTCTGAGCTGAAGGCCAAATCCGTGGTGATCGCTACGGAAAGCAATGGTGCCGCGAGACTACTTGATCGTGAAGAGTTGGCAACGCAGTGGAATGAGACAACCACGCTGTACTACACCGCTCCCACTTCGCCGAATTCCCAACGGTTGCTGATGTTGCGAGGTGACGACGACGGTCCTATCCAAACGGCGGTTGTCCTCAGCGATGTTGCACCGGAGTACGCAACGAGGGGGCGAGCCTTGGTTTCGATTAGCGTGTCCCAATCGGTCACGTCGCACGACCTGGACACGTTACGTCCCGCAATTCTCGAGCAAGCCAGGCGATGGTTTGGACCATCGACCGAGCAGTGGGATTTTGTGCAAAGCATACGTGTTCCGTACGGCTTGCCGGTCAGCGGCATGGATCCCGTGTTGAAACCCATTGAGTCAATTCCATTGGGCGGTGACGTTTTTCTGTGTGGCGATCACATGGAATCACCCAGTATCCAAGGCGCGATGAACAGCGGCATTCGAGTTGCCAATCACCTCCTCACCCGTCAGTTCGGCAAGCAGTAGCCGTCCAAGTCGCACCCACCGCCAATCACACCATCGAGATCTCCCACAATGGATCAGCCAAGTTGGCTTCAACCTCTCAACGAAACGGCAAAACGATTCGGTGACGATTGGATCGAGCTCCGCCGCTACCTTCATCAACATCCCGAGCTCTCGGGCTCGGAAATTCAAACGACGTTGACGCTGAAGAAGCACCTCGTCGATCTAGGGCTGCCGACTCACGTTTGCGAGGACGGTCGCGGCTTGACCGCCGATCTGGTCACCGATCCTTCGCTGGCGGAGACGCCGAAGCTCGCGATTCGAGGCGATATCGATGCGCTGCCGATTGCGGACGAGAAATCGGTGCCCTACCGAAGTCGTGTTTCCGGCGTGATGCACGCGTGCGGCCATGACGTGCATGCCACCGCCGTGCTGGGAGCGATGCAGTTGTTGACCGAGATGCACCGGAACGGATCACTGCCGTGCCCGATTGCGACGCGAGCTATCTTGCAGCCCGCCGAAGAAACCTGTGAGGGCGCATCACACATGATTCATCATCACGCACTTGCCG
>JBCBOO010000047.1:24777-28640 GCA_039821235.1 Planctomycetota bacterium
GTCGCTACATGTTGATCCAACACGCCAGGTGGGTTGCATCGGACTTCGGGAAGGCAATTTGACAGCCTCCTGCGATCTATTCGAAGTCGTCTTCGTCGGCGCAGGCGGCCATGGGGCGCGTCCCCATCTCTGCAACGATCCGATCGAGGCATCGGCCGCGTGGATTCAATCGGTTTATCGCCGGATCGGCCGGACGATCAACGCCCACGAAACGGTTGTGCTCTCGGTCGGACAGATCGAGGCCGGGCACAGCGCGAATGTGATCCCCGATCGCGCCACGGTACGCGGAACGATGCGTTCGCTCAGCATCGATGGACGTCGTCAATTGCTTGAAACCCTCGAAGACGTTGGCGAATCCGTTCGTCGTGAAACGGGATGTGAAGTCAAGTTGAAACTCGGCATGTCGGCACCCGCTGTGGTCAACGACAGCCACCTGATCGGTGTCTTGCGAGAGGCAGCCACCCACGTTTTGAACCCGGCGGCCGTCGAATGGATCGATGTTCCAAGCATGGGGAGCGAGGATTTTTCATACTATCTTGAGCATGTTCCCGGGGCGATGTTTCGGCTAGGTGTGGCGGGCGGCCAAGTCGGATCGGCCCCACTGCACACCGGCGGATTTGATATCGATGAACAGGCCATCGAATGTGCCGTTAAACTATTCGCGGGCTCCATCATTCATCACTTTGAATCTGAACCGCAATGAGCAAACTTCAATTTCACTCGAATGAGTCCCAGACAATCGGAGTGGAATTGGAATTTGGGGTGATCGATACCTCGACCTTCGCGCTCGCAAATCGTAGCCAGGAGATTTTAAGCCGTTTGCCCGCCGAATCCGCAGCCGCCAAGTGCTGCAAGCACGAACTGATGCAGTCGTGCATCGAGGTGATCAGCGGTGTCTGCGGAAGTGTCTCTGATGCCAGAGCCGACCTGAGCGAGAAGATTCGATCCGTCCAGGCGATCGGTGATGAAGTCGGACTCGGACTCTGGTGGAATGCGACGCACCCGTTCAGCAGCTGGCAAGACCAGATCGTGACGGAAGACGATCGGTACCGTGGGCTACTGCGACTGTTGCAGGAAATGGCACGCCGACTCGTGACGAACGGGCTGCATGTGCATGTCGGCGTCGATTCGGGAGACAAGGCGGTCATGATCTGCGATCGAATCATGCAATATCTGCCGCTCCTGCTGGGCCTATCCGCCAGCAGTCCGTTCTGGGAAGACCGCGATACCGGACTGCATTCCTATCGCAGCAAAGTCATGGAGGGGCTCCCCACCGCCGGGCTGCCTACTTTGATGCGAAACTGGAGTGAATACGTTTGGTTGGTCAATCACATGGAAGAGACCGGTTTTATCAATACCATTCGGGAAATCTGGTGGGATGTTCGACCTCATCATAACTTTGGAACCGTCGAAGTCCGAATGTGTGACATGCCCGGGAACTTGGACAACGTCTGTGGACTCGCAGCTTTGATTCAGTGCCTCGTGAGATACCTGAATGACGAAATCGAAGAAGGCACGTACCAGTTCGATTGCCATCCCATGATGGTGCGACAAAACAAGTGGCGTGCCGCTCGGTTTGGACGCAACGCCACACTGGTGAACACGTTCGACTACTCCGAGCAGTCGATCCAGAGGATCACGGAGCACACGGTTCACCAGTTGCGCGGCGTGGCTCAGGACTTGCGCTGTGAAACCGAGTTGATGTCCGTTCTGGACATGGCGGGCGGCGAAGATTGCGCGGAACGTCAGCGTTCCATTCTGGAAGCGACCAACGATCCCCGCCAAGTCGTCTCGCTACTGTGCGAGCGGTCAAGGATCCACTGAATTTCGGAGAGACATCGTCATGCAGAATGAAACGCTGGTCGTCTCCACTGGCAAGTCCGCTCGCGAAGTACGACATGAAAACGGAACGTATTTAAAAGTCCCTGCGGATTGGGAACTCCTGCCACCGGGAGATGCCGGACTGACGCGCAGGGTGAAAGCGGCCGGGCCCACCTGGACGGTCAAAGAACGCAAAGGCCGACGAGTGTTCTCCAAAGGGGTTTGGGCCAAGGCGACGACCATCGCACAAGCGAAAAAAACGCTGGAAGCCGAACGCGATACGGATGCCTATCGAAAGCGCCGACAAGCTGATGCTGCGCGACGTGACCGAAAGCAAACCGAATACGTGGCCGAGTTTGAGTCTTGCGTGCTGGAATTTCTCCGATTTGACGACCAGCATGAAACCGTTGCCCGGAGACTCGCAACAGCGGTCAGCAGGCACGCCACGCCTGTGGGCAGCGGAACGGTCGCGAGAACATCCCGCATCCCCGTTGAAAAGCGGGCGGAGTCAGCGGTGATTGCCTGGATGCGGCATCAGACGACGGCCTATGACAATCTGGTGATCCCCCGCGTTCGTGGGAAACGACGTGAGGTTCGGCGCATGCTCGCGCAGCAATCCCGGCGACTGTTGGATGCGTACCGTCAAGGCAAAAAAGTGGATCCCCGACGCTGCCCTTTACAGGCTGCTTTGCGAGAATCCAAGGCATCCTGACAAACGCATAAACGACTCGTTCACATGCTCGTTGCAGCTCGTTTCCGCCGCCGGCAAACGACGAATCCGCCCAGCGCCGCAATTAACGCACTGCTGCCCGCCTCTGGAATCGCCACCACCGTGAGCGTCCCGAACTCTGCCGAGGAATCAATCACTTGGCCGATGTCGCTAAAGATAAACGGGTTCTCGGCGTTCAATTGGTAAGTCCCCGTTGCCAACGGCGCGGTGTTGACGAACAGGCGCGCCAGAATCGCATTGTCGGTCGGGACTGCGGTGAAGGTCTCCATTTCAAAACTGGCGAAAGCCAAGCCGAAGTCATTGGCGTCTCGCTCAATTCCGGACGCGGGAGGTGGAGCGTAATTCCCTTGGTTGAAGAATCCGGCTTGGTCGAATTCGCCTGCGGGATCAAGAAACTCGGCGTTTGCGATCGTGAAATCGGTAGCGATGGCTCCCGGAATATCTCCACCCGCCACATCACTGCGAATCAAGACGTCAATCGCCGCCGAAAGCGTGCCTTCGCGCACGGTCGTGTCCGCAATCTCGATGGTGATCGCCGCCTGGGCTGAATTGCCGATCAATGCGACTGCGGTAAACAGGCACAGAGCAACGGCGGGCGGCAAGTTTCTTCGTAAATCCAAGGGGTTAGGCATCTTTGTAAACCGTTCGGAGTTGCGGAACATGATGTGAGGATATTCAGAGGTGGCGCGGCGGGGAACCAATTACAGAGTCAATCCCTTCAGAAAGTCATCGGTGCCTTCCAGAGCGTCGTCGATATCTCGAAGATCCGAGCCTTTCGATTCACCCTTGGAGTCACTGAGCCCGGAGCCACTGAAAATTCCAAAGCCCGATGCGGGAGTGGAAATCGGCGCGACGGAACCTGCCAAATCTTGGTTGGAGCGAACCAAAATTGTATCAATCGCGTTGACGCGACCATCACGATTGATGTCGAACGGATTGTCGACCGCGGCCGAGTTCGGTGCGAGTGACTGATTGGCGCGTACCTGAATCGTATCAATCGCGTTGACGCGAATCCTGGAGGTCGTATTTCCGATTCCCGTGTCGCCAATCACATTGCCGAAGTAGAACACGTCCGGGTTTTCGAGTCCCGTTTCTGAAGTGGCGGGGACGGTGGTGCGCAGCCAAGTGTTCTGAACTTGGTTGTCACCGAAAGTGATTTTCAGCCGGGTCGAATCATCTTGCCCCTGGCCGGGAAGAATTTCGATGGCGGGTGTGACCGAAGCGGCAAAAGTGGCTTTTCAGGGCTGAATCTCGGTCAATTGGGAACAAAAATGAACTGATGCGTTCACTATTACCGGTAATAGTGAACGCA
>JBCBOO010000480.1:0-700 GCA_039821235.1 Planctomycetota bacterium
CGTAACCATTTGCGTGCTACCTCCGGTTTGTCCCTGGCGATATATTCAACAATACCGAACAAATCTTCGTCCGCCTCCGGTGCGTAAATGACGTTCGCCATTAGCCTTTGCCGTTCTCGATTTCACGAATCCGCTCTTCCGCTCGGCGGTAGACAGCTTCAGCTGGAATGCCTTTTCCGGCGTCCAATTGATCGAAACCCTTTCGTACTTCGGCGTGAAGCGTTTCCCTGGCCTGCAACAAACGCAACCCTTCCGCCAGCACATCGGATTCGCTTAGGAACCTCTTTTCGGAAACCATTCGCTGAACAAATGGGACTAAATCAATCGGGATTTCTGTTGTCATGACTATCTCGATTTTGACCGGCTTGGTAGCGTTGCCGGTCGTAGAACATGGTTTTTACGCTAAGGCCCTACGGGCACACCTTCGATGTGGTGCAGGCCTCGATGCTATTATACAATCCAATCTGATTCAAACCACCTTCGCTTCGGTTGCGTCGGTGTCGCAAAAAACCTTCCGTTGTGCGACTCAGTTGCGCCAAATTCAAGAGTTCATGGTGCTCAATGGCTAACGACTTCAAAAGTTTTGCAATGACGAACCTCGGGCTGTGGATTGTCGCGGCTTTGCTTCACCCACTTTCACAATTGGTCCCGACCGATTCAGGCGATCCACCGAGATTCTTTTCGTTGTTGATTCCACTTG
>JBCBOO010000481.1:0-656 GCA_039821235.1 Planctomycetota bacterium
ATACCGCTCTGATCGTCAAACTTCTAGCGAGTCCGTTCCGCGCATCCCAGCAGATGTGTGGAAAGAACTTCCCTTAGAAGCGCAATTAATCCTCAAGCGTGTACCCAAGCCCCAACGCGACAAGGTTCTCGCTGAACGCAAACAGCGACCGCCGCAACGCTCGCAAGTGCAATTTCACGACACCGCCGCAGGCATAGAACAGCAGTCGAATGACGATGAACTTCGCAACGCCGTTCTTTACCTGCTCCAGCAGCACCAGCAGCAGCAGCAGCTCGATCGTAAGCCACCGCCTCAGCCTCCCACGTATTCGGCCAACGCCACCGAAACCGTTGCCAATACGCCGCATCCGCCAGAAACATCATCGACATCTGATGCTTCTGATCCCTCAGTCTACGAACGTCTTTTCAACTCCAGTGAGCGATCTCCATATGATTTCCGCACACTGCTCGCCACCACGTCTCGCAATCAGCGCCAAATCAACCTGAGCTATCGCATCACCTCTGGTACTACCGATCATTGTCTTTCTTTAGTTGATTGCGGTGCTGATGGCGGCCTTGGCGGCGCCGACGTTCGTCTCCTCGAAACAACCAATCGTTCTGTTGACATTGTCGGTATTGGTGATCATACCATTGACAACTGCCCTGTCGGCACCGTTG
>JBCBOO010000483.1:0-641 GCA_039821235.1 Planctomycetota bacterium
ATGTCTCCTCTGCCTGAATTTTTGATAGAGAGGGTGTAGGATGTTGGGCAATGTGCTGGGGTGTTGATGGTGATCCGGCCCTTTTTGCCGATGATGTGTGTCTCTTCTGGTGTTTCGGCGGTGACGCTGGAGATGGCGACGGCGATTTTGCGGGCAGGGTAGGCGAGGGAGACGGAGTTGTTGAGGTCGACTTTTCGATCGGGGTGAATGCTACCTATGGCGGACATGATGGTTGGATGGGGACCGAGGGCGAAAGTGATGTGGGAGATGGGGTAGACGGTGACGTAGTTTGTGCAACCACCGCCGAGGGATGGATTGAAAAAGTCGGAGTCTTCTGAGTCACCGGTGTCGCCTGCATCGAAGCCGAAGTCTGCCTGTACCATCATCACCTCGTCGATGACGCGTTCGTCGAGAAGTCGACGGGCTTCCTCCACAGCAGGAAAGTAGCGCGTCCAGATTCCCTCGGAGAAGAACCGTTGCGTGGCCTGTGCGAGGTCGACGAGGGCCTTTGCGTCGGCGTAGTTGGTCGTTACAGGCTTCTCCACGAGGACATGTTTCCCAGCGTGGAGGGCAGCTTCGGCTTGCTCACGATGAAACGGATGGAGCGTGCCGATGTACATCACATCGAAATCCCCTTTCGT
>JBCBOO010000484.1:0-629 GCA_039821235.1 Planctomycetota bacterium
CGACATTTCATCAATGAAAGTTATAAAGTAGATGTAACCATCATGTGAAGGGGTTCAGTCGCCTTAGAAGTGGCCGATCAGAATCAACGAAGACGAATCCTTCTTCTCACCGATGTCCTTTATGTTCCAGATCTCGGAACGAGTCTCATTTCATGCAGTTCATTGGGGAAAAAGGGAGTCAACATGACCTTTACGAATAATAAATGCTCTCTAATTGACACAATTGAGAACAACGAAACGATAACCGTAGCATACTGTAAGGATGGACTCTACTGGATCAATGCAAAGGTAGTGGCCTCTCCAAGATCTCTCTGCATGGCTAAAGCCACTGCACACAGCGATGTGGAGGCCTGGCATCGACGCCTCGCGCACACGAATAAACAAAAAATTAGGTACTTGATTCGTAGTGGGAGACTGGACACCGTCAATCAAGACAGGACGAATGTTTGTACAGACTGCAATGAGGGAAAGCAGACTCGGGCTGTGGCGAAAGGACATTTGGAAAGTGCTTCCACGATCGGAGGTGTCATTCACTCTGACATCGTGGGGCCACTTCCCCCTTCACATGATGGTTACATCTACTTTATAACTTTCATTGATGAAATGTCGAGGTTTGCCGTTGCAAAGCC
>JBCBOO010000485.1:0-606 GCA_039821235.1 Planctomycetota bacterium
GATGCGGTCCGTTATCTCAGCCGACGACTTCCGTTACTTTGGGTGGCGATGCCGATCCTGCATCTGCCGGGGACGGCTCGGTTGTGGCGTTGGCTGTACAAACAAGTCGCCAAGCGTCGCTACCAGATCGCCGGGAAAATGTCGGGCGGGCCTTCCTGTGACGGCGATGCCTGCTCGGTGCATTTCGATTGACACGCTTTTCGTAGCTGAAAACACGCATGATGTTTCGTTTGGCGCGGGAGACCGCGGGCGGCCTGTTTGTGGTTGGTTCTGCGCGTGCAGCTTTCCTGCCGTTTCACGACGTTGATTCTCGGCTTCCGATAGGCCCGGAGAGCCGAAAGCCCTTTGCCATGGGGCTTGCCCCAATGCCATCTACTTTTCCGTCATTCGAGGGAGTTGCGTCGCTTTTCTTCTCGGATTTTTGCGGCGTCGGCTCGGTTTCGTTTCTCGAATTTCGTTGCTTTGGGCTGATTTGTGTAGGCCACTCGCGGATACGAACGCTTACCGCGGCGATCGGGAAGTAATCGCCCGGACGCACTTGCTAACGCGCTCGCGTAGAGCAGCCGCCATTGCGCCTGGCTGGTTGCCGTTTTCTCCAATAGGCCG
>JBCBOO010000486.1:0-581 GCA_039821235.1 Planctomycetota bacterium
CCAACCCTCCCCTCTATCACAACCCCTTACTAACTAATCATGGCGTTTTATGGCGCAGGAGAAAGCGCGTTGAAATCCGAGGGCGAGACCGGCCACAGGAGGAAGAGGTAAGTCGTGTCCAAAAGAATGATGGATCTGACAACAGGGTCAGTATCCTGAAAAGAAGCAAGCTCTCCCCCTGTGCCCCCTCCCCCGCCCTCCCCACACAGAAACCCCCTGTAATTTTCTTCGGGAGAAATTTTACAGGAAGGAACATGAGAGGGCACCCGCCTCTGCCGGTTCGGAAGTTTATTTACCACCTCTCCCGACGCGCGTTGGTGTTGCTGACACCCGAATTTAACACCTCCAAGAGGTGCAGCAACCCAACGTGCAGGGAAGTACTGAAGACGGTGATGGTGAGAAAACTTCGATGCCCAAAAAAGAGGGAGGCAACCAAAAGTTTATATTTTCGTCGATTCCACACATTGGAAATAAATTTCTCTCCCTTGGGGACTGTTCCTCCATTTCACAGGAATCGGTGCAGCGTTGTGCCGAGCACTTCACGCGATTCCGGAAGGGGGAGCGGTGCTGCGGCGCTCCCC
>JBCBOO010000487.1:0-575 GCA_039821235.1 Planctomycetota bacterium
ACGGCATCACGGTAGATCACTTTCTGAGTGTCTACTACGCCACCCATGATCACCTTTCTTATGCCAAGAAAGTCAAGTACCCCTCTGATACTCACGAACGCAAGGGTTTCTTTGTGGGCTTTGCCGAATCTGTCGGCAACCATTTCACCTATGCTGTCCTCACCGAAGACACTCAGAAAGTGATCTACCGTGATGCCGTTCGCTCCCAGCTTGACACTTCCGCTCGTAACAAGCGTCTCGATCGGTACAAAGGGGAGGGACGGACTCCTGACGAGGTCATCGCAGAAGTTGTGAAATCTCCACCGGGACTCAAACCGATTTACGATTTCACTGTTGCACCGGATCTCGAAGCTACCAAAACAGGGGAGCTGGCGAAAGGGGAGTCTGGAAAGATCATCCAACCAGATGACTTGATCAATCGGACTTACCTCATGGATCCTGAGGATAATGGTGAACGATTTTGCGCCAAAGTCATTGAGAAGATCATCGAGTACGAAAACGATATTGAGTCTGATCCAGATAAGATCAAATTTCTCGTACGTGTTGACGGAGAAAAGGCCGATGAGATTCGAACC
>JBCBOO010000488.1:0-483 GCA_039821235.1 Planctomycetota bacterium
GATCTCTATCAATAGTGGCTGTAGTAAGGGCAGGTGATGGACATATGGACTTGGGTAAGCTTACATCGACCCTGCAGCATAGTCTTGCATAGAGCAGAGGCTATAGTGCATACATGGATGACTGCTAGACGATAGAGTCAGGTCAGTATAAGGGCAGCTTAAGAGCAGAGGCTATAGGGGCAGCTTAAAGGCATATAGAGCAGCGGTCACTATTGACTGCATGGTAAAGGTTATGCTGCCATAGATAGTGATGCCAATGGTGCCTATACATAGTGAAGGCTGAGGTTAGCTAAGAGCATGATGGTAGAGCCTATAGACTGTATAGAGAGGCTGATGCTGCTATAAAGAGTGATGCTTACAGTGGCTATAGAGGAGGCACTATGGACTGTATGAGAGTGCATGCAAGGGCATACTGAAGGTAGCTGACTTTAGCAGAGTCTATATAACAGCGCCTATAGGGATGAAGGTCGGATAGCAGATCGG
>JBCBOO010000489.1:0-567 GCA_039821235.1 Planctomycetota bacterium
AAGTTCTGGACCGAGGCACTTCAAAACGCGCTTTGAAGAAGCTTCTGGAACCTTCTAGAAGCTTCTAAATTTTTATGAAGGATCTCGAACGCCCTTTCGATTTCAACAAAACAAAATTTTGAGGGGCTAAACTGAACATTATTAGGTACCTTACAGTTTTCAGGTCCGCTTACACCATGTTCAAACCCAAACTTCATATGGTCATAACTTCTTGTATCCTCATAGAAATCTGCCGATTCTTGGTGCAAACACTATGTACGTTCAATTTTCTTGCAGATGATTGAGTCTTCAGCTTGTTATTCTCATGTTCAAGGTGTACTTTTTGCAGAACAAGCACACTTTTCAACCATCTCAGACTACGCCAAAAGCATAGGTATGAGGCATACTACGACAAGCCCATACACACCAGAATCCAACGGGATTGCAGAGAGACTGAATCGAACTCTCATTGAAGCTGTACGTACAACATTGGCTGAGTCGGGGTTACCTCCCAAGTTCTGGACCGAGGCACTTCAAAACGCGCTTTCGATCCGAAATAAGATACCGAACTCAGAAGGAATGTCTCCC
>JBCBOO010000048.1:0-28468 GCA_039821235.1 Planctomycetota bacterium
GGCGGGAACCTTTGCCCGTCACGCCGAACTTCCAACCTCGACGACCTTGTTTGGCATCATACTTTGACAAGATCGTCCTGACGGCTCCGCTATCGGCGATCGATCGTAGCTGGAAAAACGACTCGATCGTAAAGTCGTCCAGATGGAAAGCCGGTGCGTCTGGAATCAGAAGCGAGTGGTCGTGATGCCTTTCGTCATCGTCTTTGACGAACGAGACGGCTCGGCCATCACGAAACGGTAGTTGGCCGGTCGGGATGGGGGTTGAAATTCGTCGGCGGTTTTGTTGTTCGAGGATTTCTGTTTGCCGCTTGAGGAATTCAAGTGAAGCAAGCGCCTCCGCTGGACGAATCTCTCGCCCAAAAACGCGTCGCCACGCCACGCGGATCTGATCGTCGGGTGAAGAGTCTTCGCGACCGATTGATGTCGCCAGACTTCGGGCATGCTGCAAAAGAGTGTCGCCGTTGAACATCAACAACGACTGTAGTGGTGTGGTCGTGGTGTTGCGTGACGACGAGCTCGTGAATCGCTGTGGCGCATCGAAGGCGCGTAGCAAGGGATCGGCAGTGTTGCGGCGGACTCGCAGGTAGATCGAACGATAGGGCTGGTCGGCATGAACACTTTCGCCACCGGATCGTGGCTGTAAACGTCCCGAGACGCTGAGCAGAGAGTCACGAATCTGCTCCGCCGTCAGGCGCTGGGCCGAGCGACGCCAATAGAACTGGTTTTCCGGATCGATTTCCTGTTGGCGATCACAGTCGGAGTGCGAAACGCTGCGCGAATAAGCTGCCGAGGTGAGAATCAAGCGATGGATCGACTTGAGTCGCCAGTTGTTTCGGATCAATTCCTGAGCCAACCAATCCAACAGCTTAGGATGCGTCGGCGCTCCGCCGAGCATCCCGAAGTCGCTCGGATTTGCTGCCAGGCCGCGGCCAAAGTACTGCTGCCAAATTCGATTGACGATCACACGCGCGACGAAGGGGTTGTCCGGCGACGTCATCCACTGAGCGAGTGCCGACCGCCGTCCGGTTGTCGTTCCCGAAGGTGCGTTTCCGAGTCCGTTAAGATGCGGATTGAGTTGACGAAACTCCGAGAGCGGTCTTTGCTCTTGCTGGACACAATCCCGTTCATTTGTATTGACGGTCCAATAACGTTGTTGGGAAACTCGCGCCGAGTCGATTGCAAGCGGTTGGGAGTCCACTATCGACGGAACTCCTGGTAAAACCGATTGGCGTCGGCCTTTGGGAAGCAACGTCGGCGACGATGTGCTGGCAACGTCCGTCACCGTCATGCCCATCGGCAAGGGAGCGGGTTTGATCGTGTCAAACTCGGCCAGTTGGCGTCGCAGTTTGACGAGCTGTTCTTTCTCGTCTCCCTTGATGTGTGAATCCAAACGCTCGTACTCGGCCAGCACTTGTCGGTAAATCAAGTACGCCAATTGCTCTTCATGAGGCGTTCGTTCCCCGGGTTGTTTTCGGGCGATCGATTGAAGGTCTCGGGGGAATCGATCAATCGCGATGTCGCGATACTTTTCGCGGTACGGTTCCAAGACGTCTTGGAGCTGATCGCGTAGCGATTCGGTTGCGGCCTCCCAGTTTGCGAGCTGGTCTTGATGCTTTGCGATATCAGCCTGATTGGCGAGCGGCGTCTCCGTTGGGAGTAACGGTTCAAAGAATGCTCGTAGCCGAAAGTAGTCCTTCTGCAGCAGCGGATCAAATTTATGGTTGTGGCACTTCGCACATTGCAGCCCCAACCCCAGGAAAACATCGGCGGTTGAATCGGTGACGTCTTCAAGAATGGTATTCCACTGCGTTCTCGCATCACGAATGTTCCACTCGTACACCCAGTGCCTCAGGAAACCGAGACCGACTTGTGCTTGCAGATCATCTGGAAAGAGCTCATCGGCAGCAAGCTGTTCTTGAACGAATCGATCATAGGGTTTATCGCTATTGAACGCGTCGATGACATAGTCTCGATAACGCCACGCATCGGGGCGATATCCGTCGGCACGGTAGCCGTCGCTTTCGGCGTACCGCACAAGGTCTAACCAAGCTCTTGCGTGGTGTTCTCCGAAACGCGTGTCATTGAGAAGCTGATCGACCAAGGCGTCATACGAGTCAGCGGAAGGATCGCCTAGGAACGCGTCCACTTCGCCGGGGCTTGGTGGAACCCCGACGGTGTCCAGATAGGCTCGCCGCACCAAGTCAATTGCGTCGGCCTGGCCGGCGGGCCTGAGGGCCGGAGTCTTCATGGCCTCCAAAAGGAACGCGTCGATTTCATTTCGAGAGAAGTCGTACGCCGACGCGTCGATCTCAGGGACCACAGGGTTCTGAATGGGTTGAATCGCCCACCACGATCGATCTTCGCGGGTGAATTGCTCACGCTTTCGGACGGGCCGATTCGGGTCGGCGCCCGGCCAGGGGGCACCAAGTCGGACCCAATGGGTCAGGGTCTCGATGTCCGACTGCATCAACTTGCCATCGGGCGGCATTTCATACCCGTTATGATTGATCGCATCGATCAACAAGCTCTCGCTCGGTTTGCCGGGCACGACCGCGGGACCGGATGCTCCACCGACGATCAAACTTTCATAGTCATCAAGACGTAGCTCGCCACTGGGCTCTTCGGCGCCGTGGCACTCCACGCAGTGTCGCGCAAGCAGCGGACGCACTTTGGTTTCAAAGAAAGCGATGTCATCTCGCGAAATCGGATCGCCAAATGCTCCGCCGGGGACACTTTGCAGAAAGGCAACCACCATCGCACACGTGATGGCAAATCGCCTCTTCCGAGTGACTCGTCCGACTCGCATCGTGCAGACGCGGCCGAATCGCGAGCATTGAATCGTGCTCATGGGGACATGTTCGCAGGCATCGCATCATTGGGAGAAAAAACGGTCTCCCAGTTTAAGCGACTTTGTCATCCGTCACAAACAAACCGCATCCACGTCATGGAAGACGACTTTTGCCGAGTCGGCGATCTCCGCAATGCTTTCCGCGATTTCTGCGGTCGCGTGGACGATATCGTCTAGACTTTGACTGAATTGCCCCGTGACCGCGGATTGTTCCTCCACGGCGCTCGCGATTGATTCCTGGTTCTCATCGATGCGATGAATGATGTCACTGACGGAAGTGACTTCTTGCTCGGCATTCCCGATCGCATTCCGTATCTCGTTGAGATGGCTCACGATTCCCTCGGCAGCCCTGCTCGAGTCTTTCGCGAGTTCCTTCACTTCATTGGCAACCACCGCGAATCCTTTCCCGGCAGATCCTGCGCGAGCGGCTTCGATGGTGGCATTGAGTGCAAGTAAATTCGTTTGTTCGGCAATCGACGTGATCTGCTGAATCATTGAGTCAATTTCCAAAGTCCCCTTCGAAAGTGATTCGATGGTCGAGTTGACGCGGCTGGTCGCTTCCACTGCGGATCGCGTGTCCTGCGAAGCATTGCTGGTGTTTTCGGCGATCTCCCGGACGCTTTCTTCGTAGTGGGAAACAGACACGTTCAAATTTTCGGTATTGATCTTGAGTTGATCGCCCCCGACTCGAGCCGACTCCGCCCCGGATGCAACTTTGGCCAACACGCGTTCGGTCTTCATGCGTTGCTCTGCGATCACGGCGGTTCGACATTCGACTTGGCTTTCCATTCCGATCACATTGTCGAAGTAGTTACGTGCGATGTAACAAGCGGCGATCGCTTCGACCACAACGAACAAGGCGTGTACCACGATCACCCCAAACGAGGCCTCGTAGTTGAGCAAGCTGGAGGGCAGCCATAGCCACAGCGTCACATGGTGTGCGGCGGCCGTTAACGCCGCGGCGGCGACGACCGACGGATTTGCAAAAATCGATGCCAAGGCGATCGCGACGAAGAAGTAAAAGTGCATCTCTGTCTGCATCGGGCCCTGGCCGAAGTGCACCAGAAGTCCGCCGAGCAAGATGGCCGCAATGCCGGCAATCACCGATACCGTTCGTCGTGATTTGCAAATTCTTGCGGCGCAAAACGGACCGGCAATCACGAAGGCAGTGAAGAGCAATGCTTGGACGACTCCCGTTTCATTGAACCAAGCGATTCCACCGATGAGTGGAAGGTGGCCGGCCAGAATCGCGAGTGCCACGCGATTCATTTTCCTCAGGTAATCGTTCTCAAACGTCGTCATCTTTGCCGGTAGCAATAGGTACTTCATCATTCGCTTGCTTGGGGTGAGTATTTGAGGCCGAGTGGGTCAACGGCAGACTGCAGTTCTTTGGACACGGCACAGCCGAGGACCGGTAACTGATCCTCCGCCTTGCCTTCTAAGAGCGATCGAATGATCGTTTCATCTTGGATGTCGACACCACGCTTGCGGCTGGTGTAGCCCCCGGAGTGCAAGATCGTGCCCTGTGCGTCGACGATGACGAGCAAAGGCGCCGATTCGACTCCGTATCGGGTACGAAGTTCGATCGGTGTCACACGCTCGGTTTCATAGCCTTGCGATTTGGCAGTGGACTCACGTGGATCTTTTTTCCCCACAAAGACGATGCGTTCGCGAATCCCATCCACGGGGTGGCGTTGCAAGATTTGGTCAAGCACATTGCGGGAACAGGGACAATCACCGAACAGAAAATGCAATGCAAGGGTCGGAGATTCGGTTGTCGTTTCAAGACTCTCGTCGCGGCCGGCCGTGGAAAGATCCAATTCGCCCACGGGAAGCACATCGCCACGCGTTGGCGCCGGCAGTGCCACGACGTGTCCGATCATCAAGCTGGAAGTGACTGCCAGACCGGTGACAAGCCACAAGATGAAAAAGCCAGCTTTCACTGGAGCCCCTCTTCATGTTCGTTTTCGTTCGAGTGTTGCAAGAACCCGGTTTGTTGCCACCATCACCAAGAGGGGGCTGCCTCAAACCCTAGATCGCGGCTGCGCAAAAAACTCTCACGCGAGGGGGAACCCCAAGAATGCTCACGCAATATCCCCCAATTGCTGGCGAAGACGCCGAAGGATCCGACTCCGAACTTTGCGAACGGTTGCGGAAGTGATTTCAAATTCGCTAGCGACTTGCGCAGTGCACACGCCGTCAATGACGGACCGATCAAAGATCTGCCAAGTGCGTTTGGCGAACTCGTCTCGGATCTGTGTCACGGCGCGCCGTGTGAGATCTTGAATTTCCAGTTCACTGCTTTCTTCGGGGTCCGAATCAACCAACGCCGAATCCGCCCTGATTGGATCCGCCGTGTTTTCGATTCGCAGTGCCGCCGAGCTGCCACCGGTCGCAGCCGGATGACGTGCGTCACGGCGCGCGGCGTCACGGATTTTGTTGATCGTGATCGTCCACAGCCAGCTTCGAAACGCTCCGTTTGCCCCGGTCGGTTGAAACTGCTCGAGCGAACGCGTGACGGCTGAAAAGACATCTTGGACACAGTCGTCGCAATGATGGTCGCTTAGGCCTCGCCCGCGACACCAACTGCGAACCAATGGGGAATAGAGCTCGACGAGCTCGTGCCATGCCTGTGAATGTTGTTCTCTCGCCCGCCGGAGCAGACTTTGCCGCGTCATGGAGGAATCGTCGATCAGCACTGTCACGCCCCTTTCGTTATTGGAGGTATCATGCACATGTTAAGAGGCTAATCATGAAACTGCGAGCGATGAATCAACAAGAACACCTTTCTTCGGATCAGCTTCGCGAGTACTTGCAAGGCTGGGTCGATGAATCCACCAGTGACTCGATCGAACGTCATTTGTCGGAGTGTTCGGATTGCGAGGAGACGATGGTCGCACTGGAACGAGACGGGGACACCCTGGTTCAGCAGCTGCGAGAATTGCCGGCGGAATCGGATGTCACACCCGTTTCGTTTCGCGATGAACTGCAGTTGCCGTTGCCGTTTGGTGCTTACGAATTGCTCGAAAAAGTTGGGCAGGGCGGAATGGGAGCGGTTTATCGGGGCCGCCACCGGCAGCTGAACAAGGTCTTCGCGATCAAGCGGATTCATCTGCCCCCACAGAGTCGTGATCTGGCGACGCGAAGGTTCCAGCGCGAGATCCTTGCCGCCGGACGTCTGGATCACCCGGCCATTGTTGCCGCAACGGACGCCGGCATGATCGAGGAAACGCATTACTTGGTGATGGAATACATCGACGGACCGGATCTGGGAAACCTCTGTCGCTCACGCGGGATCATGCGAATCGCAGACGCCTGCGAAATCATCCGCCGTGTCGCCGACGGACTGGCTCATGCTCACGCTTGCGGCGTCGTGCATCGCGATATCAAGCCCTCCAACATCATGCTGCGACGTGGCGGAGATGTGAAAGTCACGGACTTTGGTCTCGCGCAGCTTTCCGCCTGGGACGATGCATCGATCGAGCTAACGACGGTCGGCCAATTGATGGGCACGCTTGATTACATGTCACCCGAACAAGCCGAACGTCCCGAAGCGGTGGACTATCGCGCCGACCTGTACGCTCTCGGTGCGACGCTGTTTCGATTGCTTTGTGGACGACCCCCGCTGTCCGCCACGCCAGATCTTTCACCACTTGCCAAGCTTCGCCTGTTGGCCGATCACCGTCCTCCGAATGCGGACACACTTCGGCCCGAGTTACCAAGTGAGTTGTCAGGTTTGATTGCGTCACTTCTCGCAAGCGATCCGAACGATCGTCCCGCCAGCGCGTCGCACGTTGCCGAATCACTCAAGCCATTTTGTGACGGTCACGACCTGGACGCACTCGCAAGTCTTCCGGCACGAGTCTCTCAAACCTCTCCATCAACGGAAACGCATTCCCCGAGTCGGGTTCAACTAGAAGTTCAGCCCGAACGCCCCGATGCGCGGAAACCAAAACGAGGGTGGACGGCGATTGCCGCTGCGTCCGTGCTCTTGCTCGCGATGGCGATTGGTATTTCGATCAAGCTGCAGAAAGGGCATCTGGTGATCGAATCGGATGCGACGGTCACGGTCGAGCTTGCGAAGGACGGCAAGTTCTACGATCGAATCCGAGTTCAGCCCGGCCAAACAAAGACACGTTTGTTGGCCGGGAAATACGAGATCACTCTCGATGACGCAACGGACTCGTTTTCACTCGACAAAGACACCATTCAGCTTCAGCGCGGCGATGTCGTCGTCGCACGCATTCAAGAGGTTTCATCGACGCCGTCTTCCACGGCTTCCTTCACGCAAGCGCAAGTGCAAACTGCCGTCGCGCTGCCTTCCTCCAAGGATCCCCTCCGTCCAGGAGATCGCTTGCGACTCGAGAGTTTTGCCGACGAGAACTTGAATACAAGTCTCGTTGTTATGTCGGATGAAACGATCAAGGTACGCTTGGTTGGGGTGGTTTCGACGGCGGGGAAAACGATCGTCGAATTGCAAGACGAGCTGAATCAGCGATACAGCAAGCTCTACGACAACCCTGCGATCGAGCTCTTCCGAGACTTGAATGGGCTGTCGACCGCCGTGTTGACTGATGGCCAGCCGATGACGAATTCCCAAACGGTGCAGCCGGCTCAAGGCAAGAACGAGTTGCTCTACGAAGGCAAGCCGCTTTCGGAGTGGCTGGATGTCTTGCAACGTGAACGATCATCAAAACCGTTCTCCACCGCGTTGATGGCCGTTTCAAGTATCTCCGAGCCAGAAAACAGGCATCTTGTTGTTCCCGTGTTGCTTTCTCGGCTGGAATGGATCAGTCAAGATGACAAGCGGTCAGGCTTTCAACGCTCCGTATTCGGTGCACTCAAGACCCTGTTGCCCACTGAAGACTTCATTGCGATTCTAACCTCTCAACTTCAAGACGGGCCTGCTTCAGAAAGAGCCGTCGCAGTTGCTTTGTACGAGCTGCCAAGTGAAGACGTTCTCAAGTCTCCGCAATACGACCTCATCCGCGACCACCTTGCGGCGAAACTTAGCACCGCGGAGAACCAGCAACAGCGACGTACGATCGCCGAACTGTTTTTTCGCTGGTTTGACTCCGATCCCACGGATATTCGAAGCGAAGAATTACTTGCTCGACTACTCGACGAGGCAGTCCCGGTACGCCTTTGGCGTGAGAGAATTGAGCGGGATGCCAATGCTCCCAGTGCCCACAGACTTGTTGAAAAAGTCAAGACAACGTTAGCAGATCCCGATGCCGGTGATGCCGAGTTTTTGTGGGCAATCGACTTGTACATCAATCTGTTGCGTCAAAGGGTTCCGGCCGAGTTCGAGTCGGTGGCCCCCATTGTGAAAGCACTGCAGATTAGGTTGAAACGTTGCATCGCCGACAATGGCGTCGACTACCGAATCGTCCGCGTCGCGGAGCCCATCGATCGGACACCGTTCAACCCTCGACGATTCTACAGTCTTGGGATCGACCTGCGCAGCAATACCGGAGGCCATTACAAGTGTCTCGTTTTCGATCTCCTTAAGTTGGTCAAGAACTTAGGTGTCGCGAATCAATTGATCGATGAACTGGAAACCTTGAGCAAGGCGAGTCGAGAGGGCTCTCGAGTCGTCGAGGATCTGGTGAGGCGTTCTGTTGTGAGATTGTACTGGCCGACCATGGAGTTCAACTCCGTCATCTCAGGTGAACTGCAGGCTTCCCGAAAGGACCAAGAAATCCTCCGAAGTTGGCCAACGAGGTACTGGCTGGACTCCTTTCTGAATGACTATGTCAGCGAACTGTTGCCTCGGCCTCGATAGTGCGCCCCGGTAACGCCGATTCGCTGGTCGTTGGAGTGACTCGCCGACTGTGCAAAAACTCCAGGCCATTGACATGCCAACGGGGTGGTTGAAAAAGCGTATACTGCGGCCCGCCGTAGTTGGATTATTCTTATTTCCCAACGCCTTTTTCAGCGGAACCCGTTTCAAGGAATCTCGATGGAATCGAACGAGAACTGCATCTTTGGCCATCGTCCCGGACTCTTCCTCCTGTTCTTCACCGAGATGTGGGAGCGTTTCAGTTACTACGGGATGCGTGCCCTGCTGACGTTGTTTTTGATCAGTGAAGCCGCCGCCGGGGGGTGGGGCTGGGACAACGCCGATGCACTGCAGCTCTACGCGATCTACACCGGGCTCGTCTACCTGACGCCCATCTTCGGGGGGATCGCGGCGGACAAACTCCTTGGTTACCGCAATGCGGTGCTACTGGGTGCCCTGCTAATGACGCTCGGACATGGTGCGCTGGCCTTCGAAGTACCGATCGCGTTCTATGCGGGGCTGGGACTTCTGATCCTTGGCAACGGTTTCTTCAAGCCAAACATCTCGTCCATCGTTGGACACCTTTATCAAGACGATGAAGACCGAAAGGACGGTGCGTACACAATTTTCTACATGGGCATCAACGCGGGAGCCTTCTTGGGCATCCTGCTTTGTGGCTACATGGGTGAGAAGGTTTCCTGGAGCATCGGTTTCGGGCTCGCGGGTGTGTTCATGCTGCTTGGCATGATCATGTTTTATCTCGGCCAGTCGATTCTCGGTGAACACGGCAAACGCCACATGGTTGCCGACGACAACTTGTCCAACATCCCGGTTCCCGAAGAAACCGCACCGGATGACGAAGACCCGGTGGTGGTGAAAGACCGACTGATCGTCATCGGAATTCTGTCGTTCTTCACGATCTTTTTTTGGATGGCATTCGAGCAGGCCGGCGGTTCGATGTCGATCTTCGCGAAAGACTTCACCGGGCGAGTTCTCTCCGGCGGATACGCCCAAGCTTTCTTTTGGGCGAACACGGCATTGACCATCGTGCCGCTGGCCGTCGTGACGTTCGTGCTGTGGAAGTTGGTGAAGGGGACGATGGATCGTATTCCGCTCTCCAACGCATCGATCGTGCTCAGTTTTGTGATCGTCTGGGGTGTCGCCATCTGGATGCTGTACAACGAATTCCGCATGACGGCGTACGAGGTTCAGTTCGCGGTCGAACTCGTCGATGACGACGGAAATGGAACCGGAGAGACCGAATCGATGACGGTCACCATTCGTGACCCGAATGGCTACGACGCAGACGATGACTTGATTCTCGTCGACCTCAAGAATGAAGGTGGCAAGAGCGGCAAGCTGAAAGTCGTCACAGAGGAAGAGGCCGAAGAATTCGAGTCCACCATCGCGGCGACGGTCATCCGTGCCAAAGAAAACGAAACGGAAGTACCCGCGTCTTGGTTCCAGATTTTGAACTCGTTTTTCATCATCTCGTTCGCACCCTTCTTTAGCCGGATTTGGGAAAGCAAACTCAATCCATCAGCACCGGTGAAGTTCGGTATCGGACTGATTCTCTTGGGACTCGGTTTTGGCGTCCTGGCCGTCGGCAGCCAAAGTATCCCGAAGGGGGCCGAAGTTGCGACGGTCAGTATGTGGTGGCTGATCCTGGCGTATTGGTTCCACACGATGGGCGAACTGTGTGTTTCGCCGGTGGGGCTGTCCTACGTCAGCAAACTCGCACCGATGCGTCTGGTCGGACTGATGTTCGGCATCTGGTTCGGTGCGACCGCGATTGCGAACTACTTGGCCGGATGGACGGGAAGCTACATCGATACGATATCAGAGGAGTATGGCCTCACGGTGTTTTTCCTCATCTACACCGCCCTGCCCATCATCTCGGGATTGGTGATCTGGGGGATGAACGGATTCCTCAAGAAGAAGATGCATGGCATTCATTAAGGCCGTCTGTTTCGTCTCTCATGAGCTGCAACGGCGCTAGCCGCGGTTCTTTGGGACACCAGTGGTGCAAAAGGTCCGCAACGGAGTCGGAAGTTGAAGTGAACGTTGAAGTTCAAGTGAAAGCACTGCGCCGAACCACTTGAGAGACGATCGTTTTGCGATTAGAGAGGGTCCCGAAGTGATCACGCCATGAACCGCCCGTGCGGCTCATGGCGAATGCCGTTCAAGACCGACAGCTCACTTCGAGTCGTTTGCCGGAACGTCCTTGATCAGCAGCGTGGCTAGATCGGACTGGAGTTCATAGTTCCACGTTTTCGAACCGTCCGCGTTCGAGAGGATCTGTGGCGATTGATCCCGAAGCTGATTCAGCAAAAGGCGAAGATCGTTGTCCGCTTCGAGTGCGGATAACATCGCCTCGTCCATTTCACCGACGAGCTGTTGAAACGCTTCCAGTTTGAATCCAGGATTTACGCTAATGGATAACCGAATGGCGTTGGCATCGATTCCCAGACCCGCGGCGCTGATCTCTCGAAGGAGTCTGACGGCAACGCTTTGTTCGTTGCTCAATTCGGTCAAGTTAATCGCCGCCAACTCAGACGGCGAGTCGACAGGAACGCAGATTGTGATCGCGCCGCCATCGACAAATTGCCACATTGCTCGGAGTTTATCGGATACCTGTGAGTCCTCTTGCGGCTCGTCGGAAAACCGCAAGGTCGCTGATTCGCCGGCGGCAACCATTCTCTCTTGGCACGCCGAAATGGCCACTTCGTCCAGGCCAAAGGCGGCCCATGGCAGGCTCTTTCCGATCGCGCCCCAATCGATCGGACGTGAAAGTTGGAGTTGCAAGTCCGCGCCACCGAGCATCAGCTGAAAGGGATTTTCAGCGATTTTGTTGTAGACGACATTGCCGTGCACCGAAGCCATCACCGTTTCGACATCCTCCCGAATCGAAACGTCATGCTGTGAGAGATTGGCAATCATTTCCAGCATGTTCAGCTGCGATTGGATCAACGGGTTGGCGGGGATCTTGCCGGGGCGGACGACTAGGAAACCAAGGTCGTTGTTCACTTGGGTCCAGGGTGTCGTGTGTTCCCCTTGGAATGAGACCACCTTGGCAGTCGACTTTGGAAGCGATGCAATTCGCGGCGCATCTTGAGCGACCACGTCCCAGCCCGTCACTCCCGCAACGGCGGATAGAAACGCGACGGCGATGACGCAGTTTTGAAAACGACTCGTTACAGGATTCCGTTCACTCAGCATGGTGATTCTCCGTATCACTCGATGTTTTGAAATCCACGCCACGCACGAACCGCTCGGCGAACTGGCATGAAGATCATGTTGCAACGTCATTTTGGCGAGCAAGCGTCGATAGTGACGAACGCCACCCACCTGTCCAGCCGCGTCGCGATCGGCTGCAATTTCTTGCGAAAGACTCAGTAATCGCGTGAGCCAAAAGACCAGCGGGTGAAACCACATCGCCAGCCCCAGCGACGTGAACAGCAACCGTACCGTGGCGTCGTGATGTCTCAAGTGAGAAATCTCGTGGGCAAGTGCAGCGTCTTGCGCGTTGCCGGGCCAGTCTTGAAAGCCTCGTGGCACCAAAATCGTGTGTCGGTCCAGCGGAAGCACCGCCGGTGAGTGGATCTCATCGCTGGTCTTGATACGGACCGCTGCCGCGCAGTTTTGCTGTTTGCAGAGCCTCGCTAATCGTTGTTCGGTCGTTTGGTCATCCAAGGATTCCGATCGCCGACGAATTCGCATCGACAGGGTCAGCGCCGTGATCACTCGGGCCAACGCGATGACAAGCCCAGCCAATAAGATAGCGCGAAGCACGTCGTTCATCTGCCAGCTCCGATCAAGGCTCAAGTGGTTCGCCAGGTAACGAAACAAACTGGCGGTACTGACCAAGCTACCGGTCGCAGTTCTGGGTTCGACGGACGCACCGGGCGCATAAAAATCCGCAGCGTCCGCCGGGAGTGTCGTCTTGTTTGTCGATCCGGTTTGCGCAGGCGTCGTTGGATCGGGCAGCGCGAACGTTGCAAACCTCGGTAGTTCTCCACCGAACGATGTGACGGTGAGGACCGTTGCACCGACGAGAAGACCCGTCATGCAGGTCAGGGCTGCGAATCGCGGAGCCGCCTTGATCATTGCGCGTGCGACCAAACCGGTGAGCAACCAAATCGTCGTCCACTGAACCACACACGTGAGCAAACTAATTGCGTTCATCGGATCCATCCTCCTGCAGCAGCGACTGAAGGTAGCTCCGTTCGGCTTTCGTCAGACGCCGTCGATCGAGAAGGTGCACCAGCATCGCTTCACGTGACCCGCTGAAAAGTCGTTTGACCAGATCGCTGACCAAGTGATTGGCAACATCTTCAAACGCTTTGGCCGGCGAGAAATAGAACGGCCGCTTCTCGCCGTGTTGACTCAGGTATCCCTTCTCGACCAGCCCACGAACCACGTTGGCGACCGTCGGGTAGGCGAGTGACTCTCCCGCTCGTTCCAAGGCTTCCCGAGTTTCGTCGGCCGTGAGTTGTTCGGGGGAGCGTTTCTTGCTTGCCGCTAAGTCCCAGAAGACTCGCATCACCGCGAGTTCGCGGGGTGTGAGATCGCTCGTGGATGGACGTGCCATCGATTCAGCCTCCGTTTCTCAATGGTTCCCGAGTTGCAGTTGCGAGCCGAAACTCGCTCAGCCACTCGGGATTTGATTAATCAAATTTGATTTCCCAAAACTTACTGTCGGACCGGCACGGAGGGCAAGATCAATCGTTTCCGTAAAGTGCCCGATGATTCAGTCGTTCCAATTTGGCGGCGGCTTGCCTGATGCAGCTCAGCTCGGCTTGTTACAACTTGGTGATGAACGCATCTCCCGATCCAGAAATTGCCGGCAAAGTGGATCCCGACTTGGATCGCGATACGCTGGCGACCGAGTACTTTTCGCTGCTGCCCTACGAGCCCTATCCGGTCCAGGAAGAGGCGATGCTGGCTTACTTTGCCGGTGATCCCGACCGAGGAGACCAAGGCGTCCTGGTTTGTGCACCGACGGGCACGGGGAAAACCATGATCGCCGAGTCCGCCGTCTACGAGGCGCTGCGAACCGGTCGTCAGATGTATTACACGACGCCGCTGATCGCGCTGACGGATCAAAAACTCGTCGAGCTCCGTGAAAGCGCGGTCCGTTGGGGCTATCCGGCCGATAGCGTCGGGCTGGTCACCGGCAATCGCCGTGTCAATGCGGACGCGCCGGTTTTGGTGGTGGTGGCCGAAATCCTGCTCAATCGATTACTCAACCGGGAGGTCTTCGATTTCGCGAATGTGACCTCCGTCGTAATGGATGAATTTCATTCGTTCAATGATCACGAACGAGGCATCGTTTGGGAGCTCACCTTAGGACTGTTGCCCGCGCACGTCCGTACGTTGCTGCTCAGTGCGACGGTGGGCAATGCACTCGAATTTACATCGTGGCTGTCTCGTTCGCATGATCGGCGGTTGCAGCTGGTCACCGGGGATGAGCGAAAGGTCCCGTTGCAGTACGAATGGATCGAAGACGAGATTCTGAATGATTTCGCGGAACGGATCTCAAAGGGCGATGAAGACCAACGTCGAACCCCCGCGTTGGTGTTCTGCTTCAGTCGCTCCCAGTGCTGGACGGTTGCCGAAATGCTGAAGGGCAAGAGCCTGATCGACAAAGCTCGCCAGGCCGAGTTGGTGGCGTACCTCGATGACGTCGATTTGTCCGAGGGTGCCGGGCCCAAGCTGAAACAGATTTTGATGCGCGGTGTCGGCGTCCACCACGCCGGAATCATGCCTCGTTACCGCCGGGTGGTCGAAGAGCTTTTCCAACGAAAGCTGCTGGCAATGTGTGTGTGTACGGAAACCTTGGCGGCCGGAATCAACTTGCCCGCCCGAAGCGTGGTGCTGCCAAGCTTGTTGAAGGGCCCTAAAGCGAAACGCAAGCTCGTCGAGACGGCGTCTGCGCAACAGATCTTTGGTCGAGCCGGCCGTCCGCAGTTTGATTCTCAAGGATTCGTTTACGCGCTCGCGCACGAAGACGACGTCAAACTCTTCAAGTGGCGTGAAAAGTATGATTCGATTCCGGAAGACACCAAAGATCCGGGGCTGCTGAAGGCCAAGAAGCAGCTCAAGAAAAAGATGCCCAAGCGTCGCAGTGGCGAAACGTATTGGACGGCGCAGCAATTTGAACAACTGCAACAAGCTTCATCGGCGGATCTTTCGAGTCGCGGACAGATTCCGTGGCGGCTCTTGGCTTACCTTCTCGGACGTGACCCGCAGGTCCAGCCGATTCGTGACCTTGTTGGCAAACGCTTGCTCACGCCCAAGAAGATCGATGAAGCAAAACGCGAACTCAACCGAATGCTGATCGCGCTTTGGCAGGCAAAATACATCGCGCTCGATCCGCTTCCCGAACCCGAATCGAAACCCGATGTCGGCGCGAAGCTGCCCGCCAAACCGGGGAGTGGGGACAAAGCCATCGACGAACCCGCACCGGCGACGGGTGGACTGTTTGGTGAGCTGCTGGATCAAATGCGAAGCGACGAATCGGTGGAGGAGTCCGCGCAAGACGCGGCGGAGACATCCGAGGAAGCGGACGAGGCGCCGCCTTCGATCAAACGGTACGACTTGGAAAACTATCGTCCGTCGACTGCCAAACCGACTTCGAAATTGGACCGTTTGGTCAACCTTCGAAGCATCAACCCGCTGTTCGGCGTTTACCTGGCCGACCTGCTGGCGGATGCCGACGATCAAGAACGCATCTTGGCGCTCGAGAGCGTGCTGGAGGTCCCCGGCACGGTTGCACGATTGGTACGTGTCCCTTCTCTGGATGAGTTACCGGCGGGCAAGCTGGCTACCGAACGATTGGATCCGCAGTTGTTGCAATTGGGGTTGGCCACGCCGGAAGAACTGGGCGCACGTCCGGAGGGTGAAGACGACGAGGAGGTAAAAGACCGCGGGTTTGGTCGCGTGATGTTTGACGAGCCACGCGTGTGGCCGTTGACGTTGGGTGAAAAGATTCATCGTCTCTTTCAAAACGATTTCCCGTCCGTCTCTGGAGTTCGCGTTCGTCCGGTGTGGATCATCGGCGAGCTACTGCAGTACGACGGTGACTTTAACAAGTACGTCACCACGAAGAAGCTCCAAAAGGAAGAAGGCATTCTGCTGCGTCACTGCTTGCGAATGATTCTCTTTCTCGATGAGATGGCGAATGTGCCTCCCGAGGGTACAACCGTGGAGACTTGGGAGGACTGGATGGATGACCTCGCCGAGCGTTTGACGCGGTCGTGCGAAAAGGCCGATCCACAAACAACCGAAGAAGTACTCGCGCACGAGACGGACGAAGCGGAAGAGCTTGCACCAAGTGGCCGCCGAACGGGGACCACCCACTGAGCAAACTCCCGCGAAACACGCCGTCCGGCGCAGCGTGCGCGAGCGCGAAAGGCGATCCTGCGAAGCACACTAAGCGAGTTTCGTGAGTGCTTCGGCGACCAATGCCGGGTCGTCTTTTTCGCGGAGCTGTTGAATCTGTTTTTCGCTCATCCCGGCCTTGTCGAGGTGGCTGCACAGTCGCTTCCAGACCGTTTCGCGTTTCTTCCCTTCGCTGAGATACAACTCCGTAACGGCTTCCTGGGCCTTCTGAATTCCGATGGCATCGCGGTTGCGATAGTAGTTCTTGATGATGCGTTCTTGATGGGGCGAACGATTGGCGTTCATGGAGACTCCGAAGTGGCGGGCGTAACGCAGCGGAAACAAATCACGCATGTGCCCCTGGTTATCGGCGACTTGCGGATGTGCCTATAGTATGCCCGGAACTTATTTTTGCGGAAAGAACTTGGGGGCCTTCCCCAATCGCCAGAGGACGAATCGAGCAATGACAGCCTGTCGTGGAGTGCGTGGGGCGACGACCGTGTCGGCGGATGATCGTGACGAAATCCTGCTCGCATCACGGCAATTGCTGGCATTAATGATTCGTCAAAACGGGATCGACACCCGCGATATCGCCAGTGCCCAGTTCACGGTGACGAAGGACCTGACCGCGGAATTTCCGGCACTTGCGGCCCGCCAGCTCGGGTGGCTGGAAGTTCCTTTGCTGTGCGGTTACGAAATCACCGTCGAAAATTCACTGCCGCTGTGCATTCGTGTTCTTTTGCACTGGAATACGGATAAGGCTCAGTCCGAGATCCAGCACTTTTACCTTCACGACGCCGTGAAACTTCGGCCGGATCTCTCAAAATTGCCGCCCGTCGATTTCGAAGAACTCGAACGCTGGATCGAGTCGCAGCTAAACTCGGGAAACGTCTAGCGAGTCCCGACCGCACGCCGCCGGTGTTTTGCGGTGTTTGACGTTCGCCCACCGATCCGTTCTTCTCGAGGCATTTGACTTTGGCTCGCCATTCGAAGGTCCAGTTCAAGCCCGCCACTGATTTGAGTTTGATCCACGCCTCCTTCGTCGTGGCAACCGGCGGCTCGTGTAGTGACGAGCGACTGCTCAACTCGCTCCGTGCGCCGACCACCGAGATCAACACTCGTTTGCTGTCCTCGATGGCGGACACGCAGCTTTTTTGGTCGGCGCTTTTTGCCAATGTGGCTTCCGGGAAAACGCCGCGCGAGAGCTGTGTGTCGTCGCTGATTTCAGCAGGCGGGAGCGAGATGCAGGCGGAACAGTCCGCCGCCGGTCTGGCGAGTCTCTTGGATGACTGCCGCATTGCGTTTACGACGCGGTTTCCAAAACTCGGTGATCAGCTGAAGCTCCGGTCAGGACCACTTCGTGATCGGTGGCAAACGTTTGGACCCGGTCTGTTGATCCAAACCGCGCGTCTCATTTGGCATTCCTCGCCGCCGGAACAGTGGTGGCCCACCGATGTCGATTGTCTGTTGGTGCAGCCGGTCCGCGGAGGCGATGGCGGCTTTGACTCTGGCGGTAAACGTGTCTGGATGGAGGCGATCCTCACAGATGTTGATCCGGCGGTGAGCGAGATCATTCGGCTCGCTTACTGGGTCACGCAAGTCGCCGTGGGACGCCATTTGGATGCGACGCTGGGCCGTGATCGAGACGTCACTCATCCAGAGGACTTCGGGTCGGGGACGCATCGGAGAACGACGCTCCCTTGGCGACTCGGCTGCGTGCCCTTGGTTTTGGAAGCGGCGAGCGAGTTGGAAGTCATTCCCGGCAATGAGTTACCGATCGAAGCGGCAATCAAACTTTGGCATCTTGGGGATATCCAAACGGCCGAGATAGTGCGGGCCTGGTGGCAGCAATGGCGAGGCGGAGAAGCCCCGATGCCGATCGCACTCAAAGCACTCGAGAAACTCCTGGACGAAGACGCCAAGCGGCGTTCACAAGCACCACTCGGTTAAGCAGCGCTTGAACGCAGTGTCACCGTTCGAGATGGCAGTCGAATAGCGATGGGCAGTCTTCGCTAGCGAATCGGATCTTGCTTTAGCCAGTCCGTGACGGAGTTTTTGGCCGTGTCGTCTTTCTTGGGGAAGGGTGAGAAGAGGCTCTTGAAGAAGCCGCCTTCGGATTTTGGCTTCGGCTCGCTCGTGCTGTTCTGGCGGAAGCCGGCCGGAATGAGCTTCATGGGGTTTAGCGTGTCTTTGGTGCGCTGCCAGCTTTTCTTGGCGGTCATCGAGACCTCTTGAACGAGACCGTTCTTTTTGGTGATGACGCGGTCTTTTTCCGCTTTGGTGGGCAAGAAGCGATCCATGGTCGGCATCTTGGGCATCTTCCAATTGGCCGGATTCAGTCCGTTCATCATCTTGCTGATCGGGCTGGGTGCCGGCAGAGGTTCGGTCGCCGGCGGCTGAGCTGCCAGTGAACCGACAGGGCCAAATGCAAGGAGACCGAAGAGGAAAACAGCGGTAAGGCAGTGGGGTTTCATCTCGAACTCTCGTCTTCGTGACGCAGGTCAGGGGTTCGGGGGAGGGCTGACGACGGAGAAAGCATGATCCGCCGTCCGAGGGTCCTATCCCATGATCCAAGTGACGATTGCAAGACCAATATTCTGCTTGCCGCCAAGTCAGGGGCGTCCCTATCCTGCCGAAGAGTCTGGATAACCCGGCGATCGCCGTTCGATGGAAGTGTAAAGGAACGCAAACGATGTGGATTGTTGCCCGCAAGTACGGCCAACTCGCCAACCGGCTGTTTCTGTTCGCCAATTTGATCGGTGCCGCACGTCACTACGGGGTGGAGCTTCGGAACCCCTGCTTTGCCGAGTATGCGGATTGGTTTCCATCGACGCGCTATGATTTGTGGTGTCGCTATCGAGCCCATTTGGAACAAGCTTCCACGCCAGAATCTTGCGAACACGAGCACTCGCTTGCCCGGCCCGAACGCCCGTCGCTTCGCAAACGCAACGCTTTGATGGGTGCCGTCAGCACCGGCAGCAAACTACTGTGCTCCGTTGGGCTGAGCTCAAAACCGTTTCGGATCGTCCAGCTCAAGAGCGGAGAGCACTGCGATCTACTGGGCGAAGGCTTTCAAACCCATGCGGAATCGAAGCAGTCTTTGTTGCTGCGCGGTTGGCTGTTTCGCAGCCCGTTGATCATGGATCACCGCGTGCCGATCTGTGAGTATTTTTCGCTTGATCATTCGGATCAAAAGAAGATCAACGAACATCTCGATCGTTGTCGTCAAGACAGCGATCTGGTCGTTGGTGTTCATATCCGCCGGGGTGATTACAAGACCTTTCAGGGCGGGCGTTACTTCTATGACGACGCCGACTATGCGAACTGGATGCATTCCGTCCAAGAACAGGTCGCACCGCGGCGAGTGAGGTTTCTGGTCTGCAGCCAGGAACCCCCGTCTGTCGATCACTTCGACGGGCTACGCATCACACCCGGGCCGGGATCCGCGCGATTGGATCTATATAGCTTGGCGGAAACCGACTGGATGATCGGACCGCCCAGCACGTTCACGGCCTGGGCTGCCTATTACGGATTGAAACCACGCGTCGAGCTGACGTCGTCCGAGATGCAGTTTGTTCCGCCAGTCTTGCCAGCGGACCAAGTCGCCGCTTGAGCAAGTCAATCGAAGAGGCACCACGACACAAAGGAGACGATCAGGAACGCAGCGCCAATGGCGAGTAATAAAACGAGCACTGGAGTCGTCTCTTTTCCGAAAGGTCGTCGAACGCAATCTTACGAACATGATTGCACCGTTTAGACGATTCGGGACACAAACTCAATTCTTGGCAGTGACGCCTTCTTTTTCAGCGGCACACGACTCCGCCAGCTTTGACAAATGGATCACCGCCCCACAGGGATGACTCGCAAGCGATGTATCGAGGGTTGCTAGAAAACGTTGCCGGCCGCAACGGATACGGAAACTGATTTCCGAGTTTTGGGCTCGCCCTTGACCGGACTTCTTTCGAAAACTCCCCAGGCCATTGAGCAACTCTTCAAAGCTCGCATTCGGCGATGGGCTGACGCCTTGCAACGCATCTCCAACGCGAACACGAATCCGACATCCATTTTCCGAACGCTCGAAGTGAATGTCCGAGGCGTTCCACTTGATGGCCCGATCCAGCAAACGCTTGAGGTAGCGAGTGACTTCCTGATCGGGTTCGTGTGCCGTGGCTTCCAGCTGGCATGATCGCTGGACACTTTCGATGAATTCCAATTTCTCGGCGGGCCCCGACGCGTACACCGCATCCAAAACCTGTTGAATGATCTGGGGAGTCGTAAACATGGGACGCATTTGACGACCCGTCAGTTCACGAATCTCATCCGCCAATTGCAGCTTGTCCGGATAAAATAGCGCGACTTCGAGAAGGTCTCCCGTATCGCTGAGCGGTGCAAGTTGGTGATGTCGGCAGTAGCTTTCCGGCAGGATGCTCGCGACGGCCGGATCAACCGGAGGCGGCTGATGCGTGGGCGGTTCGAACATGGGAATCAAGTAGTGCCGCGAATAGGATTCCGCCAACTGTCGTTCATTCGCAAGCCCGCATTCGATCACGGTCGATTCAATGGGAGCTTGACCATTGCCGACGGCGTTCCAAAGCTGCTCCAGTTTGGCGGGCTCAAGTGCATCGATCGATTCGAGCAGGCGCGTGACCAGTGGATGCTTCTTTACACGGGTCTGCAGAGTGACCTTGTTCATGGACGGGGCCGATCGGTTCGCGGTCGTGGATGAATTCCGTTAACCAAACCCATAGGACATCGATTCAAACGGGGCGCGTGGTTCCAGGTGGCTACACCGAACACGCGGGAAAACGGACGTCCACAGCCGGACTTTTCGTGGGGCCCGACTCCTCATCGGCTGTTTCACTTGCCCATCATTTCGCAGCGAGAGGTCTCTGTGGGGTAGCTTGCTTTTCGTGATTGCAAGCAATTCGTGCGTTTTGCGACGTCGCGGATTGTGCTCAGTTTGCTTTGATCGCGATGCGGAATGAACCGATTAATCCGACTAGTGCTTCGTCTTGCATTCCACAGATAGATCACAACCCGAAGCATCACGGGCTACCAAATCCATCTGCCCCCTTTTTCGCGGCATCCGATGCTGTGTGATCGCAGGAGAGTCGTTTTCGCTATGTCCAAGATGGCCTTTTGGCAAATTCGGGTGCTGGCCTCGGCTTTGGCGTTTTTCGCATCGGGAATTGTCCTTTGTGCCGGCGAGCCGACTGCGAGCGAGATCGATCAAATTCGGATGCGATTGGAATCGCTTGAACAGGCGATTCACGAGGCTTCGGCGGCGACTTCGCTCGAAAACGCGCCCGTCTTCGAGGGTCTGGGTGGCGATTGCAATTTTTGTGATGCACCCGGGGGCAGTTGCTCGTGTGATGTCAATGATGCCGCAGGGTGGGGGATCGCGGTCGATGACGCCACGATTTCGAAAGCCACACACGACATCATTTATGACGGCGGCTGGATACTCCGGCCACGAGATCCGAGTCGCGTTCCATTCGAGCTCAAGAGTGAGCTTCATTCGCAGCTTCGGTACACGTTATTCGAAGCCGACCCGAGAACGTCGATCGATTCGATCGGAAACACGCGGGTCATCGATGACCGAAATGACTTCGACATCAATCGTGGCCGACTTGTGTTTTCGGGATATGCGTTTGATCCCAAGCTGAAGTTCTACGTCAACATCGACTACAGCACGGTCGCGTCGAACTCGATTCTTCCGCTTTTGGCATGGACTTCGTATGACTTGACCGAAGACACACGCGTTTACTTTGGGCTCGGCAAAGTTCCGGGGTCTTGGGAATGGCAGCAAACGTCTCGTTACACGTTGGGGGCGGATCGTTCGTTGGCGACCACGTTCTTTCGCCCCTCGATCAGCGCGGGGCTTTGGCTCAATGGCAAGCTGGGAGACCAAGTGCGGTACACGGCGTTCGTGGGCGATGGCTTGAACACGCTGACGTTACGAGCGGATGAGTTGGATACGGAACTGGTTTATTCAGGGCTCTCGTGGTGGGAGCCGCTCGGTGATTTCGGACCGGGCTTTTCCGATCTCGAGTGCCACGAAAACTTGGCGATCCGCATCGGGCATGGCCTGACCCACACCCGCAACGAAGGCACTCCGGATCGCGAACCGGGTCCGGAAGAGACTGTGATTCGGTTAACCGACGGGACGCGATTGGTTTCTCCGGGGGCTTTGCAGCCAGGTGAAACGGTCGACGAATTCGACTTTTGGTTGTACACCGCGCATTTGGGTTTCAAACGAAGAGGCGTGAGCTTGAGCGGCGAGTACTACTTCCGTTGGCTTCGCGGCTTGGAAGGTGATTTAGGCGGGGACATCGACTCGTTGTTCGACCATGGGTTCTTCGCCCAGGCCGGTGGTTTTGTGGTTCCGAAGAAGCTGGAACTGTTTGCGCGTGGTTCCTACATCACGGGCGAGCAAGGAGACGGGGCGGAGTACTCGGGCGGGATGAACTGGTATCCCTTTGGAGTCCGTGGTGCGCGGGCCACCTTCGAGCTGACGGACGTCCAAGACTCACCGGCTCAACAATCGCGAACCGGCTATGTGGCGGGCGGTAGCGGATTGCTCTTACGTGCCCAGTTGTGGACGTTTTTCTGACCGCAGGTTTGAATTGTCCGATGGCCCGCTCAGGCGGTGTGGCTGGACTCGGTAGACTTGGCAGCCTCTCGGGTCGCCTGAACGGGGCGATCGGCTAGGCGAAGCCTTCTGACGAATCGGGCCCATCGACATGAATAAGCAACTGATCGGAGCGTCCATCACGCTGTTGGTGTTGGTGCTCTTTTCACTCGGTATTGGTTACGAGTTTTTTGAAACGAGAGGGCTTTCCCAGCCCGGGTTCAACGCGCTCGCCATCCTGATCGTTGCCGCGACGCTTTGGGTGACCGAAGCGGTGCCGTTGTTTGTCACCAGCTTGATCGTCCTATTTCTTTCGATGGTTTGGTTGCTGCCGAGCATGGAGTCGGCCGGATTGGATGCCTCTCGAACGGACTTTCTGTCGCCGTTTTTTGCCGATGTCATCGTGCTGTTCCTCGGTGGTTTCGCATTGTCGGCGGCGCTGCACAAGAAGCAGCTCGACGAGTGGTTAGCGGCTGCCATCATCAGCCGCACGGGCAGCACGTTGCCACGGCTGTTGATTGGCATCATGGCCGTGACCGCGTTTCTATCGATGTGGCTGAGCAACACCGCCACGGCGGCGATGATGCTGGCGTTGGTTCTGCCGATTGCGACTCGTTTGGGCGAGGGGGATCTTCGCAGTAAAGCGATCCTGCTCTCGATTCCCTTCGCGGCGAACGTCGGCGGGTTGGGCACGCCGATCGGGAGTCCCCCGAACGCGATCGCGATGCAGTACATGAGTAGCGTGGGGATCGCACCCACATTTGCCCAGTGGATGATGATTGGCGTCCCCGGCGTGCTGATCATGCTGGCGTTGGCTTGGGTGGTGCTGATGTTTTTCTTCGGCCGAGGTGACAAGCAGCTTCCAAGTGTGAATCAAAGTGTGACGATCGAGCGCGACCGGTCGTTCTGGATTGTGATCGCCGCCGTGGCTGCGACGACCATCGGTTGGATGACGTCGTCGCTGCATGGCTACTCCAGCGGAACCGTCGCGTTGATCCCGTTGATTGTCTTTTTCGCCGCGGGTGTTTTGGATACCGGTGATTTGAACCGGATGTCTTGGAACGTCCTTTTGATGATGGGCGGCGGGCTTTGTCTTGGTACGGTGATCTCCAAGAGCGGGCTGGCTGACTGGTTGGTTCAGCAATTACCGGTGGAAGGCGTTTCCATCTTCTGGCTGACCGCGCTCTTCGGCGTGGTCGCGTGTGCGATGTCCTCCTTGATGAGCAACACTGCGACGGCGAACTTGTTGTTGCCGATCATCATCGGCATGAACATCGAGCCCGCAACGCCAATGATGGTGGGGACGGCGTTCGGTTGTTCGCTGGCGATGCCACTGCCCATTTCCACTCCGCCCAATGCGATGGCCTTTTCATCGGGGCAGATCAAAGTCATGGACATGGCGAAGCCGGGTCTACTCTTGACGACGGTCGGCATCGGTTTGGCACTCACCACCGGTTATTGGTGGTGGGACTTGGTCGGCATCTGGTGAGCCCGACTTCGTGATCGACGATCGGTGTTATCGGCGATCAACCAGGAAGCTACCGTTGTCGGCGACCTTGAACAGTGGCCGGCTGTAGCGTGATCCGCCGCGAACTCCGCCGGGACGGAAGGTCAGTCCGATCCCCAAGTTCCATGACTCCTCTGTGTGTCCCGCTTGGGCGGTTCCCTCACTGGGAATCAAGTAAGTGGCGCTTGTGTTCCACATCAAGTTGGGATGAATGGGAAGATCCAATTCCATCCCCAGCAATCCGTCGTCGTTATCTGTCCATCCGACGAAGCCTTCGAACAGACCGCAGCCGGCCAGAGTTTGTCGATGAAAGATCCGGTACTGTGTCAGCGGCTCGAGCACTATCGTGTTTTGAACAACTTGTCCGGCATCGTCGGTGACACTCGTCAGGGCGGTATCGTCGTCCACACCTGCGGCGAACTTGAATCCCCAGACATCTTGTGCGCGAGTGACCCAAGAAAGCTCGCCACGAAGTTGGATCATGTCGCTGCGAAAGTACCAGTCTTCGTATTGATAATCGAGCACGACCCCGTACTGGAGTCCATAGTCGACGCGTCGAAAGAGCCCGCTGGTGAGGAAGACCTGCCCGCGCGATTCGTCCGTAAAGCCTGCTCCTGAGAGATTGCTCTGCGTAAACCGTACGCCGGATTGGTAGGCGAGGTCGGAGCCGAACAGGCCGAGCGAAAACCCGCGGTTAAAACCCTCGTAGAAACCGAAGCTACCCGCACCATCAAGATCCGTTCCCGTTCCACTGACGTTCGCGAAGTTCATCGGACCGGTAAAGCTACTCACTCCGGCAAAAAAATCGTATCGCTTCCAGCGGACTTCCAGCCGCGGAAACAAGCCGTCCAAGAATCCTTGCGTGCCACCGGCGCAGACGTTGCAGCCGCAATTCGGATCCATGCTGTCGCAGCCGCTTGTCTCGCAGATTTCGAGGCCGCATCCTGGCTCCAAAAGGACTTCTGTGCCGCACACCGGTTCCAGGCCGCAAGCGGGCTCGAAGACGCCCGGGCAATCACAAACCGTTTCGCATCCGCATGCCGGTTCAAAAACGTGACCGAGGTGGCTGGTCGTTTGCACCTGAGACGCGCGAGGGCTTGCCTGGGGCGTGACATAGCCGACTTGTGATTGATGTGCCGTCGCCCGGACGGGTTTGGCGTCCGAGAGATCAATCCGCCCGGCAGCTTTCACGGGACCGCCGGCCGTGGCGATTGCGCCGGTCTGGCTGATCAGTGCCGGCAATGCAGCGACGATGCAGCCCCAGACGAGGAGGCGGCCAACGATTCGGCGTGACAGTCCCCGCGCATCGAATTGGCTTGACGTTATCATGGTCGGAATCTTTCCGTGTTTCTTTTCGGTCGCGGTCGCTGAGCGGGAGGGAAGTTCACTGCTAACGCCCGAAACCCGAGTGGATTTCAACATGCTGTCGTTCTTATCGTCCTGCCCAACCGGCATCTTTAGAAAATCTTGCGCAACCGGCACAGCTTTACTTGTGGGGGTGCTGCTGCCATTGTCGCAGCCCGCGGTAAAGGGCTTTTGTCAGGAGACAACGAGCGAGGCACCCAAGGAGGATCGTTTTGCGGCCAAGAGCGTGTCAGTCCCTGATGCCGTTGATGGCTCGACCGGATTCGCCTACCCGCGAGCGGTAGCGAGGATGGACGGTCGGCTTTTTGTGGTCGACTTGGATCTGCCGGGGATTTGGCGGAGCGGAAATCTGGAAACACAGGCGGGCCAATGGGAGCTGTTCACGCCGGGCACGAAGTTGCTCCGAAAGCCTCTCAATCGGCCCTGGTGTGTTGTGCCCCATCCGCAGGGCGGCATCTTGATCGGCGATTCCGCGAGTCGTGAGATTTATCATGCCGCCGGCCCGGGCGCGGAGCTCACGGCACTCAACGGAGGCTGGCTCGGCATTCCAATGGCGCTCGCCGTGGACCCAACGGGCGAGACCATTTACGTCTGTGACGCTGAGCGACGTGCGGTTTTTCGTCTGCCGATGACTGGTGGCAAGCCGGAGTTGGTCTGCCGTGTCAATGCGCGCGGGCTCTCGTTTGACGAGCAGGGAAAGCTGTGGGCCGTGACACCGGATTCGGACGCGGTCCAGAGAATCGATGTCGAATCCAAGGAAGCAACGGTGATCATCAAAGATCGTCCCTACCAATTCCCCAACGGCATCGTGTGGGCGGGAGACGAGGGGTTTGTCACCGATGGATACGGGAAGTCGATATGGCGCTTCACCGCCGATGGAGATACGGAGATTTGGTTGGAAGGAAGCCCCCTTCGCGGGCCCGTGGGGCTCACTGCGGATGCGACAGCGCTGTACGTTGCCGATCCTCAGTCAGGGCAGGTGTATCGGATTGACCGCAAGTCCAAAGAGAGTCAGCCGCTTTTGCCGGTGAAATAGGCTTCTTTGTCGCGAAGGTTTTTTAGACTTTCTTTTTTCAGCGGCGTCAGGAACGGATGCGGGGGAGCAGTGGAGGTTAGCGGCTGACGCTTAAGTTGCTGTTCCACAGGGACTTAGATTCATTCAGCTCAGCCCAGCACAATCCGGGCCAGTTTTCCGGGTTGGTCTTTCCCGTAAGACTCGGTTGTGATATTCTCCCGAACAATCCTAGGTTCGTGCCGCGTGCCCCGCTGTCGACGTGTTTGCTTTCTCCATGCGATTTACCGTTTGGAGTACCGCTGAGCATCAGTTTGGTGGACGGCGACCTTGGGTCATCCCGGCTTTCACATGCGACGGATCACTGATGAGAATGTCTTTCAATTCGATTTGCCGTGTCAATCGGAAATTCGAGGCCTCGAAATCTTCTCTCCACCCACCTCGCGAATACCCGAGCCCAGCCGTTTCACCGACAGCGATCGGTTGTTAGTCACCTCACCGGCTTGATCGCCTTGCCGAAGTTGCAAGTGCGTTTCTGGTCCGTCCGTTGTTTCACGTTGCCCGATCGCCGTCCGAGATCCGCTTTCGATCTCAAGTCCATTAGGAGCTTTCTTTACCGATGGCAGTTACGTCCCAGCGTCGTCTGATCCCCACATCCATTCGTCGATTTGGTTCCGATCAAGGCACTTTTGAACTCCCCGATTTGACCGCTCTTCAAACCGCTTCTTACTGCGAGTTCCTTCAGGAAAGCGCGGCGTCGACGGAGCGAGACGATCACGGCTTGGAGTCGGTCTTGCGCGAGATCTTTCCGATCGCCAGCTACGACGGGAACATCACCCTGGAGTACTTGCGCTATGAACTGGGCAAGCCTCGGTACACGAGCCAAGAGTGTCGCCAGTTGCGTTTGACGTACGGGATGCCGTTGCGCATCTGGCTGCGTCTGAATCGGGAAGAGCCTCATGAGGAAGAGGTCTATCTCGGCGACATGCCGATCATGATGGGTGGTGGCGAATTCATTATCAACGGTGCCGAACGCGTGGTCGTCAGTCAGCTTCACCGTTCGCCCGGTGTCGACTTCGTCTGGGATACGGACACCACAACCGATCGCAAACTTCCTTCTTGCCGCGTGATCCCCGAGCGAGGCAGTTGGGTCGAGTTTAACGTCACGAAAAAAGACGCGCTCACCGTTCGGATCGACCAGAGTGGTAAGTTCGCTGCGACGACTTTGTTGCGAGCGATGGACCCCAAGTACTCGACCGATGCGGATATCCTGCAAGCGTTTTACCCGACGCGCACCGAAAAACTCTCCAGCGTCAAAAGCGCTCCGAAGATTGAAGGTCGGATTGCGGTCGACGATGTGGTTTATCCAAGCGGACACGAGCGGGCCGGTGAAATCATCATCGAAGCCGCGCACCGGATCACGAAAGAAACGGCCGAGACGATTTGCACGGCCGAAGTGACGAGTGTCCAAGTGATGGACGCGCCAAAGGTCCCCGTGATCTTCAATACCCTGATGGACGACAATACCGCCAGCCACGAAGAAGCGTTGCTGCGGATCTACCAGCGTTTGCGTCCCGGTAACCCGCCGCAGCTCGAGAAAGCGCGAACGCTGTTCGAAGAGAAATTCTACGACGACAACCGTTACCGCCTCGGCAAGGTCGGGCGTTTCCGACTCAATCGAAAGCTCGGCCTGGGTGTCAGCGAGTCGGTGATGACGCTCCGTCCCGATGACATCATTGAATCGATTCGTTACCTGATCGATTTGTTCGATCCGGAAAGCGATGCCGAAATCGATGACATCGACCACCTCGGCAACCGTCGCTTGCGGACCATCGATGAACTGGCATCCGAAGAGTTGCGAAAGGGCTTCTTGAAGCTGCGTCGGACCGTTCAGGAGCGAATGAGCGTCAAGGATGCGCAGGACATGACGCCGCGATCAT
>JBCBOO010000490.1:0-567 GCA_039821235.1 Planctomycetota bacterium
TACGGCGTGGCGGCTTGGACGGATGACTTCACAGGATGGGTGATCGACTACGGATACTGGCCGGGCCAAAAAAGCCGATACTTTGAAAAGAGCAGCGCACCGATGACGCTGCGGGACAAGTATCCCGACCAGGCGGCCGAAAGCGAAAGCGCGATGCTGCACGTCGGTCTCGCGGATCTCTGCAAATCAATCCTCGGTCGCAAGTACTTGCGAGAGGATGGCACCGAACAGGCCGTCGACACGTGCATGGTCGACGCCAACTACGGACCAGAGCAGCCGACCATCTACGAGTTTTGCAAGCTGTCGCCGTATTGCGACAAGCTGTTACCAAGCCATGGAATGGCAACTGGTATCAACAAGCCACCAATGCACGCCAAGCGTCAGCAGCGAGGCGAAATCGTGGGGTGGAACTGGCGAATGCCCAGCTTGGCCAAGACGACGAAAACGATCCGCTACATCAACTTCGATGCCAACGAGTGGAAGGTGTTTATGTTCAAACGACTGGCGGCGTCACGGGGTGCCGTCGGATGTCTCGAGCTGCCAGGCAAGCGTCCCGAGGATCACGTG
>JBCBOO010000491.1:0-567 GCA_039821235.1 Planctomycetota bacterium
TACGGCGTGGCGGCTTGGACGGATGACTTCACAGGATGGGTGATCGACTACGGATACTGGCCGGGCCAAAAAAGCCGTTACTTTGAAAAGAGCAGCGCACCAATGACGCTGCGGGACAAGTATCCCGACCAGGCGGCCGAAAGCGAAAGCGCGATGCTGCACGTCGGTCTCGCAGATCTCTGCAAATCGATCCTCGGTCGCAAGTACTTGCGAGAGGATGGCACCGAACAGGCCGTCGACACGTGCATGATCGACGCGAACTACGGACCGGAGACGGAGACGGTCTACGAGTTTTGCAAGCTGTCACCGTATCGCGACAAGTTGCTGCCCAGTCACGGCGTGCCGTGCGGGATCAACAAGCCACCGATCCACGCCAAGAAGCAGCAACGCGGCGAGATCGTCGGCTGGCACTGGCGAATGCCCAGCTTGGCCAAGACGACCAAGACGATCCGCTACATCAATTTCACGCCGAACGAGTGGAAGGTGTTTTTGTTCAAACGACTGGCGGCGTCACGGGGTGCCGTCGGATGTCTCGAGCTGCCAGGCAAGCGTCCCGAGGATCACGTG
>JBCBOO010000492.1:0-563 GCA_039821235.1 Planctomycetota bacterium
GCTGTGACGCCTCCGACGCATGACGCCAGCACGCAGCGCCCTCGACAGCCACGGAACCCAGATGTCACAGAAACCAGCCACCTACCGGCTTGAGGCATCGCCGTTCAACTGGTGGCTGCGCGTGTTGGCAAGCGTCAGGCGACGTCAGTCCAAGATGCATGGCATAGACAGATGCGCAGCGACACTTCCAACTGCGGTGCAACAATGCCCGCCAATCGGCAAGATCCCGAGGTGAACTTTCCCCCGGGGAGAAACGACGCGGTGACGCGTCAAAGAGGGCGATGCCTGCCTGCGGCGAAACGAACCTCTTGGTGCGGCAGTTGAACCCGTTACTTTTTGCCGGCTTCGTTTGCTCTTTCCAACAGTTGCTTCAACCTCGGGTCATCCATAGCTTCTTCGATTAGACCCGAAATCTGAGGGTCATCTTCAATTTGATCTAGTAGCCTATCCAGATCGACATCCTTCCGAATCGGACGATCAGGAGCAGACGGCGGCTGAGACTGCCTCAAATCGGTTTTGCCTGTCGCCGCCGCGGGAATCCCGAGCGAGTCCAATTCGGATTT
>JBCBOO010000493.1:0-560 GCA_039821235.1 Planctomycetota bacterium
AAACGTCGTTTCGAGTTCGTCGGCAACCTGCCCGAGAAGCGTCGTTGCTAGTTCACGTTGTTGAGTCATTGACGGGACGATTAGTCGCAGAACGTTACGGATCACCCGGCGGCGGCGAATGAGCCTGCACTCAAACCCGATTGAGTGACCTCCGCCGCTCGGTGTGCATCCGTTGGTTACGAGGTTGTCGGGGTGAACCTCGATTGATCTCCCAATAGCGTAACCGATTGCAGGCCAAAAGGGTGAATCAGGCGTCGGACCAGTCGGCGTCCACGTACCTGCCGAAGCGTTGAAAGAAGCGTGGGGATCGATGGCGACAAGGCCACAAAAGAAGTGTCATCGCGCCGTCGACATCGATCCCGTCGCTTCGAATGCGGCCAAACCGATTGAGATCAAACACCGAAGGCCGTTTCGTTCAGTCCGCGGTCGTGCTGGCAGTTCGAGAAGCGACGACGAATTGAACCGTCGCGACAAACAGCCTGCGCTTCCAAGCAAGTCGCCGGCGGTTCGAGGGAATCAAAGGGGTCAGGCCTCTTTGACTTGGTTCTGGGTTGCCGTAG
>JBCBOO010000494.1:0-550 GCA_039821235.1 Planctomycetota bacterium
TTTAAAACAGTCTTACGGCTTTATATTAAAGCATGGAATGATACATAATGACATCGGTTAATTTTTGTTGGTTTGAATGGCTGATGTAATGATGGATAGAGTTAGTCGGAGGTATTAGTATTTTGTCGTTAGAAGTGAAATTCCGGGATCGACAAAAGACAAACAACTGCGAAAGCATTTGCCTAGTATTTGCTCCTTGATCAAGAACGTAAGTTGGGGGATCGAAGACGATCAGATACCGTCGTAGTCTCAACTTTAAACTATATCAACTAGGGGTTGGCAAATGTGTATACGACTTTGTCAGAACCTTATGAGAAATCAAAGTGTTTGGGTTCCGGGGGGAGTATGGTCGCAAGGCTGAAACTTAAAGGAATTGACGGAAGGGCACCACAAGATGTGGATCCTGTGGCTTAATTTGACTCAACACGGGAAAACTCACCAGGTCCAGACATAGGTAGGACTGACAGAATGATAGCTCTTTCTTGATTCTATGGGTGGTGGTGCATGGCCGTTCTTAGTTGGTGGAGTGATTTGTCTGGTTAATTCCGTT
>JBCBOO010000495.1:0-547 GCA_039821235.1 Planctomycetota bacterium
CGTGGCTATTGCTCCACCTTGGAGGACGGCCCAGACCGGACCTCCGCGACTACCTCGGAATGCTGCAACCGCGTCCCCGGCAACAGTCATTCGCGGCGCTTGCGAAGATCACGGCCGGGCAATTCACGCAGTGCGGACAAACCTTCCGTCAGCCAGAGTATTGCCAATGGCCGCTTTGTCGCGGCGATCAGCCGGTCGGATCCGTAAGATGGTGTGCCCGACCTTGTTGAACGACGCGTTTGTACCAAGGGATGAACAGCAGTGTCGCAAGTTCAAAAGCAATGATGCCCATCAAGGCTGGCTCGGGGGCGCCATATTTGAGGGCAGCCGCCACACGTGCGAGGCCGCCCGCTGCGGTGGCGCCGAGGACGATGACCAGAATTGTAAATGCTCTTTCCATATTCATCACGATCCAGATTGCCAAAAAGAACGGCAGCATGGAGCGGATGCCCAAAACCGCACCTGACCATCAAGTTCGGTCGTAACGAGGTCTGCCGGAACCAAGCGTTCCGCACCTTGGATCAGCGACATGGCACCCATAAGAAAT
>JBCBOO010000496.1:0-538 GCA_039821235.1 Planctomycetota bacterium
GGACCTTTGCGCAAACCGTTGCCAACGCAATTCCAGCACCCGCTGACGTTTACGTCCTCGACGTTTGTGAATGTGACGGTGAATTGCGACTGCTCGAACTCAACCCGTTTGGTGGTGCTGATCTTTACGCCTGCGACGCCGTCAGTATTGTGGGTGCCGTCACGGGCGATCCCCTCGAATGACTGACCGTCTTGGCGATTCACCGGGTCTGCTAACATGGTTTTTACGCTAGGCCTGCGGCACACCTTCCCTGTTTGGCGACGCGGGCTGGCCTTGGTACAATTCCCCCGATTCAAACTCCACCGCTTCGTTTGGGGCGGTGTCGTAAAAACCTTCCGTTGTGCGACGACGACAAATGGTGATTCGAGCTTTAACAATGCTGTCGTTAATCGTTCTCGTTGGATGCACCGGATCCGAAGGGCCGCAAATGACCGCTTCTGATGTCGATAAACTGCTCGCGACAGAGGACGACTTCGACCTTTGCGATGGGGTGTTCTGTGCCATTGCAGATGTCACTGGCAACGAAATTGACCTCGCT
>JBCBOO010000497.1:0-249 GCA_039821235.1 Planctomycetota bacterium
CCAACGTTTGTTTGAATAATTGTTTTTTGTTTCAATGTGTTTCCAGTGAAAACTCGCCCAACGTGGGGCTCGAACCCACGACCCTGAGATTAAGAGTCTCATGCTCTACCGACTGAGCTAGCCGGGCTGCTGCATTGCCTAAAGTCATATTTTTACTAAATTCTATTGAAGCAAATAATTTTCTATCAAACAAGTCAAAAACGCCTCTCAATTTTCGAACGAAAATTTTTCAAGAAAAAGTTTTCAAAC
>JBCBOO010000497.1:259-537 GCA_039821235.1 Planctomycetota bacterium
GTTATCAGTAGAGACAGTTTGTTTAATATCCAACGTTTGTTTGAATAATTGTTTTTTGTTTCAATGTGTTTCCAGTGAAAACTCGCCCAACGTGGGGCTCGAACCCACGACCCTGAGATTAAGAGTCTCATGCTCTACCGACTGAGCTAGCCGGGCTGCTACATTGCCTAAAGTCATATTTTTACTAAATTCTATTGAAGCAAATAATTTTCTATCAAACAAGTCAAAAACGCCTCTCAATTTTCGAACGAAAATTTTTCAAGAAAAAGTTTTCAAAC
>JBCBOO010000498.1:0-532 GCA_039821235.1 Planctomycetota bacterium
GGGATAAATCTCAGCAGGTCGCAGCAACAAGGCTACTCCACTGCTTACAATACCCAGTTCCACATTCAAGTCGTCTGCAAGGGATCCGTCTTTCCCAGAGTGTTTCACTTGCAAATGGTGCAGAGACGCGCGACTCTTGCGTCGCGCGGCCCACGTTACACGCGTACGGTACCCGGCGTCCCCCCCTCCCAAAAGAGAGAAAAAAAGAGACACCTATTCTTACTCACACCGCCGGGAAAGGCACACATCGTCGCCTCTAGCATGGATTCTGGCTTAGAGGCGACGATGTGTGCCTTTCCCGGCGGTGTGAGTAAGAATAGGTGTCTCTTTTTTCCTTCTTTTGGGAGGGGGGGACGCCGGGTACCGTACGCGTGTAACGTGGGCCGCGCGACGCAAGAGTCGCGCGTCTCTGCACCATTTGCAAGTGAAACACTCTGGGAAAGACGGATCCCTTGCAGACGACTTGAATGTGGAACTGGGTATTGTAAGCAGTGGAGTAGCCTTGTTGCTGCGACCTGCTGAGATTCATCCC
>JBCBOO010000499.1:0-529 GCA_039821235.1 Planctomycetota bacterium
CGTACAACAGATAATGACTCTTAGCAGAAAGCCGACCGCGATTCTTCATCTTGTGTCGCGTCGGATTGCACCCCGATGGTGGATCCTTTCCAGGTGTGATCTAGTTTCTTGCATGAAAGGAATTCTAGAAGGTCGTCTGCTTCGATATTCGCGCCAACAGACGAAGTAGCGATTTCGAGGAGATCTCGATAAATTGACTGGGCATCGGAATCGGTTTCGTATTGATGAACGAGGGCTTTCGATTCGTCGGCGAGTAACTTGGCAACGAAGACAGCGAAGACGAAGTGTTGTTTCATCCTAAAGAGCTCCACTTGGTCTGCGTTTGCAGGGACATAGTGGCGATCGAAAACTTCGGAAACGTCTTGTGCCTTGGCTTGCGCGAGCATAGCTCGGTTCCAATTATCAAAGACGAAACCACCAACCGTTCTGTGGACATTGTCGGTATCGGTGATCATACCATCGACAACTGCCCTGTCGGCACCGTCGCCGGTGTCGCTCACTCACAGCACGGCCCTGTCTGCCTCATCAT
>JBCBOO010000049.1:0-28225 GCA_039821235.1 Planctomycetota bacterium
GTGTACAAAGTTCTTTTCGGCGTACCCCGGCTCTCGGCAAACCTCCACCTCAAACCAGATAGACGGCGTCCAACCCTCGACGCTGGGCAATTCGGACGGTTCATCGACGCGACGAGGGCGTCGCCGAAACCCCGCGTTTTCATCCAATAGCAACTCCGAATCTGATTCCGCACTTTCCTTCTTCTGCCAAGCCCTGTTTGCAAGCGCTCGATTCCGAATCCTCAATTAGACGTTCCTTCACTTGCGTCTCGCCTTTCTCTTCCATGCCGATTCCTCGTCGCACCCAAAACTAAAATGACTGAACAACCTCTCAACCGTCGCCGCTGCGTGAAGACCCTTGCAACGCAACTGATGCCCGTTGCGTTTACCGCGATGGCCACTCACCAATCGCTCACCGCGGGTGAATCAGCAGCACCGATGGAGAGTCGTGCAACGCATTTTCCGGCTCGTGCCAAGAATGTCATCATGCTTTTCATGAATGGCGCTCCGTCGCACGTTGACACCTTTGATTACAAACCTGAACTGATTCGGCATGCGGGAAGTGATTCAAAGCGCCCCGGGAAAATGCTTCCGCCTGGATGGAAGTTCCGCCAGCGGGGCGACAGCGGTCTATGGATCTCGGACCTCTTCCCGTTTCTCAGTCGTCAAGCAGACGAATTGTGCCTCTTGAAAGGCATGCATGGCGACCAGCCGAATCATCCCACTGCAGAAAGAGCGGCACACACTGGCTCCGGACAGTTTGTCAGACCGTCCTTGGGCGCCTGGAGTGTCTACGGCTTAGGAACCGAGAACGCCGACTTGCCAGGCTTCGTCGTCATGGGCGAAGGCGGCCGAAGTGGAAACGTGAACTTTGGCAGTGGATTTCTTCCGGCCCGCTACCAGGCGACACGTGTGGAACCGGCGTTGGATTTGGCGAGTGCGGGAGGTGCGCCGAGACGCTCCGGCCGACGAGGCAACCCATCCTCCTCGAGTGATCCCATTCCCAATCTGAAAAACGACACCCTCGACCGGAGAACGCAACGTGTCCAGCTCGATCTACTCAATGACCTGAATGCGGAAACGCTCCGAAAAGAGGTTTACCAACCACAAGTCGAAGGGATCATGCAATCGTATGAACTTGCCTTTCGTATGCAGTCCTCAATGCCAGACTTGATGGACCTCTCCAAAGAAACCGAAACAACGAAATCGCTTTATGGTATTGGCGATCCCTCGACGGACTCCTTTGGCACCCAGTGTCTCCTCGCCAGACGAATGGTCGAATCCGGTGTTCGGTTTATCGAACTGAGCAGCGGTGGCTGGGACCACCACACTGGATTGAAAACGGAATTGCCGCAGAAGTGTCAATCGATTGATCGCCCGATTGCGGGGCTTCTGGCAGACCTCAAACAACGTGACTTATTGAAGGACACGTTGGTGATTTGGGCGGGTGAGTTTGGGCGAACCCCACACGCGACCGGTGACGGACGTGGCCATAACAACAAAGGCTACACGACCTGGATGGCTGGTGGTGGCGTCAAAGGCGGCTTCAGCTACGGCGCTACGGATGGTCTTGGGTATTCCGCTGTCGAAGGACGCATGCACGCGCATGATTGGCATGCGACCATCCTGCACCTTTTGGGTCTCGACCACGAACGACTCACCTATCGCCACGCGGGCCGTGATTTCCGACTGACCAACGTTGGAGGCAAGGTGGCGCACGACATCCTGTCATGACATCGAAACCGATTGAAGGGTCTAAGCAACGAGAGATCAATCACTGACCGGCCTAACTGTCCCCCGTCTCCGCGCGTGCTCCGCAGCGGGAATGCGCTCCGCAGCGGGAATCGCTGGAAGTGATCTCATGAGAGGGCATAAAATCGACAGTGATTGATCCCCCATTACTAACGCTTCCTCGCACGAGGCTTGCCGACTAGATAGCGGACAAAATCAATGAGCCCGCTGAATTGGTACTCCGGATCAACGTAGTGCTCGATGACGTAGAACGCGAAATAGTAAGCTCGACAGAATCCCCAGATCGCGATCAGCAGCAACGCCACGGACCGCCAATGCGTGAATTCTGCCAAGAGCATTCCGGCGGAAAGGCAGCCTGCAACTAGCATCAAGCCGCCCTTGAACCAGATGATTCGAGCGTCACTTAAGTCGCCGCGACTCACTTCGCCTGGCGATTAATCGGCTCGTCAACGACGATCGATTTTGGGAACGCGGAAGCATCATTGCCGCCACGATCATCCCAACGCTTGTTTTGGCTGCGGCCTTTGGGTTGATTCATTGGGATATCCATTCCTCCAGCGTCGCCCAGCATGGAATAGAGTCGATCTTCCATTTCCTTTACGACCGACTGATAGTCCGGATCGTTGATCAAGTTCTTCGTTTCGCCCGGATCAGTGGTGAGGTCGTAAAGCTCATCGACATCCCAGAGTCCATAGTACGTGATGTATTTGAAACGATCACCGCGGAGTGCAAACTGGGTAGGTGACTGGGGAAAGTTCTTCTCCCAGTAGTAAACGTAGAGAAAATAGTCACGCCAAGGCATTTCGGGATTGTTCGGCAGATCCAAGAAACTCTGCCCGTCCATGTACTCCGGGGCTTTTAATCCAGCGGCGTGCAGCACCGTTGGCCCGACATCGATGTTGCCGATCACTTTCTCGACGACGTTGCCTCCTTCATACAGATCCGGGCATTGCATCATCATCGGAACGCGGATGGATTCCTCGTAAGAGACGCGTTTGTCGATCAAACCGTGCTCACCCCACATGAAACCGTTGTCACCCATGTAGATAATCAGCGTTTCATCGTGGACGCCCATTTTCTTGAGCTGCGCGAGAACGCGACCCACGCTGTCGTCGACGGCAAGCACCGATTCGCAGTAACGCCGGTAGAGGTAGTCGAGCCCTTTGTCGCTGTGGTAGGAGAAGTCGATCCCGTGCCAACTGTTGCGTTGGTCGCGAACCCATCGAGGCGCATCGTTTTCGGCTTTGATGTTTTGTCCTCGCGGCAGGAAGCTCAAATCGGCATCGGCATAGCGGCCTTCGTGCCGTTCGGCGGGAGTGAAGTTTGCGTGGACCGCCTTGTGAGAGAGATAAAGAAAGAACGGTTTTTCATCATCTCGGTTTTCAAGCCAATCGACGGCGTAGTCGGTCAGTTCGTCCGTGATGTAGCCCTTTTGCTTGACGCGTTCTCCGTTCACATTCAGCGTGTACTTGGGTCCGGGAGGAAGGTAGTTGCCTTGCCCACGGAAACTGACCCAATGATCGAAGCCCGGACGCGGGTCATCATGATGGCCCCCCATGTGCCATTTGCCGACAAATGCGGTGTCATAACCGGCTCGTTTCAGGTACTGCGGAAAGAATTTGGTTCCCTCCGGGACCAAGCGGTTGTTGTCGATGACGCGGTGCTTGTGGGTGTAAAGGCCCGTCAGGATGGAAGCACGGCTGGGCGAACAGAGGCTGGTCGTCACAAAGGCGTTCTTCAGGTGCACGCCGTTGCTGGCCAGTGAATCCAGGTGCGGAGTCTCCAGGAAAGGATGGTCCATGAATCCCATGGCATCGTATCGGTGGTCGTCGGTCAGGATGAAGACGACGTTGCGGGGAGAAACATCCGGACGTTTGGGAGTTGCGGGTAAATCGTCTGCCACCAAGGCCGTCGTGAACGGCGCAGCAAGAAGGAAGACGAGTGAAGGCAGCATTCGTGAAGAGAGTTGCATCATGGCGTCGTGGGGAAGGAAGCTAGGCTGGGTGACACACAGACAGGGTAAACACGCACGTTTCTGTGCTGGAGAGAGAGAGTTTAGCGGCAACGCAGCCCAAAAGTGGGTTTTGAGGCGGAGTTTGACGCCGTCAGCGGATCACGCTACTCTTTTGGGGTAGGGGATAACCGTTCACCAAAATCGGGTAACTCCTTTCACTTTTAACGATCAATCAATTTTTGTGGGTTCGTTGCTGGGGTAGAATCGTTCCAGCGTCAAAGGTGGAGGAGGCTCTGTGATTCAGGGTTTTGCGAACACCTTCCCCACAACGAAGAAATTCTTCCGAGAAATTCGTCGTCCCGCCCCCCACATCCCACCCACCATCATTTCAGCGACCAGTCCAAGAGGCATTAGTCTTGCCGGGCATTGAAGTCGGGAATGATTCTCGCATCCGTTTGAAAAACCAATAGCTACGGAGTCGTATTGATGCGTTGTAAAGGAAATCCAATTGGCCGACGCGGATTTTTGGCCGCCGGAACCCTTGGAGGTATTGGTCTCTCGCTCCCCGAGTTGTTGATGCATCAGGCGAATGCCGAGCAGAAACACTATGACTTTGTCGAAGCGAAGGCCAAGAGTGTCATTCACGTGTACCTGCCGGGCGGAATGGCCCAACAGGAATCCTTCGATCCGAAGCCATACAGCCCGATGGAGTATCGGGGTGAAATGCGGACGATCAAGACGAAAACCGGTGAGGTGTTCAGCGAGTCGGTGCCTCAGTTGGCGAAACGTGCCGACAAGTTCAGTGTGATTCGGTCCATGACTCACGGCGAAGCCGCCCATGAGCGTGGGACCCACAACATGTTCACGGGATACAAGCCCAGCCCGGCGCTTCGCTATCCCTCGTTCGGATCGGTCGTGAGTCACGAGTATGGCCCACGGAACAATTTGCCTCCGTACATCTGCATCCCGAACGTCCCCAACGAGTTCGCCGGGACCGGATACCTGCCCAGCAGTTACGGTGGTTTCGCGCTCGGCAGCGATCCCGCACAGAACGGTTTCAAGGTTCGTGATCTCGATCTTGCCGGCGGAGTCGATGCAGAGCGATTTATGCGTCGCAAGGCGGCCTTGGAATCGGTAAACGATCACTTCGTCAGCGCAACCAGTGCCGACAACGTATCGGCGATGAATACGTTCTATGAACGAGCCTACAGTTTGCTTGATACGCCTGAAGCGAGAGAGGCGTTTAACATCGAGAAAGAAGACGCCAAGATGCGTGATCGCTACGGTCGCAATCAGGCCGGCCAACGATTGCTGATGGCTCGCCGTTTGGTGGAAGCTGGCACGAGGCTTGTCACGCTCACTTATGGTGGCTGGGACATGCACCAGAACATCACGAACGGCTTCAAGGGGCAGATGCCATCGCTCGATCAAGGGCTGGCAGTTCTGCTTGATGACTTGAGTGAACGAGGTCTTTTGGACGAAACGCTCGTGATGGTCAGCAGCGAGTTCGGGCGAACGCCAAAGATCAATCAAGACGCCGGACGCGACCACTGGCCCAAGGTATTCTCGGTCATGCTCGCCGGCGGAGGCATCAAGGGCGGCATGGTGTATGGTGCCAGTGATTCAACCGCGGCGGAGCCGGAAGAAAACGCTGTTTCACCGGCTGACCTGGCGACGACGATGTATCGATTGTTGGGAATCGTCGCAGATAAAGAACTGATGGCGCCCGGTGATCGCCCCATCGAGATCGTGGACGGTGGAAATCTGATCGAACCCCTCATGGTTTGAGCCGCACAAGGCGTTTCACAGGCGTCCAAATCAGACGCCTGTGGCTGCTGCCGAACTGTCCTTCCGTCCCACAATCGCAATAGAGTTAATGATGTATCAGATCATTCGAACACGCGTGGTTGCCAGTTTCGGTGCCGCATTGTTTTTGTTCGGAGGAGCGACGTCTTGCTTTGCGACGCTCCCCGTTGTCACGAGCATGGAACCGAGGGGGCTTGTTCGCGGTGAGGAAACCGTCGTTCAGTTGCGCGGCAACAACCTTAACGACGCCTACAAGGTCTTAATGGACCTGCCCGGTATCGAGGTATTGGATGTCAGTGTCGTCGATAACCGAAAAGTCGATGTCAAGCTTCGTGCGGCGGAAGATTTAACGCCTGGCCTGTATCCGCTTCGCTTGATCACGCGCAGTGGCATCGCGAATCTGCGCCTGGTCGGTGTCGGCGCGATGTCAACCCTCAAGGAGGTCGAGCCAAATAATGCATTTGATACTCCGCAGCAGGTCGAGCTGAACCGAACCATCGACGGTGTGGTCAAGCGAGAAGATGTGGACTACTACCGCGTCCATTTGGAGGCAGGTCAGACAATCAACGTTGAGATTGAGGGCATTCGTCTGGCCTTTTCACTTCGCAACCAAAACATCCTGGATCCCTACATCGCAATCTTGAACGAAGGTCGGTTCGAAGTCGCGTCGAGCGATGATTCGGCACTTTTGCAGCAAGACGGCTTCTGCACCTTCACCGCCGACCAGGCCGGCGACTACACGATCGTGGTGCGAGACAGTGCGTTTCAGGGCAGCGACTTTGGCGGCTACCGTTTGCATCTCGGAACGTATCCTCGACCGGTGACCGTCATTCCAGCCGGCGGTGTCCCCGGGTCGACGTTGAAGGCAAGCCTCGTGATGTCAGATGGCTCGCGACGTGAAGCCGAGTACCAACTGCCCGATGGCAACTTCGAACGCTGGGGAATTACCACCGAAGACGACAACGGAATCAGCCCGTCTCCCAATTGGGTTCGCGTCAATGAACTGCCCGTTTCCATGGAGCAGGAACCCAATGACGACCGCACCAAGGCACCCGTCGTTCCTGTTCCCGGTGCCTACTGCGGCGTGATCGAAAAAGAAAATGACTATGACTGTTTCACGTTCGAAGCAAAAAAGGGAACGAAGTACCGGGTCGAGGTCTTTGCGAGAAACGTTCTCCGTTCCCCACTCGATGCGGTCTTGAACGTTTTCAATCCGAAACATGCAACGCTGATTTCCAGTGACGACAGTCGAGGCCGTATCGATCATTTGGAGTTCGATGCCAAGGAAGACGGCAAGCACACTGTTCGCATTTACGATCACCTCCGCAACGGTAGCCCTCTTCACGCGTATCGCATCGAAGTGACTCAACCCGTTCCCAAAGTCAATGTGACGCTCAAGGAAATTCGCCGCGATGAAGCGCATGTGGTGAGCGTGCCGATCGGCGGCCACACGGCGATGGTCGTCACGGCGCAGCGCGATCGATACAACGGAGAGGTCAATTTGGCTCTCGAAGATCTGCCACCCGGAGTGATCGCGACTACGTTTCCAATGCCTCCCGGTCGGCCCGAAGTGCCGGTCCTGTTAACGGCCGCTGCGGACGCAACGCACGACGCGTCCCTGTTTACCATTCGTGCTCGCGGTGACGCCAAGAACCCGCTCGTCGGCGGAAAGTTGTCGCAGACCCACAAGTTGGTTCTCGGTCAAAACCGTCGCGGGATGTGGGACCACCGGACGGAACGTGCCGCAATGGCCGTCACTGATCCGGTTCCCTTCACGGTTGAAGTCGTTCAGCCAAAGACTCCAATCGTGCGTAGTGGTAGCAAGTCATTGAAAGTCCGCATCGAACGAAAAGAAGGTTTCGATGGGTCGGTTGCCATTCGAACGCTTTACAATCCACCGGGAATCGGCATCAACAACAGCCGATCGATTGCGAAGGGGAAGACCGAGGTGGACGTGCCAATCACCGCCAATGGTGGTGCGGGTATCGGCACTTGGCCGATCATTTTCATGGCCTACTACACTTCCAAGACGGGCTCGGCCTTCACCGCCGCAAAGCCGATCCAATTGACCGTCGAAAATTCACTCTTCAAGTACCAGTTCCCAAAGGCCGCGGGGGAGTTGGGGTCGACCGTCGATGTCACGATCCCGATCGAAATCCTTCGAGAATTTAAGGGCGAAGCCGAAGTCCAGTTGGTGGGTATCCCGGCGGGTGTTTCGAGCCCTGAGCCGACCCAGCCCATCGCTGCCGATTCAACGTCCGTGACGTTCCCATTGGTCATCGACGCCAAGGCAAAGGTTGGGAACCACAAGACGCTGAACTGTCAGGCAAGGGTCAAGGTCGACGGTGAAGTGATTGTCCAAACCAACGGAACGGGACAGTTGCGAATCGACAAGCCATTGCCGCCGAAAGCGGACGCTCCCAAGGCCGCACCTGAGAAACCGAAGGCGCCCGCCGCCAAAAAGGATAAGCCGCTCAGTCGTCTTGAGCAGCTCCGCCAAAAGAAAAGCTGACCTCATTGAACTCGCTGAAACACTATCATTCCCGATCACGGAATTTGGTCATGAAACGACCCCACCTTCGAACGACTCTTTCGGCGATGCTGCTTGCGTCTTGGTTGATAGGTCTCACGGAGACGCACGGTGTCCGCGCCGCAGATCCAGCCACCGAATCATCGGAAAAGTCGCCCGGGACTTCTCGTCCTCCCGAACTGGCGGTTTACCCACCCGAAATCAAACTTGGGTCAGCACGTGACGTTCAATCATTCGTCGCGGTCCTCCGCCGAGATGATGGCATCACCGAAGACGCGAGCGATCGAGTGATCTGGAAGATTGCTGATCCGAGCAAGGTTGCCCGTGATGGTTTTCAGCTCAAGCCGGTCGCGGACGGACAAACCGAACTGTTAGCCGAATACCTTGGTACGACGGTCAAGATTCCGGTGACGGTCACCAACGCGTCGACAAAGCCTCCGATCAGTTTCACGAACGATGTGATGCCGGTGTTGACACGAGCAAGCTGCAACACCGGATCGTGCCACGGGGCTGCACGCGGCAAAGATGGCTTTAACCTCAGCCTCTTCGGGTTTGATCCGAAGGGTGATTACGACCGCATCACCCGCGAGATCGGGTTCCGACGCATCAACCTCGCCGTTCCTGAACAGAGTTTGTTGATGGAGAAAGCGGTCGGCAAAGTCGCGCACACCGGCGGAAAACTGTTTGGCGAAGACTCGGATTATTACGCGACTCTGTTGGAGTGGTTGCGTACCGGGGCCAAGCTCGATTCTGAAAAAACGCCACCTCCAACCGTGGACTCGGTCGCACTGTATCCGCCCCAAGCGGTCATCGAGGGCGAGGGCACGAAACAACGATTTGTCGCGGTGGCAACGTATAGCGATGGCTCGACGCGAGACATCACCCGATTGGCGGCGTTCACGTCCAACAATTCCGGAACCGCCGCGATTGACAACGCCGGTGTGGTCACTGCGGGGCGTCGCGGCGAAGCATTCGTGATGGCGCGGTTCGACACCCACACCGTGGGCAGCCAAGTGCTCGCACTGCCGGCGGATCTGGAATACTCGCCCCCTGAGATTACGGGCAACTACATCGACCAGCTCGTCGGAAAAAAACTCCAGCAGCTGCGAATCATTCCGTCCGGTAAATGCTCCGATGAAGAGTTCATTCGGCGGGTCACGTTGGATATCACTGGCTTACTGCCGACCGAAGAAGCCTACGTGAAGTTTCTGGCGGATCCCGCGCCGGATAAGCGAGCCGCGCTGATTGACCAGTTGCTCGAAAGCAAGGAATTCAGCGAGATCTGGGCAATGAAATTTGCTCAGTTGCTGATGATAAAGAGCAGCAACCAAGTCAGCTACAAGTCGGCGTTCCTCTATGCCAACTGGTTGACCGACAAGTTCGCACGAAACGTCCCGGTGGACCAGATGGTACGGGAACTCCTGACCAGCACCGGCGGAACGTTCACTTCGCCGGGAACCAACTTTTATGAGATCGAACGCGACACGCTGAAGACGGCCGAGAACGTGGCACAAGTCTTCATGGGCATTCGCACCCAGTGCGCCCAGTGCCACAACCACCCCTTCGATCGGTGGACGATGGATGATTACTATGGATTTGCATCGTTCTTTTCACAAATCGGACGTAAGGGCGGCGAAGACTATCGTGAGCGGATCGTCTACAACCGGGGCGGTGGTGAAGTCAATCACCTTGTAACGAAGAAACCTGTTCCTCCAAAGTTCTTGGGCGGTGAATCACCGAATACCCGAGGAAAAGACCGTCGTGCCGTGTTGGCCGAGTGGCTGACCAGTCCAGAGAACCCTTTCTTCGCGCCTTCGATCGCCAATCGGGTTTGGGCACACTACATGGGCGTTGGCCTGGTGGATGAAGTCGACGATATCCGGGTCAGCAACCCTGCGAGCAATCCGGAGTTGTTTGAGACTCTCGGTAAGAAATTGGTGGAGTACGAGTTTGATTTCCGGCGACTGGTTCGAGACATCTGCAACAGCGATGCTTACCAGCGAAGTAGCGCAACCAACGAGTCGAATGCTCACGACCTGCGCAATTACTCGCACGCACTGATTCGTCGTGTGCCGGCCGAAAGCCTGCTGGACTGTATCTGTCAGGTGACGGAAGCACCGGACAAGTTTACGGGACTGCCTCTCGGTGCCCGCGCGGTTCAAATCGCTGATGGTCGTACTTCGAACTACTTCCTTACCACCTTCGGCCGGGCGCCCCGCGCAACGGTTTGCGATTGCGAAGCCTCAACAGATCCTTCCCTTTCCCAGGCGCTCCACCTGCTCAACGGTAATACGACGAGCCGAAAGATCTCGCAGGGCAATAAGGTCAAGAATTGGATCGAACAGGAAAAACTGACCGAGCAGCAGGTGATCGAGAGAATCTACGTGCGGTGTCTTTCCCGGCGACCAACACCTTCTGAAATCGCGAAGCTAACGACTTCGGTTTCGGAAGCGGAGAATAAGGTTGCCGCGCTCGAAGACGTTTTCTGGGCGGTTCTGAACAGTCGTGAGTTTGTATTCAATCACTGATGATTTCTATGCGTTGCGTCACCACACTCCTGATTCTGATCTCAACGGTCTCCGCTGGATTTGCGGAAGATGTTCCGGCGAAGGTCACGTTCGAAGAGCACGTCAAGCCGATCTTTCGGCAGTACTGCCTGAACTGTCACCACCAGGGTGACAAGAAGGGCGGGCTGGCGCTTGACACATTCGGGTCATTGATGGAGGGCGGTGGCAGCGGCGAGATCGTCTTCGATGACGGTGACGTGGAAGGCAGCCGGCTCTGGCAGTTAGTCAACCATGACGACACGCCTGTGATGCCTCCCAATCAAGATAAGCTGCCCGAGGATAAGCTGACGCTGATCCGTGCTTGGATTGAAGGCGGTGTGCTGGAGAACGCAGGGTCTAAGGCATCGGCGAAGAAAAAGAACGCTCTCGAGTTCGTTGCCTCCTCAAGCGGCAAGCCGGAAGGCCCCGCCGCGATGCCCGAAACAACGCCTCTGCAAACACCCGTCGTGACGTCGCGAGCGCCCGCGATCTCAGCGATCGCGGCCAGTCCCTGGGCTCCCCTGGTTGCCGTCTCCGGGCAGAACCAAGTCGTGCTCTACCACAGCCAGAGCTGTGAAATCCTTGGGATCCTACCTTTCCCAGAAGGCATCGCTCAGGATCTAAAATTCAGTCGTGATGGGGCTTACTTGATTGTTGGCGGTGGTCGTCACTCCGCTCAAGGTTTGGTCGCCGTGTTCGATGTTCGCACCGGCGAGCGCGTCGCGACGATTGGCGACGAGTTGGACGTCGTGTTCGGTGCTGACGTTAATGACTCCATGAGTCGCGTTGCACTTGGCGGCCCCCAACGCATGCTTCGTATTTTTGATGCTCAGAGCGGCGAGATGCTCTTCGATATCAAGAAGCACACCGACTGGATTTACGCCGTTTCGTTCAGCCCCGATGGGGTCTTGGTTGCGTCGGCGGATCGTGCAGGCGGAATTTCCGTTTGGGAAACCGAAACGGGGCGTCCTTACTTGGACTTGGTGGGGCACAAAGGTGCCGTCTTCTCGTTGGCCTGGCGAGATGACTCCAACGTGCTGGCGAGCGCCAGTGCAGATGGCACCGTCAAGCTATGGGAATTGAACGATGGGAAGGCTATTCGCACCATCAACGCCCACGGCGGTGGTGTTTCATCGGTCGCGTTTGATCACCAGGGCCGGCTCGCAACCGCGGGGGCCGACAACCGCGCGAAGCTGTGGGATGCCTCTGGAAAAGAGCTCAAGTCATTCGCACATGGAAGCGAAGACATGCTGGAGGTCGCGGTGACGTTTGACGGCAAACGAGTGGTCGCCGGAAACTGGAGCGGCGAAGTCTTCAATTGCTCGGTCGAAGATCCGAAAGACGTTCGAACACTGGCGGCGAACCCGAAGCCCGCCGAGGAACGAATCAAGGCGATTCAGCAGTCGTTGACCAGCGCGAAGGAAAAGCTTGTTCCTGTGATGAAAGAATGGGAAGCGGCGAAGTCGCAGGTTGCAGCGGCTACGAAGCCTCTTGCCGAGTTGAACCAACAAATCGCTTCAAAGGAAGCACAGATTCAGCAGCATGAAGCCGTCATCGCCCAAGCCGTTTCGACCATCGAAAAGGCGAAGAGTGATCTCCCTAAGCTTACCCTCGCTGCACGCGATCTCCAGGACCGCATGACAGCCGCACGGGTCGCTGGTAAAGGCGACTCGGCCTCACTGGTTGCCCTTGCGGAGTTAGAGGAACAACTGGCAGGCGAGCTGCTCGCGCTCGCGAAACGCAGGAAGGAGCAGGTCGCCCTGGCCAACAAACAGGCAGAGGCGGCAAAACAGATCGCGAGTTTGCGCAATGAGGTCGCAGCGTTGGTGGAAAATCGACCGCCGCTTGAGAACGCTCTGAAGCAGGCGGAAGACGTTGCTTCGAAGGCCGAGAAGAAGGTCGAGTTTGGTAAGACGTGGACGAACCAGATTCAGCGAAAAGTGGATCGCTACCTCGCTGAGATCAACTAGCGACTCCAGTGATGACAGTCAGTGATGACGGTTTGCGGACGAGGGATGCTCCTACGCGGATTCCTGGTGCGCTCTGATGCCCAGTTGACTCCGCTGGCGGGTTGTCCGACACGAGAACGGAACTGCAACGATTTGCCGTCTCGTTTTCCTTCGTCGCCTCGCGTTTGTCCTAGATACAGTCAGTGAATTCTGTGTCTGGATCCGGGGTATGCGATGGCGAAGCGTCCGAAGACTATCATCAATGAGGAGCGACAGTTCCTGCCTCAGGAAGTCTTTTTCTCGACGACCGACGCGAAGGGTGTCATCCGTTACGGCAACCAAGTTTTTTGCCGCATCGCGGACTATCCTTTGCGGGAGATGGTTGGTGCGCCGCACAGCTTGATCCGCCATCCGGACATGCCCGCGTGCGTGTTCTATTTGCTTTGGGATCTGCTGGGCCAAGGTCGGACTGCCGTTGCGTATGTCAAAAACCTTGCGGCTGATGGAAGGTATTACTGGGTGCTTGCCGTCGTGTCGCCGATGGACGACGGCTACTATTCGATGCGAATGAAGCCGACATCCGGTACTCACGAGGTCGTGGAATCGGTCTACGAGAGGACACTTGCGATCGAACGGAAGGAGCGTGAAGCTGGACGTGATAAGACTCAGCAAATGGAAGCTGGGTTAAACAACATATTGAGCGAATTGGCGGGGCTTGGCTTCAGCGATTACGACTCGTTTGTCAATCAGGCGTTGCTTGGTGAACTCGAGTCGCACCATCAAGTCGTTGACGCTGTCGGTCTTTCGGTATCGAGTGGTTCGGCTCAGACATTTTCGACGGAAAGATCGATGATCCGCCGGGTCATTTTGTTGCATGGCAGTATCCGAGAACGCATTCGCAAGATGCTAGCTGCCGTGCGAAGCTTGAAAGAATTTGAAGAACGGCTTTCCGCAGAATTGGATGCACTTCTTCGCGAGACGATCTTTCTTGGGATCACCGCAATCAACTGTCGACTCGCCGCGGAGAAACCGGTCCATCATACGATTTCGCAACTGATGGGCAACGAAGTTCAATCGATTCAGTCGATTTTGGAGACTCTGTCCCGTGTCTCAGGGGAGCTGAGCCGAATCACGGATGGAGTTTCATTTTCGGTATCCACGACGCTTTTACAAACCGACGTCGGATGCCAATTCGCGGAAGAGATTGCCGAGTCGATGGACCAGGGACTGTGCTATGAGTCCGAGCAGTTTCGTTTGCTCATGCATCAGGGGGCGAAGGAACTGAAAACGATGCTGAAGGGATTGCGGGATCTCCAACGCGTGTCAAGAGAGCCATTTGACCTGATGTCGCAGTTGGGACGTTGCATCCGATCGATTGATCACGTTCGAATTGCCGGACTGCAGGAAGCCGCGTTGCTACCGTCCAAGCATGTGTTTGCGAGCCTATTTCATAAGTTGAGCCACACGATTCATCAGCTTGTCGAGGCATGCCAACGGATGGATGACGATTTTGCCGACGCACAGGATACCATCATGGCTATCTCGAAGTTGGAGGCGCTGGTCGATCAAGAACACGGCAGTTGCGAACAAGCGTTGGAAAGCCTCGCATCTGAAATGGGATGTGTCAGCGATACTGCCCCGAGTAATTCGGGCGACTCCGCTTCTTTCGGAATTGATTCGGGTTCTGTGCTTTCCCAGTGATTTCATAGAGAAACTGACTTGGAATGGTTGGATGGGCCTTGCCCCATTTTCGTCGCGTCAGCGACATCGAGAGAGTCAATTTCTCTTGAGCGCGGGTCAAACCGACATAGCACAACCGTCGTTCCTCGGCGATGTCTTCATCGCGGCCTGATTTGACGCTTCTGCTGTGTGGCAGGATGCCTTCTTCCATACCGACCATGTAGACCACTGGAAATTCCAATCCCTTGGCCGCGTGCAAGGTGAGCAACCAGACCGCGTTCTGCATCGCGAGTTTGTCTTTTTCGCTGCCCATCTCTTTTCCTGACAATGCAATGTCGCCAAGAAACCCAGTCAGCTCGGGGTCTTCTGTCGAATCTTCGTAAGCAGAGATCGCATTCGCTACTTCGCCAAGGGAATTCGTTCGGTTCTGACGTTCCTCGGGCTCATCATAGAGTCTCGCAATCTCGTCGGCGTAGGCGGTTCGAGCGAGGAGTGTCTCGAGTGCGGAGCTCAGGGACTCACTTTGAACGCGACGATTCACATCCTGCCAGAGTTTCTTGAGGTCCTCGATGCCGCGTCGGGCAACCGGAGAAAGATCGCTCACGGCATCTTCGTGTTGCATGACTTGCCAGACAGGAACTCCCTTCGCCACGGCTCGTTCGATCAACAACTTCACGCTTTTCGGACTCAGGCCCCTCGTCGGAGTATTGATCACCCTCAATAGCGCGATTTCGTCGTTCGGCTGATCGATCCATTTCAAATACGAAACGATATCTTTGACTTCACGTCGATCAAAAAACGATTGGCTGCCGAGCATCACGTAAGGAACGTTTGCTTTTCGAAGTTCCGTTTCAAATAACCGCGGCTGCTCGTTGGTGCGAAAGAGGATTGCAATGTCTTTCGGAGGGATGTGCTCGTTTTCGATGAGGTGCTTGATCTCCGCGACGACCGACGAGGACTCCTTGATCTCGTCCTTGTGCTGTGCAATTCGAGGTCGAATACCATCGGGCCGCGATGGCCGAAGCACCTTGTCGTGGCGTTCTTTGTTGAACTGGATCAGGCGGTTTGCCATTTCCAGAATTGAGCCGCAGCTGCGGTAGTTGGCTTCCAGGTAGACGATTTTTGCATCAGGCCAATCGTTCTTGAAGTTCAGGATGTGGGTGACATCGGCGCCTCGCCATGCGTAAATCGACTGGTCATCATCACCGACGACGCAAAGGTTTCGGTGCTGGCCAGCCAGGTGCTTTGTGATGCGGTACTGGCTTCCATTGGTGTCTTGGTATTCATCGACCAAGACGTGATCAAAGCGTCCGGCTTCCTGTTTCCGAATCTCGTCGTGTTTTTCGAAAAGGACTTCGGTTTGAAGCAGCAAGTCATCGAAGTCCATCGCGCCACGACTGCGCAGTCCATCTTGGTACCGCCGATACGCGGATGCGGCTAGATGCTCCTTGTCCGTGCTTGCGAGCAAAGGAGCTTCGTCCGGATGAACGGACGCATTTTTCCAGTTGCTGACCAGGTTCAGCAGATCCGCCGGTTTGAGTGCGGTGCCCGGAAGCCTCAGTTCACGCAGGATGCCGCGCGCGAGAGATTCCTGTTCTCCTCGGTCGTAGATGGAGAACTTCGCCGGGTATCCGAGGGATTTGGCATGACGGCGAAGGACCCTGACACAATGAGCATGAAAGGTGCTAATCGTGGGTTCGGGTCGTTTTTCGCCGCGACGTTTTCGCCGCTTCTTGTGCCCCAGCAACTCGCCGACACGTTCCTTCATTTCGCCCGCGGCTTTGTTCGTAAACGTCACCGCAAGAATTCGATCGGGGTTGGTCCCGTGCTTGATCAAATTCGCAATACGAAAGGTCACCACGCGCGTCTTTCCGGTGCCGGCACCCGCCAACACCAACAACGGTCCAGAGAGCGTGTTGACGGCATCGGCTTGTGCCGGGTTCAGTCCGTGAGCCAACGTGGTTCCTTTTTGGGCGTGCAATTGGAGTGTCAAAAAAGTCCGCCGCCAGCGGTCGCGCGTGCGGGCCGCTAGCGGATCGCGTCGCGGTCGATGATGGGATCCGCAGATCCGGTCGCCATCAAGACGAGCGCCCCCTGCTGCGCATTGTTGGAACTCATCTTCGTCCGATTGAACGGAATGGCGTAGCAGGCATACATGCCGGTGGAGGTGTTCAAAATGTAGATCACCGAGCTGGCGACGGGATTTTTATTGCTGCTGGGAATGTCGACCAATCCCGTCGTCATGATGTACTGAGCATTTTTGTCGCTACCGAGAGCGTCGTGGACGTTGACGGTGAAGAGGCCGAGAAATTGTCCGACACGCGGGTACATCACGGAACACTGCAAGAGTCCGCTGTTGTGGTCGAGTACAAAAAGCCCCTCCGCTCGGTCGCTGATAAAGCCTGTGGCCATCGAGAATTTCTCGCTGGTCACGGCCGCCGTCGCATCAATGCCGGGAAGATTCCACCCTTGGAAAGCGGTGCGCGACGCGTTTTCACGCATCGAACTTGCTTGGCCTGCAAAGTACGCGGCAACAAAAACAGCGACGAGTGTGGTTCCACCAAGGGTCCAGGTGACGAATCGTGACCTTCCCTGGCGGGCGGATGCGGCCGATGGACCGGCATTTTCGCTAGTGGCATTCTGGACGGGGGTTTGCGTAGTCATAAATCGGGCTCCGTGCTCGGGTGCGTTCGAAGAGACGGGGAATTGTAGGGCGGCGTGGCGGGATTTACGATTGCCGATCCGCGTGGATGGCGTGAACTCTCATTTTCAGGCCCTCCGACCCGAATTGTCACCCTTCCCAACTTTGAGGTCAACAAAAGTACTATGGGCATCAATGCCCCACTCAACCGAAAATTGCGTATGGCACTGGTTGGCGGCGGACAGGGGTCCTTCATTGGGCGTGTCCATTCGATCGCAGCCTGCCTGGACAATCGAGCGGAATTGGTCGCCGGAGCCCTCTCCAGCAATCCCGAACGGGCCAAAGCTTCCGCTCCCGATTACGGCATCGCCGAAGATCGGGCTTACACGAGCTATCAGGAGATGCTGGAGGCCGAACTGAAGCTGCCGGAGGGCGAACGCGTCGACTTTATCAGCATCGCGACACCCAACCATGTCCACTTTGAAGTCGCCGAGGCGGCCGTCAAAGCTGGATTTAATGTGGTTTGCGACAAGCCGATGACGTTCGATCTTGCCGAAGCCGAATCGTTGCTTCAGACGGTCGAACAAAGCGACGTCGTTTTCGCGCTTTCGCACAATTACACCGGATACCCGCTCATTCGCCAGGCTCGCGAAATGGTCTTGTCTGGCGAGCTCGGCGAAATCAACGCGGTTCGCTCACAGTACATCCAGGGTTGGCTCCGAACATCGCTGGAAGAAACGGACCAGAAACAGGCGGCCTGGCGAACCGATCCCGGCAAAAGCGGCGCCGCGGGGGCCTTTGGCGATATCGCCACGCACGCTTACAACCTCGGCCGTTACATGACCGGGTTGCTGCCCGACCAAGTCAGTTGCCATCTCAAGACGTTTGTCGAAGGACGTCGTCTGGATGACTATGGGACGGCCGTGATTCGTTACCAAAACGGAGCCTTGGGAACCGTCACCGCATCTCAGATCAGCCATGGTCGCGAAAACGACTTGGAAATTGAGATCGATGGCACCAAGGGTTCGTTGCGTTGGCGGCAAGAAAATCCGAACGAGATGATCTACCGCGAAAACGGCAAGCCACACCAAATCTTGACCCGCGATCCGAACGCTTCATTTATGAATCCCTCCGGTGCCGGCGCGTGTCGCATCCCGGCGGGCCATCCCGAAGCTTTCTTTGAAGCATTTGCGAACGTCTATGTCGCTGCCTTTGATGATATGGCGAAACGCGCGGCCGGTGAGAGTGTTGGCGAACGTCGCGAAACGCTCTATACGAACTGCTACGACGGCGTCGAAGGCATGTTCTTCATCCAGCAATGCGTTGCCAGCAGCAAGGAAGACGCGGCTTGGCTGCCTCTGCATCACACCGCTGCGCGACGTTAGCTCGTGACGTCTGTCATTACGCAAGACGACGCGGGGTTGCCTCTTGGGGTTTCCCGCGTCGCTGTTATCCTGCCCGCCGCGGGCTCCGGTTCACGATTCGGCGCGGAACGCAATAAATTGTTTGCGCGACTCGGCGGATTGCCCCTGTGGATCCATGCCGTCAGCGCGTTGCACCATCATGCGTGCGTCGGCCGAATCGTGCTCGCCATTTCAACCGGTGATCGAGCCGATTTTGAGACACAGCGACGCGAACATGCCGCGGATTGGCCCATCGAATTCGTCGGCGGAGGCAAGGAACGGGTTGATAGCGTTCGGAACGGGTTGCAAGCGGTTGCGGCCGATGAGTCGACCCAGTGGGTGGCCGTTCACGATGCCGCACGTCCACTCGTGACATCGGACGACCTTGACGCAGTTTTCACGACAGCCTTCACAACCGGCGCTGCCATCCTGGCTTCGCCGGTCACGTCAACGGTCAAGCAAAGCATTGATGCGGGGCGATCGAGTTCCACCATCGACCGCAGCAAGCTCTGGCTTGCACAAACACCCCAGGTTTTTCGCAAGTCCATTTTGATCGAAGCCTACCGCCGCCATCGCGGTCGGAATGCAACCGACGACGCGGAGTTGGTTTCTCGCAGCGGCGTCGACGTCGCACTCGCCAGTGGATCGGCAGACAACTTAAAAATCACTTACCCGGAAGACTTAGCAATCGCCGAAGCAATTTTGCGGCGACGACAGTCCCACAACCCTCCCGGCCTCTAAGCAATCCCGATGTCCCAGACCAACCTGCTTGATGAACTTCAATGGCGCGGCCTCATCCATCAGTCCACCGATGAAGATGGCTTGCGCAAATTACTCGATTCTGGGATGCAAACCGTATACATCGGTTTCGATCCAACCGCCGACTCGCTGCACGTCGGATCCTTAATGCAACTGATGATGCTGCGGCGCTTCCAAACAGCAGGGCACCGGCCGATTGCACTGGTCGGCGGCGCCACCGGCATGATTGGTGACCCGAGCGGCAAGAGCGATGAACGAAACTTGCTCTCGTCAGAGCAACTCCAAGCGAACGTCGAAGGCATCGAAGCGCAGATGCGGCGTTACCTGTCGTTTGAGGGTGAAAACGGCGCGCTTCTACTGAACAACTTCGATTGGATGAAGGGCTACAGTTACCTCGAATTCCTGCGGGACATCGGAAAGAACTTTCCTGTCGGCACGATGATGGGCAAAGAATCCGTTCGCGCCAGACTGGGTAGCGACGCGGGACTCAGCTACACCGAGTTTAGCTACATGTTGCTGCAGGCCTACGACTTTGTGTACCTCTGCCGCGAACACGGTTGCCTAGTCCAGGCCGGTGGCAGTGATCAATGGGGCAATGTCACCGCGGGTATCGATCTTTCTCGACGAATGCTTGGCAAGCAAGTTTTCGGCGTCACGGCTCCGCTGCTGCTGACCAGCGACGGACGCAAGATGGGCAAAACCGAATCGGGAGCCATTTGGCTAGACCCCGAACGCACCAGCCCGTACGCATTTTATCAATACTGGTACAACGTCGACGATGATGACGTGATGCGATGCATTGCGTACCTGACCGAAATCAAATGTGAGGAATACGTCGAGTTGCAGGAAGCGACCCAGTCAGACCCGGGGCGTCGGACGGCTCAAACACGGCTCGCCGAGTGGTTGACGCAGTTTGTCCATGGTGACGAAGGCCTGGCCGCCGCCAAAGCAGCAACAAAGATGCTCTTTGGCGGTGAAATCGCGAACATGACCGATGCCTCACTGGGAGAAATTTTCGCCGACGTTCCGAGCAATGAACTGCCACGCAGCGAACTGGACGGAGAAGGGCTATGGGTGGTCGATGCGATGCAAAAAGCCGGGCTTGCAAACAGCGGCGGAGATGCCCGTCGAGCTATCAAAGACGGCGGCTTTTACGTCAATAACCAAAGGGTCGCCGAGATGAATCAGCGACTGAGTCCATCGGACCTTGCCAGTGAAACCGTCATGGTCCTTCGCAAGGGCAAGCGAAAATTTGCGTTGCTGCGATTTGTCTAGGGATACGTCCAAGTCAAACGCGGCTCGTTAATAGGAAAGGGCGGGTGTTTGACGCAGGTACTCTCGTCCATGAATTTGCTTTACCAGAAAATCTGCGACATCGGCGCGTGAAATTTTCAGCGTGAGTTGCTTGGCAAAGCGGTCAAAGCCGTGTCGGTACGTTTGTGTCTTTTCGCCGTCCGTAAACGCGGCGGGACGAACGATGGTCCAATCAAGACCGCTGTCGCGGACCGCCCGTTCTTGCCGGGTATGATCCGCCATCGCTCGACGGAGTGGAACTCGGAAGACAAATCGCCAGAGCCAGTTCAGATTGTCGAAACTGTCTCCCGCGCCGAGCGTTGATTGGCAAATCAGACGCCTGACGCCGGAGACTTTCATGGCATCGATGATGTTCTGCGTGCCGGTGTGCCGGACGCCTCCTTTCATCCCATCCCCCAATGCGATGATGACCGCGTCGCAGCCCTCGATCGCACGCTGAATTCTCTCGTCAGCGACCGTGACATCGGCGACTACGCGCTGGAGGTTGGCATCGTTTTGGCGGAGTCGTTCTGGATGGCGAGCCACCGCGGTGACCTCTGCGCCCTTTGCCAAGCATTCTTCGACAACGAGCTTTCCTACGGTTCCGGTGGCTCCAAAGACGGCGATTTTCATAACGGATTCTCTTGAAAGTTCGAACACGAGCAATTCGGAAACGCCAATGTTTACACCGTGTAAACTTGACGCGATGTAAACTTACGCGTAGGTTGACACCATGTCAAGCAAACCCACTGAAACAAAAGAAAAAATTCTCGACGCGGCGCTTCGGCTCTTGATCGAGAATGGCGGAAAAGACGTTCGCATGAGCGACATCGCGAAAGCGGCCGGACTCTCGAGACAGGCGATTTATCTCAATTTCGAGTCTCGTACCGAACTGATGGTCGCGACGGTGCAGTACGGCGATGAACTCAATGATGCCGCGTCACAGGTCAAGCCGTGGAGCGATGCGGAGGGAGTCGAGAAACTCGACGCCTGGATCTACTTTTGGGGACACTACCTGCCACAGGTCTTTGGTGTCGCCAAGGCGTTGTTGGTCGCAAAGGAGACCGACGAGGCTGCTCTGGCGGCCTGGGATGATCGGATGGAAGACGTTCGTAAGAGTTGCCGGAAGACGATTCAGTCGCTTGCGAATCAAGGGCTGCTGGCCAAACCTTGGAAAGTCAAAACGGCCACCGACTCGCTCTGGACGTTGCTTTCGGTTGCGAGCTACGAACAACTGACTGACAAGTGTGGGTGGTCGACACGGCAATACGTCCAGCAGATGCAATGCCTTGCCCGCCGATCTTTCGTGAGCAACGAGGCAACGCCGTAGACGCTTCACCGTCAGTCTTTTTGTTCGAGTGCCAACATCCGGCGACGGTAGCTTGGCTCGTCCTGTTGGTCGCTCAAGAATTGGTAACTCAACAAGTATTTCTGTATCCGCTTGGAATCACGTTGCTCGCGGCCTTCCCGTAAAAGGGCACGACTCGGGTCCGTGTTGTCGCGTAGGTCAGCAAGTTTGACTTCGCGAGCGATAGGATTGCCTTTAATCTTGACGACGTAGTCCGCGTAGGAGACGTCTGGCAAGTGCGTCACCCGTTCGATTGCGTCCAACACGGTTTTTGAAAAACCATGTTCACGCAGGTCATCCATGGTCACGAGGGTGTCTTCCACCAAGTCATGCATGATCGCGACCATTTTCGCATCGAGTGAGTCGACGTGCATCGTCGCGCGTAGGCAGTGCAACACGTACGGCATTCCTGCCTTGTCACGAACGCCCTTAAAATGCTCTGCGACCAATGCGAGCGCGGTGTCAAAATCAGACATTCAATCGATCCCAATCGAAGCGGATGGTGGCCCAGTGGATGAGATACTTAGCACCGAATGGGTGTTCGCCTCCAGATCGATGGTGCGAAGTGCTAGACGAATGGGAGGGAGCCCGTTGATTCTCCTTTCCATTCGGACTCGTCATTCTCCATCGGAGAGACAAATCCCGGCGGTTTGAGCGCGAGCAACGAACACCTCAGTTCGGAAATCACGGACTCAGCTGTGTTTCCGATGAGAAATCCCTTTAGCCCGGACCGGCTGACCGTTCCCATTACGACCAAGTCGGCCTCGATCGATGCTGCCATGGCGAGGATACTGGAGGTGGCGGTTCCTCGTTGTAGATGGGCGCGTACGCGTCTGTCGCTTGACATTGCAGACGGCAACAAATCATCGAGTCTTTGTTGCATCTTCGCTTCCCGCTGTTTGATCAGTTGGTTGACCTCCGCATCCCCGGCCCGCTTGCGAAGCGGACCTTCCATCCAGAATTCCCAAGCCGAAACCAGATGCAGCTGGGTCTGCTCGTCATCGACAAGGGAGTAACTCAAATCTAACAGCTGGCGATTCAGTTCGCAGTGCTGCTCATCATGCGAATCAAGGTCAAGGGCAACGACGATTCGATCAAATGCACCGTAGAGATCGGGTTTGAGTGCCCAGACTGGGCATGGGCAAGACCTCAAAACCGAGAGCGATACGCTTCCAAAAAGACGCTCACCGACGGAAAAACCGTCCGCCGTCTTAATGACAAGATCGTAGTTTCCATCGAGCACCTCGCGGACAATCTCTGTTGCGGCATCACCCGTGCGGACAACCGTCTGGATCTCCACACCCGTGTCGCGGTACTCCCTCAATCGATCGTGCAGCTTGTCTTGATGGTCATCCAGCACCAAGCGATCCAGGTCGTCGGGCGAAGCCGTGTCGGTCAGCAACTGCATGCTTCGCGGCATCGGCCGGATGACATCCATGACGGTTAACCGAGCTCGATTTGCCTCGGAAAGCTCGATCGCTTTTTCGATGGCGGTGTCGGTATCATCATTTCCAAGGTAACAAAGGATATTCTTGAAACGTTCCATGGTTGCTCTCACTTGTTGGGGTTGCTGCGACACACTCACGAGCGGCGGGGACGGCTCCTGCATTCCCTCGGTGGTTCATTCCTCGGACCAACTCGGAAAAAGAACAGAGAGGCTCTTTGATTCTTGATCCTCATGCTGTTCCAGTTGGTCGACCCAAAAACTGATTTCTGCCTCGGCTTCTTTCCAAGACTCGTAGACCGGATTGGCGGCCGACAGTTTCTCAATCAGATGGTCGAGACGTCCAAGAAGAAGTCGATGATCACGGTCCGCTTGACGTCTCATTGCGTCTAATTCGGGGTGTGGGTCGTCGTAAAAACGGCCAAACCTTTCCGAGAGCTGATCTTCATCTTCGAAGTGTGCTGATAAGAAATCTTGAAAGCGTCTCAGCTGTTGAGCCGCGTCCGAGAACGTTATCGATGCGGCGTGCTCCGTTTCGTCGGTCCATCGAAGGAGACGAATTGCCTCTTCACGAATCTTTCGGTCACTTTCACACCACGTTTCATACAGGGATCGGCACTCCGAAACGTTGAGGGGTTGGAGGTTCATTTTGCTTCTCTCATAGACCAATGAAGGTTACCGGCCAGACGGGTCAGTCTGTGACGCTTCACTATGCAACTCGCGAGCCATTGCTCAAAAGCGCTATCTGTGTGCTTTTTGGCGCGCTTTTGAGTTTGTCTGTGTCGATCACCCGCTGCAAACGTGCGAATTCGCGCTGATTCGTTGGGCACGACTCTTGCAACCCATTGGAAGGTTGATGAAGTGCCATTCCACTCCGAATTGGAGGTGACCGCGATGAAGATTTTGCTCACTCACGATAACTCCCAGGCATCAAGACACGCGATTGATTTTGCGGCCCAGCTCCCGCTGAGAAGACCCATCGATGTCGACACGGTGGAGGTGGTCTCTCCGCCCCTCCTGATTGACTCGCCAAACGCCGAATTGCCACTCGAGATCGGCGAGTTTCTCGAGGGCGAGATTCAGAACGCACACCAAGAACTCGATGAAGCCTGTCGCACTCTCGAAGGGAGAGACCACGTTCACTCCGCACACCCTCATGTGTTGGTTGGCCCCCCGACGGCGAAGCTCTTGGAATTTGCCGAATCGTCTCAGGCGGACTTGGTGGTTCTCGGTGCAATCGGGCATTCCGCCATCAAGCGAATTTTGCTGGGCAGCGTTTCGGACTATGTCGCGACTCACAGCAACACGAGCACCCTGGTCGTACGCCCCAGCGGTGCGGCCGAACCTCAATTGGATCGAGTCATGCTGGCTCTCTCCGGACGGCCCGAGGATGCACGGATGTTGCATTGGGTCCGCGAGTTAAAACTTCGGCCCAACGTCGAAATCCATCTCGTGCGAGTACTGGATCTCTTCACGTTTTACCGCCAGGATTTTCGTCAGACATCGAGCAAGGCCTGGGAGAGGCAGTCCGTGGAAGCCCAAAGTCAAATCCTCGACTTTGAAACCGAACTTCAGAAGCTCGGTCTGAACACCGAGACTCACCTCGTCCAAGCGGACCATGTTGGTGATGCACTTGTGAACTACATTGATCGGCACGGAATCGATCTTGCCATGACCGGTGACAGCGATAGCGGGCTCTTAACGCGTGTTTTTCTCGGCAGCGTCTCACGGCATGTGCTCCGACACGCGTCGTGCAGCGTCCTGATTGCGCGCGATCGTCGTGACGGGATGCATGCCGATTCCAGGATGGCTGGCCAGCAGTCCTCCGCGTTGCCACAACCACATTCGGCGGGTGTCACATGAATCGACATGAATTGCCCGGCAAAAGTGAATTGGCGGCCCAGCACACCGCAGAGGCAATTCGCAAACGTTTGGAGGCCGGATTCGAGGCCGATTACTTGCCGGACTTTGTTTATGGTGCCATCGATGGAACGGTGACCACGTTTGCAGTGGTTTCCGGTGTTGCGGGCGCGAACCTGTCACCTTCGATTGTGATCATTCTTGGTCTTGCCAACTTGATCGGCGACGGTTTCAGTATGGCGGCGAGTAACTTCTCCGGAACACGTGTTGAGCGGCAGTCCATCGAAAGAGCTCGGGCACGCGAGTACCACGAGATAAAAACGCACCCGGCCGGTGAACGCGAAGAGATCCGCCAAATCATGCAACAAAAGGGATTCGATGGAGACGAGCTCGCGCGAGCGGTTGAGATTATCACGAGCGACAAGGACCGATGGGTGCGAGTCATGATGACCGACGAAATGGGGCTGACCCCCATCACCAAGTCACCGCTCCGAGCGGCTGCGACGACATTCGTTGCATTCTTGCTGCTGGGGTTTCTCCCGCTCGCGCCATTCGTACTCTCAGCGTTCACTCGATTTGACCACCAGGCCGACTATTCAGTCAGTGTTCTGGTAACCGCGTTGGCATTCTTCCTGATCGGTGGCTTTAAATCGCGTTTCGTGAATCAACGATGGTGGACGGCAGGATTGGAAACGCTCAGTTTAGGCGGTGCGGCTGCGGCGCTTGCCTATGCCGTTGGTGCGTTACTCAGTCAGCTCGTGCTTTGAGGGCTGCCAGCCTATGACACTTCAATGGCTGTCGATTCGCGAGCGTTTGGATAGAGAGTTCCGTTCGGAATCACTCGCACGTCGTTTTATGCAGCTCGCGGAAACCACGCGATTGATCGTGGATTTAGGCTGCGGAACGGGCGCAAACCTCCGCTATTTAAGCGATCATTGCAAATCGAGTGTGCCCTGGCGATGCGTTGACTGCGACGAAGCTGTCCTCGCAGTCGCCGAAACCAAGCATTTGCGCTCAGGCGGCGAGTTTCGTAAGGCGGATCTTGCCACCGATTTCAAGAGTGCATTGCCCGATGCACCGTTCGCTGTTACCGCTTCCGCATTTCTTGACATCACTTCCAAACCATGGATCGGCCAATTGGTAGAAGCATTGCAAGCAGCTCCGCTACTGATCTCGATGACAACTACCGGAGGCCCCATTTGGAATCCGCCGGATGACCTGGACCAACAAATTGAGCATTGCCTCGCATCACACCGAGTCAATGATCACGGCTTTGGCGCCGCCGCGGGTACATCTGCGTGTCAAGTTCTGGCAGACGAACTGTCCATGCGCGGTCGAACCGTGGAATTCAAACCAACCGACTGGATGCTCGACGCCGGTGAGCGTGATGTCATTGACTTTTTCATTACCGGCGTTGTACGCCGCGTATCTTCAGAACTTTCAGGCGATCGACTATCGGAGTGGCTGACCATCCGCCGCGACCAGAATTCCAAAGGCGAACTCCAATTGATCATCCCTCACGCAGACTTGCTTTCGTTCTAAACTACTCATCCGTCAACTTATGGCTTGTCAGTAGCACAGCTCGGAGAGCCGAGTAACTATCATTTCGACCCCAAAACTAAATTGAGACGCAGCACTCGCTAGTCCTCGTCGTTGCCTTTGAGGTCGAGGACGGCTTGGCGGGCTCGCGTGAGAAACTTGTTTTTGGGCTCACCCGCTTCTAAGAAAATGGGAGCTCCGATCGTGATGCAGCTGAGGAGCGGGACCGGTAAGACTTCGCCTCGTGGCAGGATTCGATTGACGTTATCGATGTAGACGGGGACCAACTCAAGATCGGGACGTTTTTTTCCCATGTAATAAAGGCCACTTTTGAAGTCGCCCATCTCGTCACTTGAACTGCGACCGCCCTCCGGAAAGACGATCAGTGAGTACACATCGCCAATCTCTTCCAACATGATGTCGATGGGGCTGCGGTGGACCTTGATTTGCTTCCGGTCAATCAACAGCGCATTGAAGCTCTTGGCCATGTGGGGTTTCACCCAGCCGGACGTCCAATAGTCCTTGGCCGCAACGGGCCGTGTTAATGAACGGATCTCTTTCGGCAGCGCCGACCAGAGCACAACCGCGTCGAGGTGACTGGTGTGATTCGCGAAGTAGATCCGCTGACAGGTGTCGGGCTGACAATCAACCCAACGCACCGTAAACCCGCTAAAGAGCTTGGCAAGCAGAACGATAACGTGGCTGGTCAGAGTCATGCAAGAAATCTAATGATTGAATTCGACACTCAACAAGCAAGAAAGGCCCCCCTTCTTGTTAATGCTCGTTTCCAGTGATGAGTTTGGAGGGAAGGTGGCTGACGGAATTGAAGTAGTCAAGCTGCCATCCGTCGTGAGTGCGATTGAAACGCGTGATTCCGACGTTCCGCAAATTGCCAAGCTTTGATACGTCCACTTCTCCGCCAAGCATGCGGTCCATCATCAGACGTTTCAGATCGGCATGGATCAGCAAAACGACCGTCTCCGTTTCTGAAAATTCCTCTTCCAGTCGAGAACAAACTTGGCTTGCCCTCTCGACTGCTTCCGGGTCACTTTCTTTGTTTCTCTGGTGCCACCATCCTTGTTCGGAAATGGTGTCATCGATTCGGCAACGTTGCCGAAAATCTCCGAGAAGCCGTTCGATACCCGATTTCCCCAGTCCTGTCGCTCCTTCCCAACTCGATTCGTCGAATCCTCGAAAGCATCCACCGCGTTCGAAGACGTTATGCCAGATTCGGAGTTGCCAGGGCACTTCTTGAAGAATCGCGGTGGCGGTTTCGAGTGTGCGCCGAAAGGGGCTGGTGATGAACACGTCCGCACGCAGTGTTCGCAACCACTTTGCCAAATACTCCGCTTGCAGTCTTCCAATCGCTGTCAGCGACGGATCTTCGACGCGGCGGTACGTGGGGGCGGCGTTGTTTTCACTCTCTGCGTGACGGATGAGATACAGCTTCATTCGTCGGCGTCCAGTTCGGATTGCTCTTTCCAAACGATGCCTGTCAAAATGTCCCATGCGATCCACTGAGCAGTGCACAGTACGACGGGGATCACGAACAAACCGAACTGGAGAACTCCCTCACGCGCAAAGAACGCATTCCCAGTCTCTCTCAATGTGCGAAGTACGACGAGGGTCAAGGATCCGTTGACCAACAGCATTGCGGCGGTGATCAATGCCGAGGTGGATGCGCCGGCGATTCCCAGTAAAAGCGACAACCATCCCGCAGCCGTTTGTCCGGACTGGTTCAT
>JBCBOO010000004.1:0-79768 GCA_039821235.1 Planctomycetota bacterium
GATGACAACATCGGCCTCGGTGGTGGCTTCAGCAGGGGATGAATAGCAGGCTTGGGGGCGCAGTAGACAACACAGCGCCGCGAGAGTGAGGAGGGCACTTCGCATTGCGAACACATTCGAATGGGCAAAAGTAGACGAGTCAACGAATCGACAGTCTAACCACAGCCGCTCTCGCCATGTGTCCGAAGGACGAATCGGTCCTCCACCCGGCTTGCTCGCTGACTCAGTCTTGGCGCGTTCGCATCAGCGATCCACCGGAACGATCTCGCTCGATTTGCCCAGCAGTCCATTGGCCGCCGACTCGCTGTGATCCAGCAAGAACGGGCCGACGGTGCGATCAAAGTGGTGCAGCAGGACCGTTTGGTTATCAGGTTCAAATCGTTTCGCCGGTGTAAAGTCCGCTTCATAGCGAACTCCGCTGGACAACCGGAATTCATCCAACAAACCTTCGAATCCACGCGTGGGATTCCCGCTCGAGTCCGGGTCTGCCCCCAGCAGGAGCGGTAACTCATTCGCCCGCCGCTCTCCGCTGGCAGGTTTCGAGGCGACTTGTTTTCCGTTGACGAACAAGCGGACGGTGCTTCCATCAAAGACACCCGCCAAGTGCGACCACTCGCCGTTGGGCAGTTCTTTTTTCGCAACCGCGGAGACATAGCGTCCGTTGACATTCAGATCAAATTGCGGAATGCCATGGTCAGAGAAGAATGCGTACTCGGAACTTTGCGTTTTGGCGATGATGGCTTCGAAACCGTCCATTGACTCGGGATGAATCCAAGTTTCGATCGTGAACGGACCGGCCGGCAAATCGAACGAGTCGTCCGTGATGGCGATCGCGGATGACTCGTCTGTGATACGCAGCGCGTGATTGCTGGATGCCGAAAAGAAGTCGGCGGGGATGAGGTCCAACTGCAGCCCCAGCGGGTGCTCGACGGTGGGCAATTCGACGGCCACCGACTCACCGACATATCGCGATTCAATACTCACGGCGGGATTCATCGGCGTGATGGAATTGTCGGCATCGCGTCCAATGGTGAATGTGATGGTTTCACGAGCACCGGGCGCAAGCGTCAAATGCTGATGGTCCAAATCAGAAACCCAACGGTTTTTGAGCGTCGCCATCGATAGCGACAGCGTGAGTTCGACAGTCTGTTTCGAAGGGTTGCGAAGATTCAAGGCAACGTCGCTCTCCGCGGCACCATCGAAGGTCAACATGACCGCTTCGGTGGTTTGCTCGGGGCGGATCGAACGAGCCAGCTCGATGTCGGCCTGAAACTCCTTCGTAAATTGTTTCGGATCGAAAACGGCGCCCACGGGAAGTGCCGCGACCGTGACACGTTCTTCGCGCACGGTCACGACGTTGAAATGGTGCAGGTAACCGGCACCGGGAATCGGTGTGTCTCCCGGAACATGTCCGCCGGTCGTGGCGAGGGCGAAGTAATCGATGCCGTCACGGGGACCGTCGTATCGCATCCTGTGAATGTGTCCGGCAAAGACGGCGGAGACGTTACCCGCGTTCTTGAGCCGTTCGTGAACCGTGTCCCAATTCGATCCCGTGTAACCGCCACCGATCCAGCGAGGATGATGCAAGAAGACGAACACGTGATCTTGATCTTTCAAATCCACGAGTGCTTTGTCGAGAAAGTCCAGCTGTTCCTGACTCATCTGTTGAAGGGCGCCGACGTTAAATGCCTTGGCGTTCGTCTTGGGGTCACCTTCGTCGCTGTACAGGACCACAAACCCAGCATTCTTGTGGCGGAATGAATACCAAAGTGGACCGAAGTGGGTTTCGTAGTTGGACTCATGGTGCCCCTGCGGTGCCTTGTTCTTCCCACGCCAATAAATGTCGTGGTTGCCGGCGACCGGAAACCACCGCATGGACAGACGATCCATGATCGCTTTGTACTCATCGGCTTGGCGTAGCCACTCATCCGTTTCGTTGTAGCCTTGGATCAAGTCGCCAACCGTCATGACCAAATCAGGGTCCAGCAGATTGCTATCGACGACGGCTTGCTCGAGTACCTTCAAGCCCGCCGGAACGCCTCCGGTTCGGTCGCCATAAATAATGAACTGAAAGCCGTCTTCGGGTTTCGTCGGAGCGATGACTTTCGCATCCGAACGCGTGGTCAAAACGTTCGTCGTCTTGGAGTGTTCGTGATCGCCGTCACCCTCGTGGGCGGCGAGCGGCAACGCGGCGAGGCACGGCAGGAGACCCGCAAGGAAAACGCGAGCGAAGGGTCGTCGATGAATTCGTGACATCGTCATGGTGGGCTAGAGGGGTCGCATCGGTCCGAACTGAGACAATGGAGCCAGAAGTGTACACGGTTGCGACGCACATCTGCTCTCGCGCACCGAAGGCTTCATCCAAACTTCGCGAGCAACACCCAAAAACGACTGTCGTCCGATCACTCACCCCACCAAATGTCATCCGATCGCTCCGCGATCGGATGGATCACGGAGCGATCCGGCGACCGTTAGTAGCCGATGCCGAGACGGAACATCCACGTGTCATCCAGGCTCAGGTTGTCCTGGGAATTGTTGCGGTAGACGATTTGGCGATCACCGACGTATCCAAATTCGAAGAACCACGTGCGTTGGCCGGCACGAATTAAGTCGCTTCGTCCCCATTCCATTCCTAATGTGAGCCGAATGTCGTTGATGTCGACTTGGTCTTCACGACCATCATCCCGATCGATCGTCCACGATCCACCGCCGTAGTCGCCGGCGACGTACCACCAAACGTCTTGTGTCCCCACGGTCGAAATGAATCGAGAGAACTTGGGTTGTGGGAAGAAAAGATCGACTTTGGTAAACGGGTTCGGACGCCAAAAGAGACCGCCCGCAGGCAGCAGCTTGACGTCGACTCGGTCGTAGTAATAGACGCCCAGCTTCAGCGTGGATGCAGGTGTCAGTCGAAAAGTTCCCAAGCCTTTCCCGCGTACTCGGACGCTATCGCTTCGCGCGATTTCGAATTCGCTGAACACGCCGACATCCACGGCCAGTTCGGCTCCGAGGATTTGATTCGGATCGGACTGCCATGCAAAACCGAGGAATGCACTGTAAGCACTCGCCGGCAAATCGGCATTCGTTGATGCGTTCGGACCGTCCCAAAGGTGCAGCGAGAAGGCAGGGATGACGAAGAGGGGCTGTTGCGAGAACAGGAATCTGGGAAACGCAAACGCGAGTGCCACATCGGTGTCATTGGTTTCCAAGTCATCCGCACCATCACCGCCGGATAGGAAGGTGTGACGGAATCGGCCGCGCTGGATCAACCGATAGGGATTGAAGTTTGGATTGAAGGAGTTGGTGGTTGCAAACAGTCCTCCGGGGAAAAGCGTGGAGGGCGCCGTCGCTGGCAGTCCGGCCGAAGGAATGGCGTAGGGGTTGGGGGCGACGCTCGGGCCGCCAAAGGTTGGCCCACCATAGGCTCCCGGAGGAACAATCACCGCCGGGCCGCCGAGCGTGGGCGAACCGCCAAGAAAGCCACTGCCGACCGCTCCGCCACCGATGATCGGCGGGGGCTGGTTGCAAGTCCGCCGTAAACAGGCCCGCCAAAGGTACCCGCGTTCGGTGTTGCCGGAGCGAAAAAACCGCCGGAGGGCGGCATAGCTGGACCACTGGAAAGCTGCCCGCCGAAGAGTCCGGAAGTGGTCGGCGCCGGGAAGCTCGTTCCCGGGGCGATCATGCCAGTCGCGGGCCCACCGGCATAGGGATCAAACGGACCAAGCGACCCCGAAAGTCCGCCGGCATTATTGGGAATCGTCGCCGGCGCGAAGTTGTTCGGCGCGAAGTTGTTCGGTGCAAGCGAATTGGGTGTCGGTGCGGAGAAGCCACCACCAAGTGGTGTGAGCCTGGTTTGAGGCACGTCCAAGGACTGGCCCGCCCCTGGAAGCTGTGCGGGGGCGTATTGCAGAGCCATCGAAACCGCCAACACCAAGCTAATCACCCCACGCACGAACGTCCCCCGTCGCAATCCGCGACGGCAGGACCATAAGACTCGTCGGCTGAGTGGGAGTTGTGTCACGAACGCCTGCGGGGCTTTGGAAGTTGCGCGGATTCGAAACCGATGGACTACCGATTTGCGAATGGGAGCGTCAAGGTCAGCCCGGCACGAAGTGAAAGAAACTTGAGTCCAAATTGGGAGAAAACGCGATTCCTCCGTGACTACAGTTTCACTGAGGGGTCATTCCGAAACGAGGTGGCTCGTGTCACGATGGTGCAGCGTTCGTTTGATTCACCCCAGGAGTTCCTTCGTGGAAGACCTCGATCTCGCTCAGCTTGCCCAGTATTTGCACGTCACGCCGCATCAAGTGGAAAAAATGGCGGTTCGCGGCCGAGTGCCGGGGCGCAAGGTGCGCGGCGAGTGGCGATTCAATCAAGCTGAAATTCATCATTGGCTGGAAGCACAAATTGGGGCGACCGACGACAGTATGGAGCTCGATCGTGTCCAGAAAGTGGTCGATCGCATGACGACGGAGACACAAGATCGTTCGATCACTGATTTGTGTTCGACCGAAACGATTGAAATCCCGCTGTCGGCACGAACGCGGTCCTCTGTGATTCGAACGATGTGCGATTTGGTCAGTCGCAGCGGGTTGATGTGGGATGCGCCTGCGATGGTCGAGGCGGTTCGAAGCCGCGAACAAATGCATCCCACGGCGCTTGACTGTGGGGTCGCACTGATGCACCCGCGTCGGCCTCAAACGTCGATCCTCGCCGATACCGTGGTCGGGTTGGCGGTCAGTCAGGCTCCGATCCCGTTTTCGGATCAGGGTCACATGGTGGACGTTTTTTTCCTGATCTGCTCTTACGATGACTCCGCGCACCTTCGTACCCTCGCAAAGTTAAGTCGACTGATTGCGGTCGAGTCTCTGCTGCAGCGGCTGCGCGAGTGCGTCTCTGCGGGAGAGGCTTGGGAGTGCCTTCGAGAAGCGGAGTCACTGCTATCGACTTGACGCCTGCCGGGAACGAATGCGTACCAGCAGGTCCTCAACGGCACTACCACAAGTCCGGGGAACGGAGTTCGCCCATGACAGTTCAATTGGCCGGAAACACTCAGGCGGCAGAAGGCTTTGGCACGCTGCTGTGGATCGGAGATCGCGATCACGAGGCGTTCTTCGACGCTTATGACTTTTGCGATACCGCGGTCTCGCAATTGGCATATCGAAAATCCATGACCGATGCGATTCGGCGTCCAGCGTCATCGGTGCGGACGATTGTTCTCTGCTTAGAACACGACACACCGCTGCATCGTGCAGCCTTTCAGTCGATCTGCGAACTTCATCCGGAGTGCAAGCCGCTGTTGTTGACGGGCCCTCTTTGTGCAGGCTCGCGTCCCTCGCCGGCAGAGCAATACGGTTGCAACGCGATCCGCTGGGACCGCTGGGAATCCGAATTGCCGGCCTACTTGCGACGATGCGGATGGGCGAACCAGCCGCAACCGGCGGCGCACAGCATCTTGGTCGTCGCTTCGGATGCGGAAAATGCGCGAGCACTTCTGAGCATCGCCTCCAGCGGAAAGGGCCCCGCCGTCTGGTGCCGGCCCGAACAGGTCGGGATGGTTCAGCAAATGGACGAGATTTGGTGGGATGATTCGGCAACCAAAGGGGTCTCCCTCGGGGACGTCCTGTCCTCCTGGAAGTCGTCTTCCGGTCGTCACGTTTGGGTGGCTGGAGATCTCTCCCCGACAACCAAAGCGGCGGCACTCCAGGCAGGGATGGAAGCCGTGATCGCAAAGCCGGCAGAATATTGGCGGCTGCTGGACCGCGTTTGCGAGCGATCTGACACGGGTATTCGCCGCGCGGCATGAGAGCAAGTTCCAGGCTCGTCGATTAACGACAGGCGGATTCGACGGTTCTAAGGGTATTCCAGCAGTGAATCCGCAGCGGACGAGGAAATCTGACGCGCTGTTCGCTGTGTTGCGATTATCCTGACCATCGCACACCGGGGACTGGAATTCAGCATTTGCCCCTGTTCGATTCGGTTTTTGTTATGCTCCGCCGCCCCTTGTTTTGTCGCCCAACCGGCGGCCTGTTCGCCTCTTCGGCGGTGATCTTTCTGGCAATCGCCGGAGCATGGTCGACCGCCAACCCGGCGTTCGCCCACACGACGGGAGAAACCTACGTTTGGCTGAACGTGGAAGAGACTCGTATCACCGGTCGGGTCGAGATCAACCTCGACGACCTGCGTGAGAAGATGGAAATCGCGGTCCCCGAAGCACCGGCCTCGGCGGACGCAGCCGAGGACCCTCGAAGCGCCGTCATAGAAAAAACGCGTTCGCAGGTGCTGGACTACATCCGCGAGAACTTCTCTATCACCAGCGACGGAAAACCGCTCGAGATCGAATTCACCACGCTTTCGATTTTGGACCTGCCCCACGATGAAGGCAACTACGCGCAGTACTTCTACGAGACGCCCGACGGCAATGTCCCCGACATCGTCACGATCAAGAACCGTCTGTTTGTCGAAGACGACTTCACACACCGAAGTCTGGTTTGCATCGAACGCAATCGAAAGAGCGGTCAAGAATTCGAAGGCGAATTCACCGCGATGGTATTCGGTGCCCACAATCCGGTTCAAGAACTCGATCTAACGCACATTGATCTCTTGTTGCGACCTCGCGACTTCGTCTGGCAGGGCGTGCTGCACATCTGGATCGGGACTGATCACATCCTCTTCATCGTGGCGTTGCTGCTGCCGGCAGTCTTGGTTCGCAAAGACGACGAGTGGGTTCCCGTCGAGGGATTCAAGCAAGCGTTTTGGAACATCTTGAAAATCGTGACGATCTTTACGATCGCTCACTCGATCACACTAAGTCTCGCGTCGCTTGGCCTGATCGATCTGCCGTCTTGGATTGTTGAGTCCGTGATCGCGCTGTCGATTGTGTTGGTCGCCATCAACACCATTCGGCCGAAGTTCAATGACAAGACCTGGTTGGTGATCTTTGGATTCGGCTTGTTCCACGGAATGGGTTTTGCGTCGGTGATGAGTGACCTGCCGTTCCGAATGGTTCACCTGGTCAAAGTCCTAATCGGCTTCAACGTGGGCGTCGAACTGGGGCAGTTAGCCATCGTCGCGGCGATTTTCCCAATCATCTTTTTCCTGCGAAAGCTTTGGATCTACAAGCCGGTCATCTTGATCGGAGGGTCGATCGTCATCGCGCTCCGTGCGTCGGTTTGGGTCATCGAAAGAGTCTTCGGACTGTGAGTCAACCATCGAATCTGTTGCTTATGAAAATTGACGTCACGACCTCCTTGGTCAATCGCCTCGAGGGACGCTTGCGGGTTACCCATGAATTTTGATTGGACAGAAGAACAGAACGCTTTCTTTGAACGCATGAAGTCATTCGCGCTCGATGAGATGCGTGACGATGTCATTGAGCGAGATGAGCACAGCGTCTTCGCCGAAGACATCTGGCAGAAAGCCGCGGCATTCGGCGTCCACGGCATGTACATCCCCAAACATTACGGGGGACAGGAGTCCGCCGACATTCAAACGGCGATGCATGCGATGGAGGCCCTCGGCTACGGATGCGAAGACGGCGGACTGCTGCTAGCGATGAACGCTCAGATGTGGGCCGTGCAGTTACCGATCCTGCACTTCGGTACGGATTTCCAAAAAGAACATTTCTTACCGGAACTGTGCGCGGGACGTTGGAAGGGGGCTCACGGCATCACGGAACCCAGCAGCGGCAGCGACGTGTTCAACATGAAAACCACGGCTGAAAAGGTCGACGGTGGTTACGTGTTGAATGGATCAAAGTGCATGGTCACGTTGGCGCCTGTTTGCGATCTGGCTTTGGTCGTTGCCAGCACCGACCCGAGCAAGGGTAAGTGGGGCGTGTCGACATTCCTGGTGGAAAGTTCCTTTGAAGGATTCCGTCGCGGGGACAACCATTTAAAGATGGGTTTGCGAACCGTTCCCATTGGGGAGCTTCATCTCGAAAATTGCTTTGTTCCCGAAACACATCGCCTCGGCAAAGAGGGCGGCGGATTTTCGACCTTCAATTACTCGCTAGAATTCGAACGCTGCTGCATCCTCGCCAGCCAGGTGGGCGCGATGCAGCGACAACTGGAGATCTGTATCCGGTATGCGAAAGAACGTGAGCAGTTTGGGCAGCGAATCGGGAAATTCCAATCCGTGTCGAATCGAATCGCAGACATGAAAGTGCGGCTCGAGACTTCCCGTTTGATGCTCTACAAGGTCGCATGGCTGAAGAGTCAGGGGAAGTCAGCCATGATGGATGCCGCCATCCTGAAGCTTTACCTGAGCGAGTGCTATGCGGCATCCAGCGAAGACTCGCTTCGGATTCACGGCGGACGTGGATACCTGACTGAAAACGGTGTCGACCGTGACTTGCGAGATGCCATCGGTGGAGTGCTTTACGCCGGCACCTCTGACATTCAGCGAAACATTGTCGCGGGATTACTCGGGGTGTGATCATGAGTGGGCTGCTACACGATCATCTCACGTTGACGGCTGGGCGATTTCCCATGCGTGATGCCTATCGCGGCGGGAAACACTCCATTCACTATGCCGACCTGGACGATCAATCTTCGCGACTGGCATCGTTGCTGGTGAAATCGGGTGTCCGAGTCGGTGATTGTGTGGGCGTACGACTTCCACCTGGCATTGAAAGCCCGATTGCCGTTTACGGCGCCATGAAAGCGGGCGCAGCCATGGTTCCGATCGACCCGCTCGCGCCGGACGAACGCGTCAAGGAGATCATCACACAAGGCTCTCTCTCCGGACTGATCACACATAAGCTATCGTCGCATCTTTGCGAGTGGATTCCGTCCGACGAGTCGCCGATCCGGACCGTGGTGGGCACCCACGTAATGGACTTGCCGGAGGACTTGCTTTTTCCCTGGGAGAGCATTCCGTCACAGGATTGCCTGCCACGCATCGATCAAAGCGAACGGGACATCGCTTACGTGATCTTTACTTCGGGATCGACGGGAACTCCCAAGGGTATCGTTCACTCACATCGAAGCGCGTGTAGCTACGCACGTCTTTCTGCGCAGCTCTACGGTGTTTCCGAACGAGACTGCATCGCGAATCTCTCGCCGCTGCATTTTGACATGTCGACGTTTGGATACTTCACGTCAGTGCTGGCGGGAGCGACCACGATCCTGGTGCCGCCGAACCACGCGATGTTGCCGGCCAGCTTGACGAAGCTGATTGAATCGGAAGGCGTCACGATTTGGTACTCCGTTCCGTTTGCAATCCTGCAAATGCTGCAGCGTGGCGTGCTGGATCAGCGTGATCTGCATCGGTTGCGATGGATCCTTTATGGCGGCGAACCGCTTTCGCCTGAAAAGATCAGTGAATTGAGGCGACTCCTGCCCGCGGCATGGATCAGCAATGTGTACGGACCGGCGGAAGTCAACCAGTGCACCTATTTTCATATCGCTCCCTTTGGCAAAGGCGGACCGGAAACTCTGGATTGCGAATCCGTTCCGATCGGAAGCGTCTGGGACGAAACGGATGCGTTACTCGTTGACGCAAGCGGCTCGGTGATTGAAGCGGCGGGCGTGGGCGAGTTCCTAATCCACTCGTCGACCATGATGACTCGCTATTGGCACTCGTCGACCAATGATCCAAAGTCTTTTTACTTTCACGCGGCCACGGGCAAACGCTATTACCGCACGGGCGATCTTGTACGCCGACGAGACGATGGCCTGTACGAGTTTATTTCTCGCATCGATCGCCAAGTCAAGATTCGCGGTTACCGAATCGAGTTGGATGAAATCGAGCGCATCTTGGGTGCTCATCCCGATGTGAACGAACCGGCGGTGTATTGCGTGCGAAGGGGAGGTGAGTTGGTGGAGAAATCGATTCATGCCGCCGTCACCCTCAAGCGGGACAGTAGCCCGGAGACGGAAAGTGGCTTTCGCCAGTTTCTAGCAAACCGCCTTTCCAGCTACGCGGTCCCAGAGTCCATCGAAGTACGCGAGTCCTTCCCGAGAACCACCAGTGGAAAAATTGATCGCAGGGCGCTCTCCGAAAACGCTTCGTGTGAAACCACTCTCCGAAGCCATTGATGGCGGTCAGCATCCGTTTGCAAATTGCCTTTTCGCTTTATTCATTTCAATCCGTCTGACCTGACTGATTCTTTTCCCACCAACGACACCGCGCAAGCTCACGTTGCGTCTTGCTGATAACATAAAACCGATGCCAGATTCCGATACTCTCCGCCGATTGCTCCAATTCATCCGCACCGAGCTGGTTACGTCGGGAGCGGAGGACCTGTCCGCTGACACGGACTTGTTGGGCGGAGGACACATCGACTCGATGGGAATCATGCGATTGGTCACGTTCTTGGAAACCGAGTTCCAAGTCTCGGTACCGCCCGAAGATGTGACCATCGAGAACTTCGAGACGGCTCGTTGCATTGTGAGTTATGTCGAAACGCATGCGGGTTCTGAGTAACAGTTCATGTCATCAACGGCAAGCGTAACATCCGCTCAACGGCGAGAGACGGCTTCCAAAACTTGGAGGCTGCTCATTGGGCGGTCGTTGTGTGACTTGGCATCTCGACTCAGCGGCCGCGGTCGCGTGACTCGGCTGGTCGCCTCTCCGATCGCCAACACGCTGGAGGCAATCGCACTCGGCGTGATGCACCCAAAAGATGTCGATCAGATGGTCTGCCAAACCTACCAGTCGCGTCCGAATTTCTATGATCCCCATCGATACGAACTGACTTACGAAGCGCGGTTGTTACCGGTCTTGGTCGAACACCGCCCCAAAGGAAAAATGCTGGATGCCTTCTGCGGCCAAGGCCGGGAAGCCAAACTCTTTGCCGAAGCGGGATATGACGTCGTCGCGATCGATCGATTGCAATGGATGATTGATGCGGCCAAACGGTACGCAAAGGAAAGTGAGTTCGATGCCAAGTTCGAAGCCGCCGACTTTGCCCGTTACCAGCCTCTTGAACCGTTCGACATCACGTACACTTCCTGCTGGATGTACTCGACGGTCCAAGGCACCGCCGCGCGCGCTTCGTTTCTGACGCGGCTAAAAGAGCTTACCCGACAAGACGGCTTGGCGGTCGTGTCATATGTCAGCGGCCGAAGCGATGGACGCGCGGGTGTGCTTGCTCGCTGGTTAATCTCACGGGTTGTCGGGGCAATCGCGTTTGGCAATCGCGATATCGAACGAGGCGAACGCATCTACACAGGACTGTTCTGGCATCACCTTCCGGACGAGGTTGCCGAACACGAAGTTCGGCAAAGTGGCTGGGACATTGTCGACCGTGTGGAGGGGGAACAGATGGAGCCGACCTTCTTGCTGCTCCGCCGGGCCACTTCGGAGGCGGCAAAATGAGCCGAGTGTCTCCGCCCGCAGCCGGCTCGGAACAGGTGTCTCTCGCCGTCAATCAGCAATTGATCTGGCGGGGTCAACAACTCCGCCCACAGGACCCGCTTTACGAAGTCCATTATGTCTACCGTTTTGCCGGTGAACTCGACCCCAAACGATTTCAGCGCGCGTTCCTGGAAGTAGTGCGAGCAAACGAAGTCCTACGCATCGTGCCGTTGGACGAAAGTTGGTCATGCCCCGTGCTTTCCCCGGCGGAGGAGCACGCGTGTGTTTTCATTGACCTGGCCAATGAATTCGATGCAGAGCGTTCATCGCAACAGCAAATCGGTGCACGCCTTCATGGCCGATTCGACGTGACGCGGTCGTTGTGTGAAGCCACGTTGATTCGATCGGGAAAGCTTGACTGGACGGTTCACCTTGTCCTTCATCACGTGATGACCGATGCACTGGGCGGGCAAGCATTTTGGAGTCAATTATCCGGCGCCTACCAGGAGCCCCATACCGAGACTCCACCGCCAGTCGCGTGCTACTCCGACTGGAGGGAAACCAACCTTCGTCAGACGAACGACCCAGGTGATCAAGCGTGGTGGACCAGCCGAGTGCGTCGGCCTCCTCAGACGGAGTTCTATCGAGCCGCCTCACGAGTTTTGGGTTCGCGGCATACCCGTGAAGTGGTTCGACTCTCCAGCGCTGAAAACGCACTGATCCAGGGGCTCGCGGCGGAGTCTCCCTTTCGTCAAATCACACCGTCACTCAGCCACTTCAACGTGTTCGCCACTGCACTGGCGAGTTTTCTTGCTCGGGTCTCCGGGGTGGACGATATCTCCATCGGCTCGACGCAGCACGGGCGAGATCGTCCGCAATGGAAGGAAGCGATTGGTTTATTCATGCAATTGCTGCCCATGCGAGTATCGATCGCTCGGGACGAGACCTTTGCGTCGCTGTCACGCAAAATGGCATCGGAGACGAGGGGATGGTTCAGCCACGCGAAACCCGGCGTCATGACTCCGGAATTGGTTCAGTCGTTTGACGTGGCACTGAACCTGATTGATCTTCGAGTCGGAGACTTTGCCGGATGCCCGACGCAGATGGAATGGCTGCACAATGGCTACGGTGATCCCTCACGACGACTCACGCTCTCGCCGCATTGCAACCAAGAGGGCCAATGGGAGCTGCTATTCGATTTCAGTGATGACGCATTTTCCGAGGACGATCGTGCGAAGGTGATCCAGCACTTCCGTCAAACGCTTTGCGCGATGTCGACGGATGTGGGTGGGAATGTTTCCACGTTTGCACTAACCGACAGAGGGAATGTGCAGCGGTACGGTGCTTTCGACCGGGCTCTTGTAAGTGACGCGGCCTACGACGTTTGGCATCAGTTCCAAGAGGTGAGCCAGCGACTGGGGAAGAAACCGGCTGTCCGCGGCTTGCAACGTGAACTGAGCTTCGATGACGTTCGCGAAGACGCATTGGAGATCGCGGCCCAGTTGAATCGTCAACGGGCGGGAAACGTTGTCCCGGTCATTTGCCGGCGCGACGAAAGTGCGATTGTTGCCCTGTTCGGTGTCTGGGCCAGCGGGCGCTGTGTGATGGTCGTCGATGCCGAACAACCGGAACACCGTCGCCGAGAGATCCTGGGCCAAAGTGATTCCAATTTGGTCATTGATGCGTTAGGCGTCCCAAGGATTCGGCCGAACCAATGGCAGTCTGCCTCCCAGTGCCAGCTCCAAGGTCGTGCGTGCTACATCCTCTTTACGTCCGGATCGACCGGCGTACCCAATGGTGTCGTCGTCGGTCACGCCTCGATCGGAAATCTGTTGGCAGACTTCGAACGGCTCGCTCCCCTTCAAGAAGACTCCGTCTGTTCGTGGTGGACCAACGTCGGCTTTGACGTCGCAATGTATGAGATCCTGTCCGCACTGCTGTTCGGTCGCACACTTGCCATCCCCAGCCACGCAACAAGGTTGGATGCGGAGGAGATGTTGGGATGGATCGACAAGAACGCTATCCGCAGTGCTTATCTGCCGCCTTTTTTCTTGGAGCAAACCGATGCGAGGCTGAAGAGCGGCGACACTTTACCCCTGCAACGCCTGTTGGTTGGCGTGGAACCGATTCCCCAGCGCTTGCTGTCGTCGATCACACGGCGGATGCCAGACCTCACGCTGATCAACGGCTATGGTCCCACCGAAGCGACCGTTTGCGCGACGCTCGAAGTCATTGCGGCCGACGATGACCGCGACGGCCCGGCATCCATCGGTGTTCCCGTTTCGGGAAATGTGATTCGCATTGTCGATGGATCGGGCAATGACGTTCCGGAAGGAGTGACCGGCGAGCTGTGGATCAGCGGTTCGGGTTTAGCGTTCGGATACTTCGCAAACGATCCGCTGACCGAAAGCTGCTTTCCGGTCCACACCAACCGGTTCGGTCAGAAAGTTCGTTGGTATCGCACCGGCGATAGGGTACGAATGCGCGACGATGGCCGGTTGCAATTCGGCGGCCGAAAAGATGACCAGATCAAAGTCTCTGGAGTACGTGTCGAACTCGGCGACGTCATTGCTGCGATTCGTGGATGCGAAGCCGTTGCGGACGCTCACGTCTTTGCAACGCGAGCGGAGAACGGTGACTACCAATTGTCGGCCTTGGTTCAAACCTTGTCCCTTCAGGTTCGTCCCGCTGATGTTCGCAAACAGCTGCGATCTCGGCTGAGATCAGCCATGGTGCCCAAGCATCTGTATGTCGTGGATCAAATCCCTCGCAATGCGAACGGGAAAGTCGACTCCGCCGCGATCGCTTCGTTAATTGAAACTTACAAGACAGCGGAACAGTCACCGGAAGAACGCCCGCCCAAATCGGTCGCCGAGTTTGTACTGCTGACGTTGATGCGCGAGTTACTGGAAGTCGATGGCTTCGGGGCGGAGGACGATTTCTTTGAATCCGGTGGAACATCGCTCGATGCGATGAATTTGGTCACGAGGCTGAAAGAACTCGGCATGGAGACTTCTGTCGAAGACATCTTCGCGGGGCGAACGGTCGCAGGGATCGCGAGGTGCTCCGAAACGAGCTGTTCCAAAGAGTCGGATGGCCAAGCGGTGTCGGATCCTGAGAAGGTCTCCGACGGCGTGCGTGGCATTTGGACGTTTCAACAGCTGCATCCCGATTCTGCGGCCTATCACATCTCGGTCCGCCTCGACTGCGATGGAAACGTCGACCACCAAGAGCTAAGACGCGCGTTCCGTCTCTTGGTCAACCGTCATCCCGTGCTGAGAACGTGTTGCGAATCGATCGATGGCAAGCTGACGCGAGTGTTGAAGACCGCCGATCAAATTGAGTTCCATCATCGCCAAAATGAGATCGGAACCCGCGAGCTACTTGCCCACTGCAAACGGCCGTTCGACTTAGCCCGTGAAACTCCGCTGCGGGTTCTGCATCTTTCGTCGCAAGATGATGATGATGTGATTGTGCTGACCTTTCATCACATCGCCGTCGATGAACTTTCCATACGCAACCTATTGGCCGAACTCTCTGCCGTCTTTGCAGGGAGACGGCTACCGGAAGTGAACGACGTCGTTCCTCGTGAGAACGAAATTGCGGACATTGACTGGTGGGCGGATTGGCTGGAAGGCTGCGAACGAAACCTGATTCTCGGTGATAAGTCATGGCAACGAGAGCAGATCAAGGATCACGAGGGGGCCTATCATACGTTTCGTTGCTCGCGCGAGTTAAGCGACTCCGTCCGCGAGGCCGCGTCGCGATGCGGAGTAACGGTCGGAACCTATTTATTTACCGCTTTCTCGGTTATGCTTTCACGTTACACGGGTGAGTCATCGCACACCATCGGCTGTCCCCTGCAGCGTTCCGGCATCGACTCCAACCCTCATTGGGTCGGATACGGAATCGAGACACTACCGGTTTCTTGCCGCATTCGTCCCGAGATTTCGGTGGCCGACAACTGCCGTCACCTCCACGACAAGATGGCGAAACTGTTGCAGTTCCGAGATTCTTCGGCGAGTGATTTGGAATCACATTTCGGACCACTATTCAATGCCGTCTTTGCTCATCGGCTGCCGCTCGAGCCGGTGGCTCTGGGGGAAGGACGCGAAGCCATTGCAAGTGTGAGCGATTTGGGGGTCGCGAAGTTTGATCTCACTTGGTTTGCAGGCGAAACACCGGACGGCATCGAGGCCGCCGTGGAGTACCGCACCGGCTTGTTCCACCAGGATTCGATTGAGCGGATGACGCAGCATTGGCAAGCGTTACTGAAACAGTTTGCCCAGCATGATGAAACACCCGTCGCGGAATTGTCGATGCTGACACCGTCAGACGAGGAGGCCCATCGTGCATTGAATGCCGCCTCGACAAATCGGGTCCGCGACGACTCAAGCGAAACGGTACTGGACGCCTTCCGACATCAGTGCTTGCGAAATCCAGATGCCATCGCGTTATCAACTTGCTCCGACGCCGTTTCGTACAACGCGCTCAATCGACGGTCCGATCAGCTTGCCGCCCAACTTGCCGAATCGGAGGTAACGTCGGCAACCGTCGGGATCTGCGCCGAAAACTCAGCTGAGACTTTGATCGCAATCTTGGGTGTGATGAAAGCAGGATTCGCTTATGTCCCGATGGATCCCGCCAGCCCCACGCAGCGCATCAAAGACATCATCCGCTCGGCGGACATAAAGAAAGCGGTGCTGGGCGATCGGCGTCACGAAAATCTGTTCGAACAAGTCTTTCCCCTTCCGCAGGATGCGACGCCAGAGATTGATCCTGGCCACAGCCCAGTCTCGATCGGTGGAGACGACTTGGCGTATGTCTTGCACACGTCCGGATCAACGGGAGCACCGAAGGGTGTCTCGGTGGAGCATCATGCGTTATGGAACTCCACGCGGGCGCGACTCAATTTCTATGGTGCATCACCGCAACGGTTTCTGCTGGTCTCTCCGAACTGGTTCGACAGCTCGATTGCCGGGATATTCGGTACCCTTTGCAGTGGTGGTCAACTGGTCATTGCGTCCCCCGAAGAGGTCCGCGACCTGGCAAGCACGGCGGACCTGATTGAGCAGCATTCGGTAACCGAAACGCTGATGTTGCCGTCTCTTTATCAATTGCTCGTCAAGCATGCCGATGCGTCCCGTTTGAAGAGTCTAAAACGTGTGATTGTTGCGGGCGAGGCCTGTCCGCCCTCTTTGGTACGCCAACACGAGGAGACATTGCCGTCGGTAAAGCTCTTTAACGAATACGGTCCGACAGAAGCCACTGTTTGGGCGACATCGCACGAGTTGATTCCGTCGCAGCAGGCGGTGTCGATCGGCCGTAGCGTGGGCGGCGTGGAGACATTGTTGCTCGATGAGAATCTCAACAGCGTTCCCGTGGGTCTTCCAGGCGAGATCTGTCTCGCCGGAGACCGATTGGCGAAGGGCTACTACGGCGACCCCGAGCTGACCGACGAGCGATTCATCCAAGACCCGCGACCGGAGCGTGATGGTCGGCTGTACCGAACCGGCGACTTAGGGCAACTCAATGTCGATGGCACGCTGACATTCTTGGGACGTAAGGATTCGCAGGTCAAAATCAATGGCCGACGAACGGAATTGGCGGAGATTGAATCCGCATTGCTTGAGGTCCCCGGAGTGCTCGACGCTGGTGTTGGACTGGTGCCTGTGCAACGAAACCAACTCGCGAGTGAACCCGAGTCGCTTGTGGATCGATTGAACGAATTAGCGCCGGAGATCGCGGAGGAATTATTGAGTCAAGCAGAGACTTCTGCTGCCCCTTCGAATCGCTCGGCCGTTGAAGTCGTCCAGATGGAAGACGAACGGTTCCGGTTGTCCATGGAAATGAAGCAGAAAGGGCTGATCGCGACGCCACGCGAACGACAGCGAAAGTGGTTGCTGGATCAAGTACTCCGGGAGACAGCGTCCAACCTGAACGAGCTTCATCGCGTGGCATCGCAGTTTGTCCCGGGCGATCAAACTCCTCACTTGCCGCGAAACCTCGCCGCAGATCAGCTGTCCGAACAAGAGATCATGGAGGATTGGCAGACGCCGTTGATGCGGGCGATGGCGGACTGGGCGACAGAGTCTCATGGCGATGTGCTTGAAATCGGATTCGGCCGAGGCGTTGCGGCAACGATGATCCAATCATTCGGTGTTCGCACTCACACGGTCATTGAGATGAATCCTCATAGCATCAAGGACCATTTCCATCCTTGGCGTGAACGTCATTCGGATCGGGCGATTCGGCTGGTGGAGGGTCGCTGGCAGGACGTGATGGATGAACTCGAAGATTACGACGCGGTCTTCTTTCATGCGTTTCCAATGAACGAGCAGGAGTTCATGGACTACGTTGCCACGAGCGCCACATTCGCCGAACACTTTTTCCCGGTCGCGGCCCGCTTGCTCCGTCCGGGAGGCGCATTCACTTACTTGACGACCGAAATCAACTCCCTGAGCCGTCGGCACCAAAGAAGCTTGCTCGAGCACTTCGAGCAAATCCAAATGAAGGTTCAGCCATTGGAGGTTCCCGAGGACACCAAGGATGCTTGGTGGGCCGACTCCATGGTTTTGGTGAGGGCAATCAAATGAACTCACCTTTATCAATCGGATCTCGCGTTTATCAACTCGACGAGTCACAGCGTCAGTGGCTGGCAGGTGCAATCGAGAAACGCATGCAAAAGTCGTCTGCCACAACGGAAACCCACGAACGAAGCGAATTGGCTGCTTGGGCCGTTGTCGATCAAGATCAAGTCGATGTCGCAGCGCTACAAACTTGCCTTCGCGAACGTCTTCCCGAGAGCTTGGTTCCGAAACACATCACGCTTGTTCCTCAGATTCCGAAAACGGCTAGCGGCAAGATCGACCGCAACCAGTTGGTAAATCTTCCGATCCGGCGGTCAAACGAGCGAAACCGAATATCGAGCCACTCGGCCCGGTGGACGCCCTCCGAATCGATTCTTGTGAGGCTTTCAGAACGTCTGCTTCGATGCACGGGTGTTCGTCCGGAGGACCATTTTTTCGAGATGGGTGGGGACTCCTTCGCGAGCATCCAGTTGATCGCTTTGGCTCGGGAACAAGGACTCAAGTTGGAACCGCGCGATGTGATCGAAAGTGATTCCCTTGGGACACTCGCCGCAATTGCCGACTCACGACAAAACCTTGATCGATCGGAAGCCGATCGCAAAAAGCAACTGGAGGATCAAATCCCGGTTGTTGCCGAAGTGCGATCGGGCAAGGGCGGCGCGTCGGCTTTGATGGTTCATGAAGTGGGCGGACGCTGCGGCTACGCGAGATACCTCGCCGCGGACTTGTTGCCAGGTGTTTCTCTCTATGTGACCAACCAGCCGGCGGTCGATCATAGTCCGACCTCGCTGGAGGCACTTGCCGAGCTTTACGCCGATGCTTGGATGGCGGCAGAGCCAGATGGGCCAAAGACGCTCGTCGCGTTTTGCTGGGGCGGTCCCTTGGCCTACGCGATCGCCAGCCACCTCGCCAATGAATATCACATCCGCACCCATCTCATCATCATTGAGTCCGGAACGGAAGCCAGCTACGAACACGCACCAGGGCATCGTCGTTTCGTTGACCAACAGAAAGGCAACTTCATCCGGCTGCGTTCACGGTTGAAATCGATCTCTGACTGGCAATCTTTACGCTCGCTGTGTTCGAGTGTGCTCGGGAAACTGATGGGTAAACGAAATGCCCCCATCACCGCCGACTCAGGTTTTCAGTTTCGAGATGACGAAGGGGACCCGGCGCAGATCCGCAGCAATGTCCAGGCTTTCCTTGACTTTCGCCCCCGACCGCAAGACGTTTCGTTGGACCTCTTTCGCGTTCGTGGACCGGCCGGCCTAATCGGGGCGAGGTATAGCGACCGCAGCCTGGGTTGGCGGTACGTGATCGGTGGACGACTTCGATTGCAGACGATTTCTGGCAATCATAACGATTGTGTCGCGCCGCCTCATGCCGAGGGCCTGGTCGCTGCGATCAATGCGAGTTACGAAACTGCAGGTCACTCGCCGTCTTCGTGAGTTGACCGTCCTTGGTGACGTCTCGCCCTCTCTTGTGACCTAGATTTGGATTCCTCATTGGTGTTCGACTTCACCGGCATATCCAGATCATGTCAGACGCACGCTTAGAATCCGTACAACCCAATCCCCTGGCCACTCCCGCGGCTTCCGCCAATTCAAAAGAGGAAGTCGGTGACACAGCCGGTGGCCGTTCGCTCATTTGGTTTGCCGCCACGACGTTACTGGGGGCGTTCTTAGTTTTCCAAGTCCAACCGATCATTAGCAAGTGTGTCTTGCCATGGTTCGGTGGAACGCCGGCCGTCTGGACGACCTGCATGCTGTTTTTTCAGCTGCTACTGTTCGGCGGATATCTCTACGCACATGTTCTCAAAACGTACGCCAATCCCGTGGTCCAAGCCATCGTGCATTTGGCTCTGCTTTGTGCGGCGGCTCTAACGCTTCCGATCGAACCATCCGATGCTTGGAAACCGAGCGGCACTGAATCGCCCACGCTTTACCTGCTATGGATGCTGGCGTCGCACGTTGGGTTACCGTATTTCGTTCTCTCGAGCACCGGCCCCCTGATTCAGGCCTGGCTCAGCTACCGTGATAAAAGCGAACGTGTCTACCGGTTGTACGCGCTTTCGAATGCTGGATCACTTTTCGCATTGTTGAGCTACCCGTTCCTGTTCGAACCGGTGTTCTCCGTCTCGGCACAGAGTTCGTTGTGGTCGCTCCTATTCTGCCTCTTTGTCTTGGTGCAAGGCTATGTCGCAGTCAGCCTGTTTCGTACGAAAGGCTCAGACTCGAACGATCGCAGTCAAACACAATCGACCACACCGTCCGCACCCGTTTCCTCGCTCACAAAGGCGTCGTGGATTTTGTTGCCCGCGCTTGCTTCGGTGATGCTGCTGGTGGTCACGAATCACGTTTGTCAAGACATCGCAGTGGTGCCGTTCCTGTGGGTGCTGCCTCTGAGCCTTTACCTCGCCAGCTTCATTGTTTGTTTTGATTCACCCCAGTGGTACCAGCCCAAACCGATTGCGGCGATCACGCTCATTGCACTCGGGTTGATTCAGTGCAAGTCGATGCTCCCCGGTAATATCCAGCTTCTCGCGGAAGCCACATGTTATGTGATCATGCTGTTTGGAACGTGCTTGCTTTGCCATGGCGAAGTCGCACGACTCAAACCGACCACGGAAAAACTCACGCTGTACTACGCGATGTTGTCCGCCGGTGGAGCTCTGGGTGGAATTGTCGTGGCAGTGATTTGCCCGTTGATTTTGAACAATCACGCCGAGCTTCCGTTCTTCGTATCGCTGGTCACTGCGCTGACTTTTTTACTCTTCTTCGCCTGCACTCAGTGGAAAGACACCGAGTACAACTGGGCCGCGGCGGCACGTCTCAAATACGGTGCTTTGCTGTTGCTGGTCGCTCCAATCATCACCATGGCGATGGTGTCCCAAAATCGCACCATCGCCTCACAACGCAACTTCTTTGGTGTCCTACGCGTGCGTGAAAAACCGCTGGGGACGTGCTTGGTTCACGGCAGCACGCTTCATGGGATGCAGCGGTACGCGCCATATCAGGATCAGCCCACGACGTACTACGGCTACGAAAGTGGTGTCGGGTATGTCATCAAAGCCCTCCAGGCAAAGCAACCCTCTTTGCACATTGGCATCGTCGGCCTCGGTTGCGGAGTCCTGACGACGTACGGTCGACCGGAAGATGAATTCGATTTGATTGAGATTAATCCCGCAGTGGTGGAAATCGCCGACGAGTACTTTTCGTTCATGCGTGATTGTCCTTCGCAGCAGCGTCGTCATCTTGGTGATGGACGCTTGGTACTGGAGCGTATGCCCGAGACACGTTTCGACTTGCTTGTGCTGGACGCATTTAGCAGCGATGCGATTCCGGCACACTTACTGACTCGCGAAGCCATGCAGCTTTATCGGCAACGGGTCAAGGAAGGTGGCGTACTTGCCATTCACACGTCCAACAACCACTTGGAACTTTCTCCTCTGGTGCATCACTTGAGCCGAGACGCGGGCTTTGAGAGCCGGATGGTCGAGGGCGCAGGCGATAAGTCGATCGGCACGACCGAGTCGACGTGGATGATCATCGCCGAACCGGGACACGAAGTCTTCAAGGTCGAACCAATCGCACAAGCAGATTCGCCGAGCGATGAAGAACTCGCCGACGCTCCCCTCTGGACCGACCAGCACCACAACTTGGTCGGTGTCTTACGTTTCTGGCAGTAGCGATGACCCGCGGCAGCGAGTTGACCGGACTAACAACACCATTTCCTCCCCCCGGGAGAAACGACGCGCTAAAGCGTCAAAGAGGGCTACGCGAGTCCTTCAAAACCCAGCGGAATCAATCCTGAGGCGAAAAGAAAGTAGCAGCACCGTCGCCACGCCCCTTACGTCTCTGAACTTCGTGGGCGACTCCGGCAGCACGACATCGAGCGACCAGAACGGCATCGACATCCTTGAAGACATCATCGTTCTCAAACCGAATCACACGCCAGCCCAACTCGCGAAGCCGAGTCTCACGAAAAAGATCATCCGCCCCTTTTCCATCGTGAGACGCACCATCCAATTCCACGACAAGCTGTTTCTCGATGCAAGCGAAGTCGGCGAAATAGCCATCGATGGGATGCTGCCGTCGAAACTTGAGCCCCGAAAGTTGCCGTGCACGCAACAAACTCCAAAGCCTTGCTTCCGCCGAAGTCTCCGCACGTCGTAACCCACGACCCCGTTCAACCTGACGACGCCCCATCGAACCACTCCATGTCGAAACGGTCCGTGATAGCATCGCGCCCCAAGAAACCCCAAACAGAAACCCTCTCTGGTTGCAAAGCAACCGTCTCTCCCAAAAGGAGAGAATTGAACAACACCATTTCCTCCCCCCGGGAGAAACGACGCGCCAAAGCGTCAAAGAGGGCTACGCGAGTCCAGAAAGAAACCCTCTCTGGTCGCAAAGCGACCGTCTCTCCCAAGGGAGAGAATTGAAGACAACAACACCATTTTCTCCCCCCGGGAGAAACGACGCGCTAAAGCGTCAAAGAGGGCTATGCGAGTCCAGGCAGGAACCCTCTCTGGTCGCTCCCATGAAAGCGAATTCGAGACAGTTACTGATCGCTTTCCGATTCCGGCTCCAGCAATTCCAGTCCGAACTGCTTTCCTTTTTTCACCGCGGGGACTCCGACGGCCATCCATTCGGGCTCGGGGGCGTCCATCAGGTAATGGTCGAAAAACTGCTGCATTCGAATCGCGAAGTCGCGACGGTTGCGATCACCCATTACCCAGTGAGGGTTGCCGTTGTAGTTCAGCATCCACGCGGGTTTTTCCAGTCGCCGAAGTGCGACGAACAGTTCAATGCCCTGATACCACGGGACCGCACCGTCTTCGTCGTTGTGAAGGATCAACAGCGGCGTGTTGATCTTGTCGGCAAAGAATAGCGGCGAGTTCGCAACGTACTTGTCCCTCGCCGACCAGAGGTCTTCTCCGATACGGCTTTGTGTCCGCTCGTACTGGAACATACGACTCAGCCCGCTGCCCCAACGAATGCCACCGTAGGCACTGGTCATGTTGCTGACCGGTGCACCGGATTCCGCACAGGCGAACAGGTCGGTTTGCGTCACCAAGTACGCGGTTTGGTATCCGCCCCAGCTGTGTCCCTGCGTACCAATTTTGGCTTCGTCGACGAAGCCTTGATCGATCAAGTACTTGACGCCGGGCAAGATCGCATTGGCCGCGCTCGGCCCCGGCTCACCCGTCTTGTAGGGAATGTCTGGAATGAAAACCAAGTAACCACGACTGACGTAAAAGCTGTGGCAGATGATCGAACGCCCCGCCGCGGGAGTGTAGTAGCTGTGCAGGTTGTCGGAGTTCCGTTCGTAGAAGTAAACCATCAGCGGGTACTTCTTGGACGGATCAAACCCATCCGGCTTCAACAGGATCCCGTCCAAGTCCTGACCGTCTTGCGCCTTCCAATGAACCAACTCGGCATCGCCCCAGCGGTACTCCTCTTGCTGGGGGTTGATGTCACTGATGCGACGGATTTTCTTGAAACTCGTGTCGCTGGACCAAAGATCCGGGCACATTCGAAACGTGCTCCGCGTGAAAAGAACCTCGTCACTTTCCTCAGCTTTTCTCAGCCCGCCAAGAGACTCGTCCAACATGATCAATTGGCGAAGCGTGGCGTCTTGGCTTTCTTCGTCGGCTTCCTCATCGGCGGCATCTTCATCGGCGGCATCTTCGAGAACGTAGAACCCACTCGCTTTCGTTCGAGTATCAAATGCGGTCAACATCATCGGCTCGGCAGGGTCGATCGCACGCTGCTTGCTGGCCAGTGAACGATAACGAAATCGAATTTCGTTTTCGCGACCACTGCCTTGGGTCAAGCAGATTGGATCCGTTTCGCCGGTCGGATCGAGTTGCCAAATGTCATAACGGTCGTAGACCAAGAACGCTTCGTCGTTAATCAACCATCCCGCCGATCCGTACGCACGCGGTAGACTCGGCGTGTCGTGCAACTCGTTTTGCAGCGGGAACTCAATGCCCTTGCTGATCTCGATTGGCCCGGATTGGGTCTCGGAGGTCGACTTGGAAAACCACTTGCGTTCAGCGGCATCAAACCAGGTCAGAAAACGACCTTCCGGAGACATCGATGCGTTCCATTTGACACCCTCAAGCACCCGTTCCCGTTCGCCGGAATTCAGGTCGACCAACCAAACGTCTTGGAACCCGGGAACATCCCACGAGAGGCTTTTGAGGTATTTGACGTTGGTATTTGCGACGGCTTTGGCTGACTTCGACCGGTAGTCGATGCTGACGCGCGGGATCTCTCGCGTCGCCAATTGGGCGAGGCGTTTTGTTTTTAGAACATACGTCGCTTGGTATGTGCGATTTCGTTCGCGACTTGCCTGCAAGAGTTGCTGCGGCTGTAGTTGAGGATCTTGCCAGTGCCAAATGTCCAACTTGGCTTGGTCTTCGTCGTCATCCGTTTTTGTCTCGCGTCCCTCTGCCTTCGCGGACCGTTGCTCGAGGACGGCCTCGGGAATCGGAGCGGTGTCGAAGTACAACCGTTTCCCGTCTTCGGAAAAACGTTGGCCGGAGTTGGGTGCGACCCACCATCCGTTCGGCAGGCCCGTGTCTCCTTCGGTCGCGATCCTCTTGGCTTCTTTCTGATTCGATCCCCAGTGGTAGATCGCCCATGTCGATGTCTCGGAGTCACGGTCATCTTTGTCAGTCATGAAGGCGAGACTCTTGCCATCATCGCTGAACGAAAGGCCCTTGTAGCTGCCGGTCCCTGATGCGACCGTCTTCTGCTGAAAGGGCTGCAGCTTGATGACATGGACGCCATCACCGACGTCGTCACTTGACGCATCCTCTTTCGCCGGCACCGACGTCGTGAATGCGAGCGTGCCAGCGTCTTTTGAAAACAGATAAGAATCGACGAAAGGGAACGTGCGTTGCAGTCCAGTCTGAAGATCGATCAGCAGCAACGGACTGCCCGGACGCTTCTCCTTTTCTTTCGATTCCTTGTCGCCTGAGTCGGAGCTTTCTTCTGAGCTCTCCGGTTCCTTTTCTTCGGTCGGCTCCGGTTCCAATTCACCTCGTTCACGGGCGAGTTGTTCGCGGGACTTCAACTTGGGTGACTTGACCGGTCGACGAAGACCACTCGGTGTGACTTCGTAGACTTCGCTTGGTTGTTGCTTAACGTCCTGGATGGAATCCGAGTCGGGGGACTTGTCCAGCAAGCATGCCACCCAACCGCCGGCCTCCTGTGGCAACCGAAACGAATTTGCCTGATCGATCGTGATAACATCTCCCGAATCGAGTTCCAAGATTTGTAGTTTCGCCTTTGGCATCTCATCGCGAGGCGTTTTCTGTTTCGTCAGTTTCTTGATCGTTGCCTTTTTTGGCGTGACGCGAAAAACGGCAAAGTTGCTGTCCCAAGTGAACTGGACACCGGACGCGCGTTCGATGACGAAAGCCCGCGACGAGTCTGTGCTGCGAAGGTGCAGTGTTGACTCACCGTCGATTGCACCATTTTGGACCGAATACGCGATCCACTTTCCATCGCGAGAAATCTGGGTTCCCGAGAGGGTGTTCCAGACGTCGTAGTCTTTGTGTTCGAGCGGTCGCCGAGAAAGATCGGCGGCGACTAGTTCCGAAGGCGGAACAACGACAGAGATCGTGGTGGCGACCGAACAAATGAATGCCCGCATCAAGCCGCAAAAAAGGCCAGAATTCATGAACGCGATTCCCAGGGGTTCAAAGCCAAAACCGCCAGGATAGTCGCTTCGCCGAAGCACGTAGGACTTAGCGAGATGCGTCAGGGCGTCGCAAGACCATCGCGTTCTGATCGTTCACGACAACCTCCAGCGTGGTTTCCTGCTGCGGATGCACGCCCTCGGCCTTTTGGTCGATCATCGCCCACGTGATCTCCTAGCCGTGTCAAGTCATATTTACCGGTCGCCGGGGCCGCCGGCGCCGACGTTCTCGCCAGAAGGACCCGTTTCCGGATCCCAATCGCGTGCGTAAAGTTGCCAGGGACGTTTCAGACTTTTGTCGTAAAGCGATTGCCTCGACCCGTCAGGATGACAACGAAACGACCGATGGTCGACAAACCAATGAATACCCCCGACTCCAATCACCCTCCGATGCAGGATTCCTTGGTGGTCGATCGGTTGTGTGATGAGTTCGAACAGTTGTGGGACAGTCGCGAGAGACCTGCGATTGAGGACTTTCTTTTTCGAGTCCCTGACTCAGCCCGATCACGGCTCTATGAACAGTTGCTCTACTTGGAGCTTGAGTTACTGGAGACGGCGCCAAAGCTGGGCGACTACCTGCGTCGGTTTCCCGATTTGACGTCGCAAACGCGGAAGATCTTTGACGAGTTAAACCTGGCGGACTGGGCAGGGCGTCGGGTGGGTCCTTTTGAGATCGTCAAAGAGATCGCGCGTGGCGGAATGGGGATCGTCTATCTTGCCAAGGACGCTCGTTTGGAGAGAGACGTTGCGATCAAGATGATCAGCCATGAGCGGCGGAATGAGCCGAAGTGGATGCGACGTTTTCGGAAGGAAGCTCGGGTCGCCAGTGGACTCAATCATCCCAACATCGTCACGATCTACGAGATCGGGGAAGAGGAGGGTGCGTGCTACTTTGCCTGCGAATTTGTTCAGGGCGTGACGCTCAGCGATCGGATCGGCAATGCATCGCTTCCGATCGAACGGGCGATCAACTATGCCCATCAAATTGCGAGCGGTATGTCGACGGCACACGCGGCGGGTGTGATCCATCGCGATCTCAAATCCGACAATGTCATGATTCGTGACGATGGCTTGGTGAAGATCCTCGATTTCGGCTTGGCGAAGGACTCGCGTCAACACGAACAGGGGCTCACGCGAACCGGAGCAATCACCGGCAGTGTTCACTTCATGTCCCCGGAGCAGGCGCGGGGGCGAAAGCTGACACCTGCGTCCGACGTGTTCAGTTTTGGAGTGATCCTTCACTTGATGATGACGGGCAGGCTTCCGTTCCAGGGAGAAACAACGAGCGATGTCTTGGTTGCCATCCTGAATCAGGAACCCGACAACCTGCCCTCACTCGGACTTCGTTCGCATCAGGGGCTTGTGTCACTCATCCGAAGGTGCCTTCAAAAAGAAGCGGCGGATCGCCCGGCGTTTTCTGACGTGCTCAAAGACCTGACGGGGCTGCGTGAATTCGTGTCGCCTTCCTGGGCCGCCGGCAGTCTGTCGCCACGCGAACGCGACGGAGCATTGACGTTACCTGGTTCAACGGATCAGGTCACACTCACACGTGTCGTGTCGCCCGAAGGTGAGTTGTCACCGAGTGAGATCCGTTACGCCCGCAGCGGAAACATCAACATCGCTTGGCAGGAAATCGGCGAGGGGCCGATCGACATCGTTTTTGTGATGGGTTGGGTGTCACACTTGGAGTGGTTTTGGAAAGACCCTTCGTTCGCGTCTTTCCTACGGCGGCTGGCAAGCTTTTCGCGAGTCATCCTTTTTGACAAGCGAGGGACGGGGCTTTCGGACAAAGTTCCCGTGAATGAACTCCCGGACCTGGAGTCACGCATGGATGACGTTCGCGCCGTGATGGAGGCGGCCGGATCGAATCAGGCGGTTCTTTGTGGTGTGTCGGAGGGTGGGCCGCTGTGCGCCCTTTTCGCAGCAACGTTTCCGGAAAAGACGATCGCGCTGACGATGATCGGCTCTTACTCACGGCGTCTCTGGGCGGAAGACTATCCTTGGGGACCGAAGCCGGAACGGCGCGAGGCATTTCTCGAGGACATCGCGCAGAATTGGGGCGGGCCACTGGGCTTGGAAGAGCGTGCCCCTTCGATGGCGGCCGACAAACGTTTTCGGGAATGGTGGGCGAGCTACTTGCGGATGGGCGCCAGCCCGGGTGCCGCGGTGGCGCTCACCAAAATGAATGCACAAATCGATATCCGGCCAATCCTGTCCAGTATTCGAGTCCCGGCATTGGTGCTTCACCGCACGGGTGATCGATGCTTAAGGATCGAAGAAGGCCGATACCTGGCGGAGCAAATTCCCGGAGCCACGTTTGTGGAGTTGCCCGGAGACGATCACTTGCCCTTTGTTGGAGATGCCGCCGGCGTCATTGATGAGATCGAGTGTTTCTTACGAGGCCTAGTCAGTGGAGTTTCCGCGGATGTGGTGCTGGCCTCGGTCCTGTGCGTTTCGGTGGAGAAATCCGCTGACCAGGAACGTGTCGCCCACTTCCGAAAACTTGCCCGTCGTGAGATCCAGTTGTTTCGAGGGAAAGAGTTTTCCAAACCCGAAGCATTGATGGCGATGTTCGACGGACCCGTTCGATCGGTTTTATGCGCGATCGAGATTTTAAAGGTGGCAAAGCGTTTCGGGATCGCAATGAAGTGCGGCCTCGAAACGGGCGCGTGCAATGTTCTAACGGGTCAACCTGACGCATCGGTTTCGGGACCTGCCGTGGACGGTGCGGAAAGCGTCGCGGTGGTTGCCGATCAAGCGACCATTCTGGTGACACAAACCCTGCAGAACTTGATCGCCGGTTCGCAGCTCACCTTCCAAGTCGAACCCGTGGATCTCGCGCCGTCATTTGCTGGCACGCTGTATCGTGTGGTCACCGATCCGGCGTAACGCCGGGACCGAAACACTCATTGCTCATCGGTTAGCTCCGACAACCAAGTCTCTCGCACGAGCGCCAACTTCCGTTTGACGCTTCTCGCGGAGATGCCCAGCAGCTCGGCGGTCTCTTCGATCGAGTAACCTTGAAGCCGCAGTTTGGCGACTTCGCGATGACTCTCGCTGGCGAGTTTTTCGAGCAGGCGATCTTGTTGCTCCCGAATTTCCAGAAACAGCTCGGGTGTCGGATCATCCTCAAAGAACTGGTCAAAGCCGCCTTTGTCCACCACGGAGTTTCCGCGGACGTTGCGACCGCCTCGCTTTTGAGCAATCTGGTGTCGGATTTGGTTGTTTGATTTATGACGCGTCATCACGATCAGCAACTTCCACAAGTCATCGCGATCGCCCAGTTGTTCGAATCGTCCCGACTCGGCGCCACGGCAAAGGCTGTGAAAGACATCGATCGCAATGTCTTCTTCATCGAAAATGCGCTTTGGTGAATCGCCCAGCTGCTTCCTTGCAAGACTGACCAACTGGCGAAAGTACCTGCGCCACAGTTCCGTGGCCGCTTTGTCCGAACCTCGCTTCAGTTCCTCCAACCACAGCGTGACGGACTGTTTGATCTCGGGGGAAGACATGTGACGTGTGCTCTCCAATGGCCTGAATGCGATACCGCGACTATGGAGCGTATCGGGCCGAAGCTTTCTCGCAAAGACGATTCCTTTGTCAACTTCTGATCTTTGAGTCAGTCCGCTTTGCGAAGCCGGATCTCGCCCTTCTCCGTCTCGATGCGGATTGGGATTCCGCCGCCGTTGATGGTTTTCGTTTGGTAACCCTTCTCTCGCGCCACTTGAAGGCGTTTGGACACGACCGGATCAATGACATTTTCCATTTCAACCGGACTTAGGTCAAACATCGTTTTGAAGTAACCCGAAGCATTTCGAAAAGCGGCCGTTGCTTCGATGTCTTTCGGGAGTTCGAGGTCGATTGATCCGTTGTAGGATTCGAAATCGAGTTCCGCGTCTTCATCGACTCGCTTCATCGCGACTTGAATAACGCCGTTGTAACTCGACGCCTTGGCGGTTCCGGAAATGCGGTCCAAGACAATATCGCTGTTCTGGGATTCGGCCTCAATGCGTCCAGACACATCAACCACCTTGATGTAGCCGTCGTAGTAAGTGTCCAACGCCAAGTTCGTTCGGTTGGGTACTTTAATCCGAAGGTCCAAAGTGTAGCCGTAATTGTAAGTATCGAGTGAGATTCGGTTTTGTGCTTCCTTGATATCGAGGTCGTAGTCCGGTGAAAACTGCTTACGAAAGCCCTCTTCGTCCTTCCCCGATGGAAGAGGCGGATTGAGGATCTCGATGATGACGCCGGGCTTGTCATGACTGACCACATCAATGAAGCCTCGATGGATATCGATGACCAACAGGCCAGGCTCTTTGGGATTGGGGAATTCGAGTTCCAGTTTTCGAAAGACGGCGTCCGCTTTCACAACGGCCGTTTTCGTTTCCGACTTCTTCTCGTTGCCCTCCTTCTCTGACGGGTCGTTGACGGGAAGGGCAAAAGCGATCGCGAGACTAAGGAGAACCAACATGGAAATGACTCCAGTGAGAACAGGCAAGAAATTCGATCGGCGTAAGACGCTCGACGATCGAGTGAGTTCGCTGGGAAGGGGAGACTGATCGGGTTGATTGATGTGTGCCAAGCCGGCTTCCAACGATTGCTGGATCTGCAAGGCGGTCGGGCGACGCGACGGAGACTTCTCCTGCAACTGATGGATGAGGCGACACAGCCAGTCCGGGATACTCGGGTTGATTCGGCGGATCGCCGTGGGAGTCTGGTCGTTGATGCGTCGCAAGACACCAAACGCCGTCGGTGCGCGAAACGGCGTTCGCCCCGTGCAGAGCGTGTACATGACGCTTCCGAGACTAAAGAGATCGCTGCTGGACTCGATGCTTTCGCCGCGAGACTGTTCGGGAGACATGTATTCGGGCGTGCCCGTGATCGCTCCGCTGCGCGTCATCGTTGCATCGTCGATGGTTCGGGCGAGCCCGAAGTCCGTGATCACAGCAGTGTCAGTCCCGTTGTCCAACATGATGTTGGCCGGCTTGATATCTCGGTGGACCAAGCCCAACCGATGTGCCGCCGCGAGTCCCGCGGCGATCTGCGTTCCAATGCGAAGAATCTCAGCTATTTCAAGCGGTCCCTGCTCATCGATCCTTTGCTGCAGTGAAATCCCTTTCAAGTACGGCATCACCAAATAGGGCAGGGCATAGTCGGTGGAAACGCCATGGATCGCGATCACGTTGGGATGCAACACGCCGGCGGCCGCTTTGGCTTCTCGAGCGAAGCGTTTGCGAGCCGTTCCACTGGACGCCAAAGCGGGGTTCATGACTTTCAAGGCAACAATGCGATCGAGTGGTGGGTCGATCGCCTTGAGCACAACTCCCATGGCGCCGAAACCGACCACGCCCAGTACCTCGAAGCCGTCGAGCCGCCCCAACGACTTGGGGTGCTCGGTGGGAGCCAACTGCGCGAGCACTTGTTGAACCAGGAAAGGCAGTTCGTCCGACGAGGATTCGATCGTTGGCGAGTCGATCGCGTTGGCATCGTCCGCCAGAAATTCTTGGACCTCCTGCCAGGCAACGGGGCGGCAGGCTTTGGTCTCGATCATCTGTTGGCAAGAAACACACTCGCTCAAGTGGGTTTCAAATTCTTGTTCCGCCATGGCGGTCAATCGACCCTCGAGGAACGCGTCGATTCGTTGCGGGTTGCAGGGTTGCGTTTTCATTCGTACGACCCCGTGAGTTCATCAATGGCTTGTGAAAGACGCTTCATCACACGACTGCGTGAGGCGTAAATGGTGCCGACCGATTTCCCAAGCTCCGACGCCGCGACTTCGATCTTGATGCCGTCGATGGCGGTCATTGAAAATGCGCGCCAAGTGTCAGGTTCGACTTCGGAACGAACGCGCTCCGCCGCATGGTTGTAGAGTTGTCTGCGGTACTCCCAGTCGATTCTCGAGCTCGTCTCGTCGTCGGGGCGAGCATACGCCTTCAACAGATCCGTCACGCCCGCGCCGGCTTGGTCGGGTGGACGCCGGGTGACTGCGTTGAGCGTTGCGTTCTTGGCAACGCGTAGCAGCCAGTGCCGAAACTTAGTCGCAGGAGTCTGTTTTTCCCAGCGATCAATCGACTGGGCGACGGAGACGAAAACGGTTTGCAACAGATCCATTGCATCGGCGTGCTGTAAGCCGCGGGCGATCGCGATTCGGTAAATCACCGGACGGTAGAGTTCGACGAACTCGTCCCAAGCCGCTTGGTCCGCGGGATCGCGGAGCCGGAGCAGTAAGGTGTCGCGGGTTTCGGGAACAGGCTGCACGCGAAGAAACTCTGGTGGCGGGTAAACGACGGTCGGTTCTATGCGGTTAAACACGGATAGTTCCGATTCTGACACGGAATCTCCCACTTTGTTTTTGCCGCCGACTCTGGAATCTGAATCTTGATCCGCAACGGCGCAGGGTGAAGAGCGAGAGAGGCCGAAGAGACACGGTGTGCTGAATAATCGCGCAGCTGCGACTCGAATGCTTGTTGTCGGGGCAATCGACGGATTATTTCGGCCGTTGACATCGAAAATCTGGGATTATCGGGCCAAAAAGTCATCGCACCCGGCACACTTTCCAAACACACTCTCCTACGCTGTCGGTACCAACCTTCGATTGCCTCCATTTTGCCTACCTTGAGAGTCCATGAATTCATTGAAACGGATGATGGCACCTTCGCATCAATTCGAGCCACCGGATCGGCGGTCCGTATCACACCCGACTCGGGTGTCACTGATCCTCTGCGTGCTGATCTGTTTGGCGAGTGTTTGTCAACACGTCTCCGCGGATGTCATTGCGATCGAGAACGTCGAGATCGAAACGCGAGGGGAAGCCGGACGGATTGACGGTGGAATCGTCGTGATCCGCGACGGAGTCATCGAGTCCGTAGGCAAGGACGTGAAGATTCCCGAAGATGCGATGGTCATCAACGGAGCCGGTGCGACGCTCACGCCGGGTTTGATTGATTCGCAAAGTCGACTTTGGCTGACGAACACGTCGCTCAGCGATACGTCCTCCACGGCAGCCCTGCGAACGGTCGATGGCTTAGACCCTTTCGATGAGTCGTTTCACGAGGTGGTTGGTCAGGGCGTGACTTCGGTCGCAATTGCACCCCAGGATCGCGGACGACTCGGGGGAAGCGTTGCTTTGGTTGCCGCGGCGCCGACGAGTGACGTCTTCGATATTCCGACGCGTGAGTCCTTCGAGGAAAAAACCGACAACGTTGATTCCGAAACGTCGGAGCCTGCGAAGGAAAGCGACAAGAAGGCGAGCGCCGCCAAGGTAAAGGCAAGGACGCGTCAAACCAAGAAACCCGCCGAGAAGGGTTCCAAGTCAACGCTCGCGGCAAGTTTGCGAGCAGACGAAGAAAGCGACAAAGATAAAGACTCCGAGGACTCGCCCGAAAAATCAAAGGACGACGAAAAGAAGTCAGACGAAAAGAAAGACAAATCCGACGACGAATCGGAAAAAGACGACGAGGAGACGATTGAAGTTCCCTACTCCATCGCTCGCCCACCGGTTCCCTACACGAGCGGCAAAACGGGTTGGGTTTTGTCCTCGGACGCTGCCATGCAAGCTTCATTGGGAATCGCCGCGACCGATGGACGGTCACGCATCAGCGAATTCGATGCCTTGAAGAAAGCGCTCACTGACGCCGAGTCCTACCATAAGAAATGGGACGAGTATCGGAGCTGGAAAGCCAAACAGGACAAGTTACCACCGGACCAACGGGCCAAGGTTGAAACAAAGAAGCCGATGACGGTGGCCGAGAAACGCGCTGAGTTTATGCGTCGCGTGGCTGCCATGCGTGCGGCGCGAAGTGGCGCGGCAGCCAAACCTGCTGAGCCAAAGAAGGAAACCGAAGGCGAAAAGAAAGCCGACGAAAAGAAGTCGGATTCCAAATCGGGTGAGAAGAAGGATGACAAGAAAGACAAGGTCGTCCCCAAGCCCGACTTTGATCCCGTCAAAGAACGACTCCGCCCCGTCCTCAAGGGCAAGATTCCGCTGCGCCTTGCCGTGACCGATAACGCAAGTCTGAAGCGTGCTTTGGAACTGACTAAGATCGCGGATTGCCAGTTGGTCCTAGTTGGCGCGTCGGACCTGAGCCCGGGATCGTTGGACGACGTAAACTGGCCCCTGATTGCCGGACCTTGGGTCGGCCAAGAAGACGACACGGTCGCGTTTTGGATCGAGCAAATCGAACAGAACGATTCACGAGTCTGTTTGGGCACGTTCGGTGGACGCGGCTACGACTCAGGGACGTTACGGATGCAAGCCGCGGCAGCCATCGCGGCGGGCGTCGATCGCGATGTGGTGCTCGATTCGGTCACGCGTTCAGCGGCCGAAGTCGCGGGCGTGGGAAACTGGCTTGGCAAGATCGAACCGGGTTACCGCGCCGACTTGGCATTGTTCGCCGGAGACCCGTTGGATCCCTCGACGCCCGTGATTCAAACGATGGTCGCCGGGAAGACAGTCTTCGAGTCCTCCGTCAAAGCTGATTCCTCGGTTGACCAAGACGTGGTTGCCGTTGATGAAGAGTTGCTCGCACGACTGTCGGACCTGTCGATGCCTTCGTCTTACGTGCTGGCCAGCAATCGGATCCTGCGTCCGTCGGGCAAGTTTCGTTCCGGCCGAGTCACCATCGTCGACGGAGTCGTGAAGGCGGTGGATTTGGATCCGGTTAAATCTTCCAGTGACGAGCCTGACGAAAAACCGGTCGATGACGCACTGCCCGTGCTGAATCTCGGGGATCTGGTTTTAACACCTGGCTTGGTGACCGCTCAGCTGTCTCTCTCTTCGGGCGTCAGCACCAGCGAACCCGACAGTTCGTACTATAAGGCTGCCAACGGCTTTGATTTCCAAAGCGAGACCACGCGAAGAATGGTTCGCTCCGGCGTCTTGCTGGCGGCGATTGCTCCCCCGTCCAGCAATGTGATGGCGGGCCAAATCGCGGCAGCTCGTTTGGCAGCAGAGGAACCGATTTTGGCGACGTCGATCGCCGACAAGATGGTCGTCTCCGCAGCGGCACGCCGCACGGATCGTTTTCCCGCAAGTATGGAAGGTCAGTTTGAATTCATCCGGCGACGATTCCGTGGCGAGCTCGAACCCAATCGAACGGAGATGCCCGCTGTCGTTGCCGAAGCGATGCGTCAAGACAGTCAAACACGGTTCGAAGCCTTGGGAGCTGGAAAACGCATTGCGGTGATCGAAGCCCAAACGCCCGCGGAGCTTCGCGGCAGCCTACGCCTGATCGAGTCTCTCGGTCTCGACGCGCGACTGCTGTTACCCTCCGACCTCAAGTCCGTGTTGCCTCAGATCAAGACTCAGAAACTGGGTTTGATTGTTCGCACGGCGCGTGCGTCCGACCCGGATTGGTATCTCGGCGACATCATTCAAGCGGCGTCGTCTGGATCGAGAGTCGGCATTGCCGCTCAAGACGCTTTCTCACTGCGATCCACGGCAGCCATGATGGTGGGTAAAGGAGTCCGACCTCAACGGGCACTACGCATTCTGACCACCGAAGCGGCGGCTTGCGTCGGCATGCCCAAAGGATCCGCAACGATCGCACCCGGACAACCGGCCGACTTGGTGATCTGGTCCGGGCCACCGTACAAGCTCACCAGCCGCTGCTTGACCGTCTTGTCGGACGGCAAAACCATTGATCAAGATGACCCAGCGATGGGCGATTTATCTGCGAAAGCGGTTTCAACGCGAGGTCCCCAATCATGAAACGAGACTTTAAATTCATTGGACGAATCGTGAGGCCGATCGTTGCGGTGATCGCCTGCTTCATGGCGAGCCACGCGGTGACGTCCGCCGAATCGGTTTTGATCGAAGCCGAATACGTCCACACCATGAATGGGAAAACACTTTCACCGGGAATGGTTCTGATCACCGATGGAAAGATCGCCCAGGTGGCCGATGCGATCGCCGTTTCTCCCAAACCCAAAGTGATCAAAGTCCACAGCGTCATGCCGGGAATGGTGAACGCCCAATCCACGGCCGGACTGGTCGGCTCCGGCGGTGAAGCGTCGCGTGAAGTCACTCCGGAATTCGACACATTTGGGATGATCGACTTTGATTCACGTGACTTTCGCGAAGCCGTCGACGGCGGTGAAACGACGGTGCACATCATGCCAAGCACCGACAACGTGATTGCGGGCTGGACCTGTGTTCTCAAGACCGCCGGCTCGGATCCCGAGGCACGCTCGGTTGTCCAACGCAAGGGCGTCGCACTTTCGATGTGTTCGGACCCGGCGGGGCGGAATCGGTCTCGTTCGCGGCCCGATAGTATTTACGTCCGCCAGCCCACCAACCGAATGGGCGTGGTCTGGATCATGCGAAATCAATTGCAACGAGCCAAGTATCCGTCACAGGGTGAAGCGGGCAGCGCGACGGGGCCGCTCGCGGAAGTCTTGGCTGAAAAGACCCATGCCTTTGGAGTCAGCCGGACCGGTTTCGACATCCAAACGATGTTGACGATCGCCGAAGAGTTCGATTTCAAACCGATCATCGTCGGCGGTCACGAAGCCTACGATGTTCTCGACGAACTTTCCCAAGCGGGGTCGTCGGTGATCTATTCGGCGGTCCAAGCCAGCGTCAACGGCAGTGAAGGCAGCGAACTCTTTTGGTCCACACCGACGCGTTTGCGTGAGTCGGAGATTCCGTTCTGCATCGCCGGTGATGGCTTGTTGGAACGGATGCGATTGGCCGTTCGATTTGGTTTGACGGCTGATGAGGCGATGTCCAGCGTGACGGCGGACGCCGCGAACCTTTTAGGCATTTCGGACTCGGTGGGCAAAATCGCGGTGGGCTGCGACGCAGACTTGATCGGTTTCTCCGGCCCACCGACTGAAATGACATCGGCCCTCCAGTGGGTGATGGTCGGCGGTGAGCCGGTCGTCGGCCAGGAGGTCGCGAAATGATTTCTTCTGATTCCAAACCAACTTTCAAATACCTTTCCGTGGCGTCCGAGCGATTCCAGCAAGACGAGGCACCAAACATGTTTTTCGGTTTGAAGTTTTCCTTCGCTCGAGGCTGGTTGTTGCCGGTGCTCTGCGTGGCTGCAGCAGTCTGTCCAACGTCCGCGGAGGCGCAGGTCGGTGTGAAGGCCGGGCTGGTGGTTCCGATCGTCGGTGAGCCGATTGAAAATGGCGTCATTCTGATCCGCGACGGCAAGATCGAAGCGGTCGGGAAAGACCTCAAGATCCCGGTCGATTACAAAGTCGTTCAAGCAGAAGACGGTGTCGTCATGCCGGGTATCGTCGATCCGCACTCCAGTGCGGGCATGAGCCAGGCGAACGAACAGAACTCGAACGTTCCCTTCCTGTCGGTGGTGGACTCCATTGATCCGAGTAGTCCGTACTTTGAACAGTGCCGCCGAAACGGCGTCACCACTTCGGCAGTCGTGCCCGGCAACAGCACGATGATCGGGGGACGTTCGGCAGTGCTCAAGACCGCCGGCGGTTACGTCAACGACATGCTGCTCGTTCGTGACGCGGGACTAAAAATTTCTCTGCGACCGATTCGTGGCAGTCGCATGAGCCACCTCGCCCGGCTGCGACGCGAATTGGATGTCGCCAAGCGTTCGATCGAGGAAGAACTGGCGGCGGAAAAGAAGAAGGAAGACGAAGAGAAAGCGGCTGAGAAGAAGGCCTCCGAGAAGTCAAAGGACGACGAAAAGAAAGACGCGGATAAAAAGGACGACGGAAAGAAAGAGCCCGCGAAGGGCGATGACTCCAAAGACGACAAGAAGGAAGAAGGCGACGAGAAGAAGGGCGATGACAAGCCGGAAGAAGAAGAGGCAGAGTCGCTCCGACAGCTCAAACGTTTGCTGCGTGGCGAACAAGAAGCCTTCGTTTACTGTGACGCTCCGATGGATGTCGCCCAAGCATTGACACTGTCACGGCAATACGGTTTCCAGGCCAAGCTGGTCGTCGACGCCGACTGCTACAAGGCAGCCAAGTTGATGGCGGACGCCGACACGACGGTCATCCTCGATCCGAACTTGGTGTTTTGGGAATCCGATCCACGCACCCGCGAAGACAAGAAAGTCGTCGTCACCAAGGTGCTGGACGATGCCGGCGTGGAGTTCGTCTTCCAAGCGAACTTGGGCAGCTCTCCCCAGTCGATCGGTAGCGGGTACTTCTGGTTCCAAGCCGCCACGGCGATCTCCTACGGCATGGATCGAAACGAAGCTCTCGAGCGGTTGACGCTCACACCCGCAAAGCTGCTGGGCGTCGATGAATTTGTCGGTTCCATCGAAGCCGGTAAGGATGCAGACTTGGTCATCTACAGCGGTGACCCACTGAAGATCGATACCTGGGTTCTCAAGACGATGGTCGCAGGTGAAGTCGTCTACGACCGAGACAAAGACGACAAGCTGAAACGTCTCCTGGAGGAACCGCAATCATGATCGCCAGGACTCGAAATTCACTCCCTTCCGTCGTGGTCCGACCGTTTGTCATCGCGATCGCCCTTGCGGCTTCGCTGCTGCAAAGCGGAATCGCGATCGCTGTCGAAACGAAGGGCGAGCTCGGACGCTGGGAATCCTCGTCGGGCGGAACCGAGACAGTTGTTTACTTAGCCGACCACCTCTTTACGGGCACGGCGGACGATGCCATCGAGGACGCCGCGCTGATCACGCGTGACGGACAGATCATCGAAGTCACGACCCAGAACGAGCTAAAGACTCAGCCCGGCTGGAAAGTCGAAACGCTCGCCGGTGCCACGCTGATGCCCGGCATCGTCATCGCCGAAACCGGACTGCTGGGTGGAGCCGAAGAAGAACGGACGCTGTCGCCCGAGATTCGATCGATCGATGGTTTCGATTTCTTCGCCGAGTACGACTCACTGCTGGCTCGCGGGATCACAGCCGTGCAGGTCTCCGCCGGAAGAAACCGGTTGATTCCCGGCCAAACCGCTGTCGTCAAGCTCGCGGGTGACGATCCCGTCGCTCGCACGGTCGCCGAAGTCGAGTCGCTACGCTTGCAGCTCACGCAATCGGCCTTCTCGGCGCCGACCATTTACGAACCACCGGTGGCCGCCGTTTCCGTCGAACGGCCTTTGGTCGCAACGCGTTTTCAGGTTGCCGGTGATTTGCCATCGGCGCTGCTGACCGTGAGGGCTCTTTGGAGTGCTGCGAAAGAAAACACCCCAGCGGACGATCCCGAAGAAGCGTTGATCATCGATTCCATTCGTCCTTTCTTGGGCGAGACGATTCGCGTCACCGCGCGGTCGACCAACGAAGTCGTCGCCGCCGTGGAGCTGATGGACGAGTTGAATCAGCCGTTCGTGCTTGTGGCTCCTTCACGTGTCATGCCGGTCGTCGATCAACTCGCTGCATCGAAGCAACTGCGAGGCGTATTGCTGGAGCATGATTTACGTCCAGGAGTCCTGATCAGTTTGCCCGATCCTGAGTCGGACAGTGCTCGCCCGAAGTCGATTTCAGAAAAGTGGCTCACGCTTCGCAAACGACTGCCAGAGACACCGATCGCGCTTAAGCCAATCTCCGATGCCGATTTGAGCGACATCCGTTTCTTGGTCGCCGTCCTCGCACGGGGTGACGTTTCGATCTCCGAGGCTCTGACCAGTGTCACCGGCGATGCCGCGAAACTGCTGGGGGTGGATGACTCGATCGGAACACTCGCCGCGGGCAAAGTGGCCGACTTTGTCGTGTTGTCCGGTTCGCCACTGGACCCGCAAACGAAAGTACTGAAGACGTTCGTCGATGGAGAAATGGTCTTCAGCAGCGAACCACAAGAAACCTCGATGCTGCTCTCGGGCGCCACGGTTTGCATGCCCGATGGCAGCGAACGTCTCGCCGAAGTCGCGGTCTCGGGGCGTTCGATTCGAGCCGTTGGCGGCAGTGTCTCCGCGGATCCACTCGGCAAGAACTATGCACTCGATGGCTGCTACATTACCCCCGGATTTGTCGATGCGGGGACGAAACTTGGTGCCGGTCGAACGATCAGCAATCGAGTTTCGTTGGGTGATCAACTCGGCAAGTACCTCGTTCCCGATGACAGTTCGGTCCGGCGGGGACGAATCGGTGGCGTGGCCATTGGGTTGCTGTCATCAGACTTGTTGCCCAGCCCCGTCGTCGCGTTCAAGTTGTCGGATCAGCCACGAGTCTTGAAAGATCCCGTGGCACTTCGCAGCCGATTGAGCGGCAACCCGACAACCGCCGAATCGACCCTCGTCAAAACACTCACCGGTGCCAAGGCGTATGCGGATTCGTGGGTGGCGTACGACAAAAAGATGGCCGAGTACAAAGTGGCTTTGGCCAAGTATGAGGCCGAGAAAAAGAAGTACGACGCTGAGGTAGCCAAGAAAAAGAAGAAGGAGGAGGAAGCCAAGAAGAAGGCGGAGGCCGAGAAAGCCAAGGCCTCAAGCTCTTCCAAGTCTTCTTCTGCAAAGAAACCGGAAGCGAAACCGACGGAAGAGAAGAAAGAATCCGCGGAAAAAGCCAAGCCGGAAGCGAAGCCGGCTGCCAAAACTTCGGGTGATGAAAAGAAAGAGGCAGAGGCCAAGAAGGACGCTGAAAAATCACCAGAATTGAAAGCACCCACGAAGCCTGCCGAGCCCAAGGCACCACGCAAGGTCTCCACGCTGGAACCCTATCGCGCCGTGTTCAAGAAAGAGATCCCGATGATCATCGAAGTCAGCGAGGAGGCTGGCGTCGAAACGGCACTGAGCGTGGTGGTGGATAAGTTCGACCTTCAACTTGTCCTCGCCGTCAGTGGGACAGCGTACTTGTCCGCCGATCAAATCGCCGAGAAAGAAGTTCCGGTCATCGTGGGACCGACGCTGACCACCGTGCGCGATGGTCGAACCTACAACCTGCCGCAGTATTACCGCACAGCAGGTTGTCGAGTCTTGTTTCAGACACGAGCCACGACGGGCGCCTCTTCGTTGCCGTTGGTTGTCGCTCATGCAGCGAGCCGGGGGCTTGGTCGCGGCGATGCCGTGCAAGCACTCACTTCGGACGCCGCCGAGATCTTCAACTTGAAAAACGTTGGACAGGTGAAACCCGGATTTGATGCCGACTTGACCGTCTTCGACGGACCTCCGTTCTATCCGTCCAGCCGCGTGATTGGCGTCATGATTGATGGCCAATGGGCTTACTTGGACGAAGCATACGATTCCTACGCATCCTCCAAGGCAGGACGTTAACCATGCGAAGCAATATTCAAATGGACCATACCCCTTGCTGCTCGTCTCTTGCGTCGTCGCTCCGATTTGTGGCGGCGATGTTGAGCGTGATGTTGTTGGCCGTGTTTCCAACGTTCGTCTCCGCGAACGAATCCTCCGAGGACTCCACGGAGGAAACGCCCAAACCGAAGTATGCGATCAACGTTGGCAAGGTCATCACGGCGGTGAGCGAACCGATTGTTGATGGACGAATCCTTGTCAGCGACGGAAAGATCGAAGCCATCGGAACACAGAAGGAACTGGAGATTCCGGAAGGCTACGAAGTAGTCGATCATCCCGACTCATTCGCCATGCCGGGGCTCATCGATGCACACAGTCATGTCGGGGGTTCCTTCGACTTGAACGAGATGGTTTATCAAACCAATCCGGAGCTTCGAAACTGGGATCAGATCATTCCAAACAATGACGCGCTGAAAACGGCGATCGCGGGCGGCGTGACGACCATTTGTTTCATCCCCGGCAGTGGAACCAACATGGGTGGCTGGGGCGCACTGGTCAAAACCGGTCCCGGATCGGTGGACGATGTGATCATGAAGGCGCCGGGCGTCTTGAAGATCGCTCAGTCCGGGAACCCCGAACGGCGTGGTGGTGAAGTCGGCTCTGGACGGATGGGCATGAACCACGTCATCCGGCGGCAACTCGAAGAAGGCCGATACTACGTTCGCCAGTGGGACTTGTATGAAGCCGGCAAATTGGAAGAGAAGCCCGAAGTCAATCTTCGGCTTGAGTACTTCAAACCACTGTTCCGTCGCGAGATCCCCGTCGTCGTTCACACGCAGGCCTACCAGGTTGTCCAATCGACCTTGCGAATCTTGCATGATGAGATGAATCTGCGAGTGGTGATCGATCACGGCACCTTTGACAGTTACAAAATCTCCGACGAGATCATCAAGCGTGACATTCCCGTGATGGCGGGACCTCGCGGTTTCCGCTACGAACCAGAAGACGGACAAATCAAAGGCATTGTCGCCGAGTACGCCGATCGTGGCGTCGTGGCGTTGGGCGTCAACACGGACGCGCCCGTTGTGCCGCAAGAGGAATTGGCTTTCCAGGCCACCATGGCGGTGCGATACGGTTGGAACCCGGACGCCGCCATTCGTGGTCTGACGATCGAAGCGGCCAAGGCATTGATGATCGACGACCGCGTCGGCTCGCTCGAAGTCGGCAAGGATGCGGACATCGTGATCTCGACGGGATCAATCGTGGATCCTCGCGAATACGTCGAACAGGTCTTCATTGATGGTGCAAGCGTTTACGACATCAAAGTTGATCGACGTCGTTTTTAAGAACAAACCCAGCCGCGAATCTCCCGAATTTGATTTTCAACCCATGATTCTTTCGACTGTTTGCCGCAATCCCGTTTCTCGGCGATGGGTTTCGTCCCTCGTGTGCCTCGCTGCGTTGGTCGCTTCGATTGCCTTGCCATTGGCCACCGAATGCCGTGCCGACGGTTTGCTGGCGATCACGGGCGCGACCATTGAAACCGCCACGGATGATGGAACCATCGAAAACGGTGTCATCTTGATCCGTGATGGAAAGATCGATCAGGTCGGCACCGACGTCTCCATTCCCGGTTCCGCGGCGGTGATTCGGGCCGATGGCAAAACAGTGATGCCCGGAATCGTTGATCCCTATTACGTCGTGACGGTTCCCTCGTCCTCTTCCGGTGCAGCACCCCGAACGATCGTGTTTCGGGGACGAACCTTCGTGATCGGAGGCACGCCCGCGGCCAATGACACTTCCTTTGTCAAAGTCGCCGACGCGTTTCAAGCGGCCCGCTGGAACTGGCGACCCGCCGTAAGGAATGGCATCACGACGACCCATCTGGTCACGCGTGGATTCGGCCAGTCTTGCTTGGCGGGTCCTCGTTTGGAGGCCGAACAGGTGACGCTGGACGACAAAGCACCCCGCACCTTCATCGCGGTTTCCAACGAACCCAAGAGTTTAAAAGTCTTGCGAAGCGGCCTGAAGAAGCCGAGTTCCAGTTCATCGGCCAAAGCTCCGAGCTCGTCGAGTTCGAGCCGCAGTCCCTCCCCCAAGCCAACGGCGACGACGCCACCGATTTGGGAGGAAGTCCGCAGCGGTAAGTTGCCGCTGGTGGTCAACGCGAACAACGCCGCAGCGGTTTTGTACGTATCGCAAGAAATGAAAAAGGATGAGAACAAGGACGTAAAGGTCGCACTGATCGTCTCCGGTGCCGACGCACTGCTGACGCTGGAAGACCTTCCCGCCGACCGGGTCACCTTGGTGTTAGCACCGAGACTTGAATCCGAGCCGACCACGCGCCGTTTGGTCAATGTCGCCAAGGAAGCCGACGAGCTGGGTATCGCCGTCGCATTCTCGCTCTCTTCCAACCAAACCAATTTCCGAAGTTCTCAAGACATCCCTCTTTTCGCAGTTGCACAATTGGTGCATCTGGGATTCGACCGTGATGCGGCGATTCGAGCCTTGACGCGGACGCCCGCGGAATTGTTGGGCATGGAGGAATCCTTCGGTACCATTGAAGAGGGGCGCCAAGCCGACTTGTTGATTTTCGATGGCGATCCATTGTCCGCGACGGGGCGAATCGAACGCGTCCTCTCCGGGGGCGACACCATCTACGAAACCTCGCTCTCAGAATGATGAAGCCTTACACGAAAACGACCGTTTCAAAAGGGACAGCGGCACTTATGACTGCTCACCGTTTCAGCCACTGGATTTTGACTGCGTTGATGATTGTTTTGGTTTCGGCCCCCACCGCTTCGGCGGCAGAGGACTCTGATTCGACCAAGAAAAAGCCATCGACCGCCGTCAAGAAGACTGACAAGGACGAGAAAAAACCCTCCAAGGAGAAGGAGGAAAAGGACGACGTACTTGTCATCCGGGGCGGCGATATCCAAACGGTCACCCAGGGGATGATTCGCCGCGGAACCATTGTCATCCGCGACGGCAAGATCGCCGAAATGGGCTCCGACGTCGAAATCCCCGAGGGCGCGACGGTCATCGATGCGTCCGGGAAACGACTCACGCCCGGGTTCATCGCGTTAAACGTTAGCCGATTGGGGCTATCAAGCACGACGGGAGAGTTGACCGATTCGCTGAACCCCTTCGATCGCAACATGAAATTGGCGTTGGGCGTTGGCATCACGACCGCTGCCGTGCGAACGTCCGGCGGTAGCACGCGTGGCAGATTTAGTCTTGCCGACAAGGCCGGCTCGGAAAGTGACTACGGCAAAGCGGATAACTTGATTTCCGGTGAACCCGACATCGCGATCGGTGTTCCCGGTGAAGCGATGAATTTGGGTTTCATCGACGACAACCGCTTTGTCGGGCTCGATCCCGACCCGACAACCATCTTGAACAATGCGCCTCAGGCGACCCTGGACTTTGGAACCTTCCAAACCGTTTGCCCGTGTTGTGGAATCGCGATCCGACCCACCGAGCCGATTCGAGATCCCAAACCGCAAGCCGCCAAGCCCACGGGGTCGGCCGTGGTGAAAATGAGCTTCGGTTCACTCGACAACATGTTTGTCAAGAAAAATCCGTTCTACTCGCTTCCCCGCGGAGCACTCAGCGGAGCCTTGGCAAAAGACACGTGGCGAAAACAATTTGAAACGGCGCGTGAATACCTGAAGAAGCAGGCCGAACACGAAGCGGCAATCAAAGCCGGCAAGAAAGTTCCCCCTCCGCGTAAGCCGGTGACCGATGATTTCCTGGCATTGGTGCAAGGCAAGAAACCGTTGCGGATTTCAGCGCTGACTGCCAACGAAATTCGCGAAATGATCGCCCTCGCAGAAGAGCTGGATTACAAGCTCAGTCTCGATCAAGCCGTGGAAGGGTGGCTGGTTGCCGATGAAATGGCCGAAGCCGGAGTGACCGCAACGATCACGCCACGGGCGAGCCGACGTCCCAATTTCGGCGAGGAAACAAGTTCCGGCAGTTGGGTTGAGACGCCTCGTGTATTCGAGGAAAGCGGGATCCCATTCGCAGTGACGGCGCTGTCTCCCTCGATCAGTCTCGGCGGGATCGCCGGCAGAGACCTCACCAGTTTGCCACTCGAAGCGGCGTTCCTGATCCGGGGAGGCGCGAGTGCTCAAGAAGCCTTAGAAGCCTTGACGCTATCGCCGGCCAAGATGTTGGGCGTCGACGACCGACTCGGTTCGCTGGAAGTTGGAAAGGACGCCGACATTCTGATCATGACCGGTGATCCACTGGACTATCGCACCTATGTCGAAACGGCCGTTGTTAACGGACGGGTGGCCTACGAACGGGCCAAGGACCGCGTGCTGCCGTTGACCGACTAGGGGACCACCGAAAGAGTGACCTTACGGATTGCCGGTTTTTTGACGGCGGACGATGCCCCGGTTTCGATTCACAACCGCGGCCACGCCCGAAAGCGGGCTCTTTGTTTGGTCATCCGAAGCATGAGCGAGCCTGCTTGATTGAAGTTGCGGCGTGCCTCCGGATGGTTACAATGGGGAGGTTGCACGCTGATCTTGAGCGTGTCCTGCCTTGAATCCCACCTGCTTTCGATCTTCCGCGGACTTCTGACACTCGGACTTCCACAACCGTCGATCAACGGGCGGTGGGAATTCACCGCGCGGAGCGTGAGCACCCTTCGCCGAATCAACCAAGAGATCAAACGTGCTCAATCGCAGAAAGATGCTGCAGGGAGTCGCAACCGGCTTCGGTGCCACGCTCGGGACGTCGCTCATTTCGCATCGGCTCGCCGCTTCGCCGGTGAGCGCCGCTTCGCCAAAGCGGATCATTTTCTTTATGCAGAATCAGGGTTTCGACCCAAAGACGTGTGTTCCGGCGGGCATGCACCACAGCGGGTCGCTGGGCAAGGCGGAATTGCCTGAACCGATTCGTCCTTTGGAGCCTTACAAGGACCGGTTGCACATTATCAACGGCCTTCACGGTCGACACACGAGTCCATCACACAGTGCCTTCTTCGGCGCCCTCGGTGGTTACCGTGGCGGCGATGGGGTGCCACCAAGTGCGGGAACGATCGACTATGAATTGAGTAAGGCGTTGCCACAAACGCTGCTGCCCCATCTCTGCATCGGGATGGACTCGGCGGAGAACATGAAGTCCAAGCCGACACTCGCCACGTTGTCGGCCAGTGGCGCCGGACAACCAATCTTCATGCACTCCAACCCCAACCATCTTTATCAGATGCTCTACGGCGGCATCTCGACCGGAGAGATCCGAGCTCGTCACGAAGCCCGCTCGAGCGTCTTTGAACAGATCGAGCAACTCGCTGCGGCACGAGGCGAAGCGTTGCCGAGAGAAGAGCAGGCGCGTTACCGCCAGTACGTCCAAGGCTTCGAAAACGTCAATGGATTGCGAGCTCGTTTAGAGACGGTTTCCGATCATTTGCGAGCGTTCGCTCCCGAAGTGGATGAACGTTACACGAACCCGCGTTTCGAAACAGATTGGCACGACGTGTTGCTGGACCTGGGTATTTCCGCACTTTCATCCGGCATCACCAACACGCTCACCATCGGTTCGGGACGCGGTGAGATTTTCGGTGCCTGGAAAGGACTCGGAATTGAACAGCAGGGCCACAACCTGGGCCACATGGACCAACCCGACAATCCCATTTGGATCAAAATCCGGCAGTACAACAGTCGCATGCTCGTGAGAATCATGGAAAGGCTAGACAGCATTCCGGAGGGCAGTGGCTCGATGATGGACAACACGCTGATCGTGTACACGAGCAATAACGCCGACAAGCAACATACAAATGGCGCAAACTGGCCGGTCATGCTACTTGGAAATTTGGATGGAGCCTTTAAGACCGGTTGCCTGACGCAGCTGGACGGGAAGCGTCCGATCAATGCACTTTACACCACGCTTCTGCGTGTCGCCGGTGTGCCGTGTGATCGCTTCAATATGGACGAAAAACTCGCCAAGAAGTTCGACTCGACGACGGGCCCGTTGGGAGAGGTTCTTTCATGAGTGGGTTGCGAGTGTCCCTGCCCATCCTGGTCTGCGTTTTTCTCTTTGCGCGACCGATGCTCGCTGAGACCTACATTCCGGGTGAGGTTCGCGAGGGTGATGACCTTGCCTTTGCGAACGAGTTTCTGGCAAGACACTGCTTGGACTGTCACGGAAAATCAGATCCCGAAGCCGGACTTTCGCTGGTCGACATGGGCGCCGTTGATGAGGTCAACGCGGAGACTTGGAAAACCGTTTGGGCACAGGTCGCGCTCAAAGAGATGCCGCCCAGCGAAATGGATCCGCCGGAGGTGGTGGAACGACTCCGATTCTCGGACTGGGTCGTGGCTCAATTGACGAAGGCATTGCGGGACAAGGGTGGCTTTCGTGCTCATCTGGATCCCGGCAAGGGCAACTTCGTGGATCACGCGTTGCTTTTCGGCCCAATGCCCGATGAGATCGTGCTCCGTCCGGCATCGTCGCCTGCCCGCCTTTGGCGCGTCACACCCCAAGAGCACGTGACGCGATTGAACGAGCTGATCAACTCCGAACCAACTTACAATGCGAACAAGCCCGGTCTTCGCACGCACGGCGATGTCGTCCCAACGAATCATGGTGGTGAGCTGAAGCTTTACTTTGGTACCGATCGAATCATTCGGTGGCAGGGCGGGACGGTCGCCTATGCAACGTCGGTCAAGAGTGTTCCCGCGGTGCTGTCGTCGGCAAAAGATCATGGCCTGAAGAATTACCCGGATCTTTACTCGGTCAACGGTGCCGAAGCGACGCAGATCATGGGCCTTGCGGAAGATGTCATCCGCTACATGGCGTATGGGCCATTGAGCATCGCGGAGCCTTATCAGATCACGGATGACCCGAAGTCGATCGCCGACAAGATGAAAGGTGACCTGCGCGGATTGCCGACCAGCCTGGTCTACAGCACCAAAGTCGTTCGTCCGTTGACGCCGGTCTATGACTTGATGAAAAGTCAGGACACGACCGAACGACAGCTTCAAGATGCCGTGGACTTTCTCTTTGAAGCGGTCACGTTCCGTCCTCCGACGGAGAAAGAGTCGGGTGATTACCTGCAGATCGTCAAGCGAGCCATCGACCAACTGGGCAAGGACGAGGGGGTGGTCCTTGGGCTGTCATCGATCTTTCTCGATCGTGATGCACTCTTCCGACCGGAACTGGCCGCGGAGGGAAAACCGGACGAGCACGGCCGGGTCATGTTGCAGGACTGGGAACTCGGGTTGGCAGTCAATCACGCCCTTCGCTACCTAAAGCCTGATCGGGAATTGCGCGACGCAATCGTCAGCGACAAGATGCGGACACGGGAGGACGTCCGACGCGAAGTCGAACGGATGCTGGAGGATCCCCGCATTCGCAAGCCGCGTGTACTTCAGTTTTTCCGTGACTATTTCGACTATGACCTTGGAGGTTACATCTGCAAGGACTCGAAATCACTCTCGGAAACCGGTGTCGGTATCAATGGACAGGGATATTACCGAGCGATGTTCGACGCGGCGGCGAGCACGGACCGGCTGGTGGAGCTCATTCTCAGTGAAGACAAAGAGGTGCTCCAACAATTGTTAACGACGGACAAAGTGGTGGCGACCAAAACGGATCGCGTTCTGTTCGGCCGCCAACGATTGCCGGATGAAGTGAAGGCGTCCGTTGCAGAAGCGAAACGAGCGGAGAAAGCAGCCGCCGCGAAAGAAGCGGCAGAAAGGGAAGCTTGGCTGGAAGCGAATCCAGGAAAAAAGCCGCCGCCAAAAGCCAAGCGAAGACGCAAGCGGATCAATCATCAAGTCTCGGAACTCGACCTTTCCGGTCCTCCGATCTACGCTCGGGTGAGCCGGCGAAGTTTTGGAAATGGCTCGATGAAACCCGAACGGATCCTGGCGACGGTGCCCAAAGAACAACGCCTAGGAATCTTGACGCACCCGAGCTGGCTGGTCTCGCATTCCGATGCGATGGACAATCATGCGATTCGTCGTGGCAAGTGGATCTACGAGCGGTTGATCGGGGGCGGCATTCCCGACGTCCCGATCACCGTTGATGCGATGTTACCCGACGAGCCGAAAAAAACACTCCGCGAGCGAATGCGGGTGACACGTGAATCCTATTGCTGGACCTGTCATCAGAAAATGGATCCACTCGGCCTGCCGTTTGAGATGTACAATCACGCCGGCCTTTACCGAAAAACGGAGCTCGGCAAACCGGTGGAGACGGGCGGCGAAGTGATCGAGTCCGGTGAGCCGACACTCGACGGCGAGGTGGAAAACGCGATCGAGTTGATTCATCGGTTGGCTGAAAGTCAGCGTGCGGAACAAGTCTTCGTGCGTCACGCGTTTCGATTTTGGATGGGACGCAATGAGACGCTGCACGATGCACCCGTTCTACAAAATGCGCATCGGACTTATCGTGAGAATGGCGGGAGCATGAATGCCTTGCTGGTTTCACTGCTCACGTCGGATGCGTTTCTCTACCGAACGCCAGATCGTTAATAGCAGGTGAAAGTTGTTTCACGCGACGTTCGGATTCCGTCATTGGTGGAAGGGCTGAAACACGAGATGTCGTCCGGAGATGACTCAACAGCGATGTGGCTGGACGCTCTTGCCGAAGGGGAGAGCACAGCGGCGGAACGCCTATGGAACGACTATTACGAACAGCTCGTCTCCATGGCCCGACAAAAACTCACTGCGAGTCGACGACGCGTTGAGGATGAGGAAGACCTCGCGCTCAGCGTGCTCGAGAACTTTTGCCGAGCCGCATCGAACGGGCAGTTTCCCAAATTATCTGACCGAGATGGTTTGTGGCGGCTCCTGTTTACCATTATGGAACGCAAGGCCATTCGGCGGGTGGCCAAGGAGCGTCGCCTCAAACGCGGCGGCGGGCAGGTGCGAGGGGACTCCGCGTTCGTAAAGGCGGGTGAATCCGTCAATGCGGGAATGGAACAAGCGGCAGTCGCTCGGGATCCGAGCCCGCAAGAGGCCGTGGAGCTCGCGGAAAACGTGGAGTTACTGTTGGACATTCTGCCGGATGAGCCGCTACGACAAGTCGCATCCGGCAAGCTGGAGGGACTGACCAATGACGAGCTCGCCGTGCAATTGGACTGCTCGCCGCGAACGATCAAACGCCACCTGCAGAGAATCCGCACGATCTGGCTTGCCAGTGGTGATGCGTCGAATCAATCGGAAGTGCTGTAGAGACCATTTCCTGGTCACTTTCTTGTCCCCTCCGGGTGCCCGTTGGTCATCGAGTGATTGATGACCTCGCGCATGAACGCTTTGACGGTAAAGCGGACGCCCGAGAGTCGGGACACCGATAGGAGTGACGGAAATGGTTCAAACTCGAAAACCGACGATTTGTCCGGTCAAAATGCGACGAGATCGATTCGGCGCGACGGCGGCGGAACGGCGACGACTTGCGGCGGAATATCCGGTGCGACACAAACCAGCTCGTTCGTTCTCGACAGAGAACACGAGACCAACCCACTGCGCGGCCGCTCCGAGTGTGCCAGACAATCAGCTCGAGACTTACATGATCCTGTTCACGTTGACGGCGATCACGCTGGCGATCTTCGCAATCGGAATTTCCTGTGGGATGCTCGCAGAGTTGTGGCAGACTTCCCAGTTCCAGCTGGAAAATACTTCTGCGTGGAATCTGCTGAATGCCTTTTGCGGAAGAACCTGAACCGTTCGCAATTCGGCCGGCAACTTGCTTGTTGCGAACTCGCGTATTTTCGTTCGATGGACCGCCGGAGGATGAACGCTCCTGATATCATGCGGTACGAGGGGGAGGGCTTCGCAATCTCACGTTGTCACGTTTAGCCGGAAAACATCGGCCACTATGTCTAATGATGATCGAACGCAACGAACGAAGCCAAACACCGAACTGTTGCAGGCGGGGGAGGAGACAAATGCCGGATCCGATTCGGGTCAAACGCGCGGCTCGCTTTCGTTTCAACATGTGGAGTCAGGCAATAAACTGCCGGCCGAGCGTATCGATCGCTACCGGTTGGAGCGGCTTTTGGGACGTGGCGGATTTGGATCCGTCTATTTGGCGCTCGACGAGCAACTGGGGCGACAGGTCGCTCTGAAAGTCGCGCACCTGGACCTCGTTAAGGCGGATGAGACGGCCGAGATTTACCTGGATGAAGCGCGGCATGTTGCTCGTTTGGATCATCCCAATATCGCCCCGGTTTACGATGCCGGATCGACGGAGGACTTTCCGTTTTTCTTCGTTGCGAAATACATCGATGGTCAGACGTTGGCGACCAAGCTTGAGTCGCGCGACTTGCACTTCGATTCGATCACACGAATCACGATTGCAGTGGCAGATGCGCTGCAGCACGCCCACAAACAGGGTTTGGTTCACCGAGACGTCAAACCGGGAAATATCTTGCTCGACCGGAATGACCAGGCTTTCTTGGTCGATTTCGGGCTCGCTCTCAGTGAAGAAACCGAAGAGGCGGAGAATCGTTACGTCGGCACCCCCGCCTACACAAGTCCGGAACAGGCTCGCGGGGAAGGGCACCGTGTAGATGGTCGCAGCGACGTATTCAGTCTTGGAGTGGTTCTCTATGAGATGCTCACGCGACGTCGACCGTTTCGGGGCCAGTCCAGAAGCGACATCCTGCGACAAGTCATCACCCGAGAGCCTCGGCCGCCACGCCAATACGACGAGTCGATTCCAAGAGAATTGGATCGAATCTGCCAACGTTCGATGTCAAAGCTCGCTTCGGATCGCTATCAGTCGGCCCATGATTTTGCCGATGACTTACGGCACTACCTCGAGCGAACGACTCAGCAACGGGAAACGAAGCAGGCGATCGTCGTTCCGGAATCTCGCGAGAGGGAGCCTGCTCAGGACGAGCCGGCGGGGGACACGCACGCCGCAGTCGTCGAGCCAACTCCGGGTGTAGCGGCTGATTCGAATGAGACAACAGCGGTTCGTTCGCATTCGTCCGATAGTCGAACGTTGTCGGTGGTGCCAAAGGGCATTCGGAGCTTCGGTGCGGACGATGCAGAGTTTTTCCTCGAACTGCTTCCCGGGGTACGTGACCGTGAGGGCTTGCCGGCCTCCATTCGCTTTTGGAAACGCATGATCGAGAATCAGGGCGAATCCGAAGGTGTTTCGGTGGGCATCATCTATGGGCCGTCGGGGTGTGGAAAGTCTTCCTTCATCCGAGCCGGATTGATCCCACGACTCTCAAGCATCGTTCGGCCTATTTGCGTCGAGGCGGACCGGGGTGGTTTACCCGAACGGATCGCCCGCGCAATCACATCCGAGTGCCCCAGTCTTCCCAATGATCGTCCACTTGTTGATCTCATTCGATTGGTCCGGCGAGGGCACGGGCTGCCTTCGGCACAGAAACTACTGATCGTGATTGACCAGTTTGAGCAATGGCTTCACGCAAGAACGGAAGATGACGCTTCGCTCGCCGATGCCTTTCGCCAATGTGATGGCTCCAGGATCCAGATACTCGTCCTTGTCCGTGACGATTTTTGGATGGCGATGACGTCGTTCATGCGCGAGCTGGAGATTCGCATCGTGGAAGGTGAAAACGCGATGGCGATCGATTTGCTCCCGGTTCGTCGTGCCGCGAGGATTCTCGATGCCTTTGGACGAGCCTACTCGGCTCTTCCACCGGCTCCCGAACCATTAACCTCCTCGCAGCAATCGTTTCTCCAGCAGGCCGTTGAGCAACTCAGTCACAATGGAAAAGTAATTTGCGTTCGATTGGCGCTCTTTGCTGAAACGATCAAGTCACAACCGTGGACGATTGAGAACTTGATTGCTGTTGGTGGTGCAAGCGGGGTCGGATTGGCATTCCTGGAGCAGGCGTTTGATAGCGAATATGCTCCGCTGTCGCATCGTTATCATCAACGCAGCATTCGAGACACGCTCCGCAGGTTACTACCGCATGCGGGCGTTACCATTCGAGATCACGGCTGCACGCTGTCGGAATTGAGTGACGCCTCCGGCTATTCACTTGGGTCTTCCGACTTTGAAGAATTGATCGCAATCCTGGATAGTGAATTGCGGTTGATCACACCGCGAGACGGAACGGGTGCCCTGGACTCGGATCGCGGAGCGGACAAGGGCAACGAAGTTTCTTATCAACTCACGCACGACTACCTGGTCGAACCGTTACGAATTTGGCTGGACAAGAAACAGCGTGAAACGAAGCGTGGCCGGGCGGAGCTTCTACTGGAGGCGAGGGCTCAACTGTGGCAGCAAAAACGTGAAACGAGACACCTGCCTTCCCTCACCGAAGATGCAAGTATACGGTTGTTGACGGATCGAAGACGCTGGAACTCGTCCGAAGCCGAGATGATGCAGCGAAGTGGTCGCACGCACGGGGGCCGGCTGCTGTTGACGGCCGTCGCAACGTGCGCCGTGATCTTGTGCTGCCTGGGACTCCGCAATCACTGGGAAGGAAAACGCAATGCCGCGCGTGCGGGCATTCTTGTTGACGGGCTTCAGTCGTCCGAACTTTCAAAGCTCTCGCTCGCCTCAGAGCAGGTGTCGGATTTGGAGCCATGGGCCATTCCCATTATGCAAGAGCGGCTGCGGTCACTCGACAAAGACTCGGGTGAGCACTTGCGTTTGTCGCTGGCCATTCTTCCCCATGACCCAGCCATCCGCCCGTCGCTTCTGCGTCGGATCCCGGCTCTACCGATCGACCAATTCCCGATCGTTCGGGACGCCATTGTGCCCGATGCCGCGGAGCTCGATGAACTTTGGAAGCAGTTTCGTGGACCGCGAACCGATACCGCAGCCGACTTCCAACTGGCTTGCGCACTCGCCGCCTTTGACCCCAGCAATCCTCTTCACGAGGAGACGATTCCCTTCTTGGTCGATCGATTGGTGACGGAAGATTCGGTTGTCTCCGGAGTGGAGCTCGTCAAACGCATCGAACACTTGGAGCCGATCGGTGATCAGCTCATCGAACCTCTTCTGGAAGTGTTGGGTTCCGAGCAAAATTCAAAAATGGCATTCGCGTCAGGCGATGAAAAGACTCGCCAGCGAGCATCGGTGGCTCTTGCGGAATACACGCGTTCGAGCCCCGAACAGGCGGTCGAAGGTCTGTTGCGATGTCGTCACCGTGACGAGTTTATTCCGTTACTTGAGAAGGGCTCCGGTGCAATCGTGGAACGTCGTTCGGAGCTGCAGTCGATCGTCGATGAAAGTGTCGCCGTCGATGCGGAATATCGTCCGGAACACCACCGCATCGCCATCGCGGCTGCTTTGCTTGCCCGGCTTGGGGAACTGCAACCGATGTTGGGAATCCATGATCGTTGCCTGTCCTCAACCGGTCAGGACCGATCGCTCTGGGCCCTCACCAAACACTATGCCTCCGAAATCATCGTTGATTTGGAAAGCGTATTGGCATTGGTTGAAGATGAAACGGTGGATGCCAATGTTCAGCGTGAGTTCATTGAGCTCCTCGGAAGGCACGCCGAGCGTCCGATGGCACCATCGCTGCGAGACGCGATTACAAATCGTTTGGCGACGCTCGCAACGGAACACATCGATGGCGGCGTCCACTTTACCGCGATGTGGGCTTGTGACCGATTCGATCAAGACCTGGACGTGGAACCCATCGATCTCCCCGCGATTGACGAGTTATCGGGGACCATCTCAAGCGAAGAGGAGGTACAGCTGGAGTCGTTTACGGAAGCAAGAAACTCGCTTCAGGCAAAGCTGGATGAGCTTCATGACGTGTGGCAGAAGCGGCTCCGCGAGTCCGTGCTACCCGAAGAAGCCGTTGTCGATGACTCGTTGATGGTTCACGTCGCGGCAAGAATGGCGGGTCCCGAAATCTTGCGTTACGGCGACGATGGCCCACCCGACGAACTCACTGAGGCGGTGAAGAAAGCCAAGGTCGTTGGAGGTATTGTCGAACGATCAATGGACTTGGTGGATCAGCCGCCGATCGAGTTGGGCGAGGTCTATCAACCTCGCGCCGACGAGCCCTTCTCGTATGGCTGTTGGTCTTACTTCGACGGACGACAAGGCGATCTCTTTTGGGGAGCCGTCCTATCAAAATTTGAGACCGGTGATGGAACACTCGCGCAACATCGCGGTTTTGACTTGTGGCTCCAGGGTGATCGCTATGGCGCACACTTGGTTCACAAAGATCCCGATCAAGCCATCAAAGTCGTAGCAAAAAGTTTTACTCCTGTCACGGAATGGCGGCATGTCTTCGTGACCTATGATGGAAGCTCCGAAGGCTCCGGGGTTCGAATTTTTATCGACGGCAAGTCGGTGGAAACAGAAACGCACGTCGACAATCTGACGGGAGATATCGTAGCCGATGTGCCGCTGATGATTGGTTCGCGTTCGCAGCGGTACCCGTTCCCGGGTTGGGTCGATGATGTTCGGCTCTACGATCGGCAGCTTGAACAAGCGGAAGTTCGCGCCATCTATGAATCATCCGTTGCCACGATTCTGCGTCGCCCCGCTGGAGAACGATCCCGCGAGCAAGCCGGCATCCTCAGTCAATTTGAATCGGCAGTTCCGACGGCAGAGGTGAAGCGGCGACTGGAGAACGTCGATCGAGGTATTCGCCGGATACGGCGCAAAGCATTCAAAGAAGAATGGCAGAAGAGCCGTCGCTGGTTTGTCAATTCACAGCAACAGGGTTTTGTGATCTTACCCACAGCACTCTCGTCGGCGGATACGGCAGTTCCCTATGACTTTGCCATTGGTTCCCATGAAGTGACCATCGAGCAGTATCTGAAATCGGGGTTGAGGAGTGACTTCGACGATGAAACGTGTGAGTCTCCACGTGCGCCGGCGGATCGACTCAGCTGGTTTCAAATCGCGGAGTACTGCAATTGGCTGAGCGAAAGAGAGGGAATTGATCCCGACCAGTGGTGTTTCGAGCCAAATGCCTTTGGTCAATACGATTGGGGCATGAAACTCAAGCCAGACTTTCTCCGACGAACGGGCTACCGATTGCCGACGGATGAAGAATGGTTTTATGCGGCAAAGGCAAATGTTCAAACACGTTATCACTTCGGCGAACCAGCGGACTTGGCCGATCAATACGCTTGGTCCGCCGCGAACTCACTCGGAAAAACTCGTGAAGTCGGACAGCTGATCCCCAACCCCTATGGACTGTTTGACATTCACGGAAACGTTTGGGAGTTCACCTCCAGGATGGACAACATCGATCAGCTGGGAAGGCTCGAAAAGGGCATTGTCGGAACCGTCGTTCGAGGTGGGGCGATGAACAGTGGAGTGAGCTTCATCGACTTTGGCGGCCAAAGCTATTGCGGCCCCGAGTTCTTTTCACATAACTACGGATTTCGACTCGCCCGAACTCTGCCGTAAGCACTGGTGACCGGGCAAGTCGGTCCCACGTTCGCACATCCACCTCGCCAGGCAATTGACGTGAAGACCAACCTTGCTCAAGCGTTCGAAAGCATCAAAAAGCCTTGGACACCCAAAATCGTTGGCGAACTCAACGAGCAACACGTCAAAATTGCAACGTTCGAGGGAGAGTTCATTTGGCACCAGCATGACCATGAAGACGAAATGTTCTTGGTCGTTGACGGTGCAATTGAAATCCACCTTCGAGACCGAGTGATCAAACTGGAGCGGGGCGAGTTTTACATCGTCCCGAGAGGAGTCGAGCACAAGCCTGTCGCACACGCACGCGCGAGTGTGCTGATGTTTGAACCCAAAACAACTCGCAACACCGGCACGACCGATCACGCGTTGACGATCGAATCTTCAGACCTCGATGAAGTGTGAGCGGGGACGAAGAAATTTGAGGCAGGGTTCAACATGTAGGTAGACCCCAAAGTTGAACGGAGACTCACCGCAAAGGGAATCGCACCGGGCCGTAAAGGAGCCTCCGTGAGCGAATTTGACGACTTCGACCGTGTTGCTCGTCATCGGCAACAATCGACCGCCATAAAAAACCAATGTGACGAGCGACAGAGATTGGGACAAAGAGATCGTATCGCCCGATGGCATCATCCCGTAAAATCGAACGGGATCAGCTGCCCCATCTGACTCTCTTTTGTCGGCCACGATGAAGCCCGGTTTCCTCCACACGATACTCAGCCCGCGATCGACTGAGTGCCCCAATGAGTGAAGCAATCGAAGGACCGAATGATCGCGAGTTGCCACCGGCAGTGAAGATCGACATGATTTGCGATCGGTTTGAGTCGGAATGGCTTGCCGGCAATGCTCCGCAAATCGGTGACTTCTTGGGCGAAGTTGAGCCGGGCCAACGGCCCCGATTGTTTGACGAGTTGTTGCAATTGGACTTGGAATATCGCGGCAAGGGATCCACCGGCGAACGTCGAACACTTCTCGAGCAATTCCCCGAGTTCAGAACCGAGATTGAAAAGGCATTCAAGCAGCAGCTCGATGACACGTTGGCCGGAACCGTCAACGTGGACGAAACCCAGGCGATGAACTCCGGCGAGTCCGACAGCGAAGACTTTGACTTCGATGCGATCTCGGGCAGGCGGCTGGGCGGCTATGAGTTGCTGGGGGAAATTGCTCGCGGCGGGATGGGCGTCGTCTTCCGTGCCCGTCAAATCGAAGCCAATCGAATCGTTGCGATCAAGATGATCCTGAGCGGGAACTTGGCGGGCAAAGACGAGATCGAACGGTTTAAGACGGAAGCGGAAGCGGCGGCAAAGTTAGATCATCCCAATATCGTCCCCATCTTTGACGTGGGCCGACAGGGCAATCAGCATTACTTTTCCATGGGGTTGGTGGAGGGGCCGAGCTTCAAGCAACTGATTCGTGATCAAGCCATCAGTCGCAAGGAAGCGGCCGCCCTGATTCGTGAGCTCGCCCTGGCAATCCACTACGCCCACGAAAACGGAGTCATCCACCGCGATTTAAAGCCGGCGAACATCCTGCTGGACTCCGACCGCAAGCCCAAGATCACCGACTTCGGACTTTCGAAAGTCCTCGATCGATCGACCCAGCTCACGGGCACCGGCCAATTGCTTGGCACACCGGCGTATATGTCACCGGAACAGGCTTCCGGAGACATGTCGACGGTCGGCCCACTGTCCGACGTTTATTCGCTGGGTGCGATACTCTATGAACTGATCACGGGAACGCTTCCATTTAAAAGTGAGAGCATCATTGAAGTGCTTTCGAAGATTCGGCTGGAAGAACCTCCGGCACCCCGAACGATTTCACGCGATGTCGACGCGGACATCGAGACGATTTGTATCAAGTGTCTGGAGAAGGAACCGGAACAGCGCTACGAATCGGCTCGCGCACTCGCCGATGACTTGGAACGATATCTACTGGGTGAACCCGTCCGAGCGCGTCCGATTCGTCGCAGTCAAAAGATCGTCCGGTGGTGCAAGCGTCGACCGGTCATTGCGGGACTCGCCGCGTGCCTTTTGGCTTCCATCACACTTTTCGGCGGCAGTACAACCTATTTCGCACTTATCTCACGCTCACGGGGAACGCAGGTCGAGCGGGAGCGCGAGCAAGCCAACGAAATGCTCGATGTTGCGCAGCTTGCGATCGAACAACTGGTCGATCAAGCAAGAATGCTGGCCGACGTTCCACGAACGGAGGCGACCCGCAAAGAGCTGCTGGCCAAAGCAAGTGACTACTACAGCCGCTTCCTGAAACAGCGACCAAACGATCGCGCGCTGCAACGACGCACGGCGATCCTACTTCGTTCGATTGCGAACGTTTTTCGGCAGCTCGGTGAATTCGAACCGGCGCTCAGCGCATTTGACGAGTCCATCGAACTGCTGACCACGTTGGCGTCCGAATCAACCGATGCCGCCGATACTCACGAGCTTGCCGAGAGTCACATTTGGCGAGGTGTCTTGTTACAGTCGCGTGACTTTGAAGCGGCACTTGAATCGGTTGAACGAGCTGTCGAGTTGCAACAGCAGTTGTCAAACCGGTCGCACGATGACGCGAGCGAGTATGGACTTGCACGCGCCTTGTACAACCGTGGAATGTTGCTCTTCGATCACGGTGATGATGCATCGGCGGAACGAGATTACGTGGCCGCAATCAAGCGACTGCGGCGGATACTCGATCAATCAGAAAACGAAGGTACCGCGGTTTTCGCACGAGAGGATCTTGCGGAGATACGTCTCGATTTGGCAAGGACGCTGAACAACTATGGGAATCTGCTCAAACGAACCGATCGCATACCCGAGGCAAAAGCCCAGATCACGGAGGCGATCGCGCTCCACCAGAATCGCGAGTTAACTCGCGAGGAACGGGAGGACCTTGCAAAATTTAGCAACAACTTGTCAAACACACTCGCGTCGCTGGGCGAGTTGGAGCAGGCGGCAATCGAAAATGGTTTGGCGATCGATTTGCTCGAGCGACTGGTGGATGAATTTCCGAGATACATCAATCTCAAAAGCGAACTGTCGAATGCCTTCAACAGCCAAGGCGCGCTCGCGGGAAGGCAGGGCGACCTCGAACTTGCGTCAAAAGCGTTTGAGAAGGCAGATGCTATGATTTTAGAGTTGGTGCAAAGCCAGCCCGATGACAGCGGCTATGCCAATCGCCATGGAAACGCAAAATACAACCGTGCCCTCGTTCTTTACATGCAAAAGGAATACGAGGACGCGACGGAGATTCTGGGGCAGGCAATCAATCTTCATGCGACATGTCTCGCGTCCAACACGAAGAGTGAAGAGTTTTCATCGAACCTCAAGAAGGACTACTCCCTGGCAATTCGGCTTCATTCTGCCTTGAATGACGCCGAGGGGCAGATTCGTTTGATTGACGACTATGTGCGAGCATTCCCCGACGAACCGGCCGCGTGCGTGCGTTCGGCTCAGTGGTTATTGGCGGCAAGCCGGTCCCTCGAGGTCGCTGATCCGCCGATTTCGACGAGTCTGTCTTCCGAGGAACTCGCAGAACGCGCCGTCGCTCAGCTTCGCAAAGCGATCGAACTTGGCCAATCAACCACCTCCATCATCGATGGAAAAACGGTCGTCGAAGTGTTTCAACCGCTTCAGGATCGACCCGACTTTCGAAACTTGATCTCGGAGATCGAGTCACGTGAATAGCAGTAAATGCCTCGACGCGGGACGCTCAAGCACTTGTTGGTGAGGGCAGGATCAGTCAACGCTCAATTAGAACCGGATGACGTATTCGGCTCTTACGATGTTGTGGTACCAGACGTCGCCCGTGAGGGCTTGGCCGTAGCCGATGAAGACGCTTTGGTTGTCATCCGTCCAACGCAAGCCGAGCTTCGCGTTGACGATCGTGTCGTCCGTTACATCGATCAAACGGGCCAGCGAAGGCGATGCCGGTACGGTGGCGAGCCCATCCAAAATGCTCCAGCCGACCAACTCCGCAACCGCCGTCAAACGCTTGGTCTCGCAGTCGCAGGCGGATGTTTCGCGGTAAAGATCGCGTCCGAGTCCGAGCCCAAATCGAATGATCGGCCCGGAAAATTGCTCGCCCGCGAATTCGGTGCCGTCGATCGGAATCCACAAACGAAGCTCGCTTTCAAGCATCGTCATCGGCCCGAGTCGATGAGCCGCCAACAAGCTCGGTTCGAGGCTAACATGATCGGTTCCGAGCAAGCGATCGTCATCCCCGGTCGGCAGATAGACGCGAAATTGCCCCGTGTAGATTTGAGACGGATCTCTCCAAAGAACCGTCTTCGCACCGACCATCAAATCGCCAAACCCGGAGACATTATCGTTTAGTTCCGGATTCAGGAAGCGAAATGGCGCTTCGAGAAAGACGGAGCTGTCCGGTGAGAATGCGAGCTCGAAGTAGGAGGTCACGTCGTTGTAGTCGACATTCGTTTCCGCAGGCGAGAGCGGGTCACCGGTCGCGGACATCGACGCCCGATAAAAGAACTCGGCGCGGTCGGGAGTCGGATTGTCGAAGGCCGAGTCAATGCGCAGTCGAAACTGTGTCGCCGGGATGGCCGAGTCGATGTACCCGACATTGGTGTCTGACGTCGTAAACCCTGGCTCGTCGTCCTGTGCGACAACTTCCCCGGTCGGCGCGAGCAGAAAGTACAGTGAAGCCAGCAAGATTGACGGACAAAGCTGTTTCACAATCAGAATCCGCGAAGTTGGTGACGGGTACCCACACGGAAGAAAAAAATCGGTTGTGACGTTCCTTTTGCTTGAACCGTATTGCTCCGAATTTCGCGATCAAAGGCGTTCGGCGCCGCGGATCACTTTTGATGAACATTCGGGCGGACGTACCGAGAAAGCAACCTTAAGGCGCTCATCCAAGTGCGACGGCCCCACCGCGTTGACGGTCCTTGAAAAGCACCTCGGAATAACTCACCGATCGCCGCGTGTGGTGATAGGCTTTCGTCATCCATGATTTCGGCGACACGTTGGCGCCAGACTCGTCGTTGCCGTCCGGTCTCGCAGAGTTTCGCGAGAGGTTCAGGCAGCACGTTCTCGAGTTTGCGGCAGATCCGTTGGTTCTCGAGTTCGAAGGCGTTGGCTTCGCGACTCTTTCGTCCTTCGGTGGCCGTCTTCGAAGCCTCGTGCACGCGGAAGGTCGCACCGAGTTCGACATGCGTTTTGATCGTCGGCCGGGCAGCCAAGTAGCGAATCATCAAATCCCAATCAAAACCGTACTGAAGTGTCTGGTCGATCGCACCGATCTCGTGAAATCGCTCCAGACGCAACCAGCATCCGGGCTGCGCGAACGAGTAATCTCCATCCAAAAGAAAATTCTCGGCAGACAGATTTCGATTGAAGAGCGGATAAGTCGGACCATCACCGATGACCTCGACGTTAAACGCCGCGAGTTGGCATTGGGCAGCTGTGAGACGATGGAGTGCCTGGATCACTCCGGGCGCGAGCATGTCGTCCGAGTTGATCCAGTTGAACCAGCCTCGTGTTTCCGCACCGATTCCTTTCACGATCGCATCGCTCTGACCTTCGTCAGGCTCGACAATGAGCTCGTCGATCCAAGGTTCATAACGCTTGAGGATTGCCTGTGTTTCATCGGTGCTGCCACCATCGACAACGACGTATCGCGTGGTCGGCGTCTTTTGCAGAATCACAGAACGCAGCGTGGCCTCGACGTACTGGCCCTGATTGAAGCTGGGCGTGACCACAAGCACGGGTTCGGATGCTCTCTCGGTGGATGGATCGGTCACCGAGTCCAAGGATGCTTCCGGCAACGCGACATTCGTCCATGGCCAACCCTCATGTTCAACCGCGGGAAGTTCATGAGAGGAGATCATGTGTGAAAACGAATCAGTGGAGGAACAAAGATGCGATTTTTGCGTGCGTGCCCAAGTTGTACCAAGCCTGCACACCCGTGCGGGCTTGGAGACAATCTGTCAAATGGTATCGTGATGATGTGTCGGCAATGGTAGCGTAGAGTGACACGAACAAGCTGAAAACAGACATTGTGTGGGAAGGAGTCATGGCAACCGAGTCCTCGAAACAACGCGACCCGTTATTTGTCGTGGTCTTGCTGGGTATTTGCTGCGTCTCGGTGTGGCTGCTGCTGATGCCATTTTATCCCGCGATCGCGCGTATCACGCTGGAACGCTTTCACCTCCAGACCGAGTCGTTCGGCAAATGGGCGATCCAGGCTCCCGTCCCCGCGATGTACAACTTTGCCAATCAATATGAAATCCGTGACATCCCGGAAGATTTGATCACCCCGGTCGTCGATTCGACTCGTCCGCGGTTCATCAACCATTTTCCGACGCGAATCTTGACGTTCGCCAACTCTCGCTACGTCCTGCTGAAAGCCGGACAAGACCGTTGGCTCGTTTTTCGGTCGTCGTATCGAGGACAGACTCTGGAAACCAAGGTGCACGCAAGGCCGGCGGGGGATGGGGTCTTCGAGTGGGTTCGTCAATCTTCGGAGTACCTGTCGCCCGAAGAGCTTGAACCGGCGGACCCACTGGATTTTCTGCTTTCGACTCAGGAGCAACGGTGATGGCAAGCCAAAACACTCCGTCTGCCGAGTCACCAGCCGGCGAAATCAATGGCCGTGTCTTGGCGGCGTACCTCCTGGTCCAAGTCAGCTTGTTCGCGGGACTGGCGTGGAAGTATGAGTATTTCATGCTGGCCGACCGCGTCTATCACACCTACCAGATTCAAGACGATTTCTTTCCGGCGTGGCTGCGTTCTGCAGAGGTCATTCGCTACGCCTATTTGGGGTCGCTCGCGTCGATTGTGTTAGGTGTCTTAGGGATGCTTCCTGTCCTGAGGAAGCTCTTTGGTGCGATCTCCGTCGGTTGTTTGGCCGTCTTGCTCATTCATCAAGGTGGCTACAACGACATGACCTTTGCAACCAGTCTGTGGGTTGCCGTTTGGTCGTTCTGGTTCACCACGCGCATGGATGTCGATGAGCCTGATGAACTGTTGCGCCGCGGCGCGTTCCTTTCGCGTGCCATCGGATCGATGATCTTGCTCGGCGGCGCCGTCGGAAAATGGACTCCCGAGTATTGGTCTGGCGACGTGTTTTACGGAATCTACTTTCGCGAGCGAAACTTCTGGGTCTTCAACTATTTGCGTGAAACCTATGACGGCGAAGCATTGCGTACGATCGCGATGTGGTACAGCCGTAAAGTCATCGTCGTGGAGACGCTTGCCGGTTTTGGTTTGTGGTTATTGCCACCCAAAATGGCGGCGGTAGTCGGCGTCGGGATCTTTTTCTCGATCGCTTTCTTTTCAAACATCCTGCTCTTTTCGGTGCTGAGCTGCATGGTCGGCCTCATGGCCGTCGGCTTCTTCGCCAAACGGAAACAGACCGTGTGAAGGTTAGAGTGGGAAGGTTGCTGGTGGAATTTTGAAACGCCCACGTGCAGTCGCCAACCACGTGCAGTCGCCAACCACGAGTGTGCGCTCAGCAGCAGTTGCGAACGGCGTTGGTTTTGGTGGCCGTGCACTCAAGCGGTGGGGCGAACCCGCGGCTAGCGCCTTGCGGCTGACAGGGACTTCGAAATGCGAGCACGCCGATCGACAGGCCCTTCCAATGACACGCTTTATTACGTGGAACATTCACGGTTCGTCGTTGCCAGTCCTGTGAAACCCGCGCGTGAAACCGGATTGAGGGGCAGACTCGTCTTTTGGTTTTCGACTCTTTTTTCCTAAAGTCACAGCGTTGTGCGGCCGACACGGTCGTGAATTTGAACGACATCAACGCGTTTTTGGGTTCCCGTGAATCGAATTTGCAATCTGATCGTCCTGCTTGGGCTTTGCTGCGGCGCGGTGGCCGGCCGCGAGACCCGTGCCGACGAACCGATGGCCATCCCTTCGGGAACTTTCGAGACGGACAAGGCCGAGAAGGGCAGGGCAGGGCAGTCGGACACAGAAGCGGCGCGGCTGGTCACCCGGACGCCAATCACGCTTTCGCCCGAGATGATTGAGACCTTTGCCGGTGGCGAAGACTCGTGGGCCAGTCCTGAAAATGTCGGTGGCAGCCTGCGGACGATCCTGGTGCTTTCCGTCGTCAGCCTGGCTCCGGCGATCTTGCTGATGTCGACTTGCTACATCCGAATCATCGTCGTCTTCACGTTGCTACGACAAGCGATCGGCTTACAAACGCTCCCGCCGACGCAGGTGATGACCAGCATTTCGCTTTTCATGACGCTGCTTGTGATGACGCCGGTTTGGTCGCGCGTCTATGAAGACGCCATCGAACCGTACCGCGACCCCGAAGTGGAAATGTCGGTTTCGGAAGCTTATGAAGCAGGCGCGCTACCAGTACGTCAATTCATGTCCAAGCAGATTGCTGCGGCGGGCAATCACGCGGACGTCATGCTGTTTCACCGCTACGCCACACCTAACGCGTCGGCACCGAAGTCATTCGCCGATGTTCCGATTCGCGTGCTGTTACCAGCGTTCGTGATCAGCGAACTGAAGATTGCCTTTTTAATGGGCTTTAGTATTTACTTGCCATTCCTGGTGGTGGACTTGGTGGTTGCCAGTGTCACGATGTCGATGGGCATGTTCATGTTGCCGCCCGCCATGATCTCGCTCCCACTCAAGCTGCTGTTGTTTGTGTTGGTCAACGGCTGGCACCTTGTCGTGGGCATGTTGCTCGCGAGTTTCGGCCCCACCAGCGGAACCACGATACCAAGCGTCGCCGCGGCAGCTCGCGCGACTCTCGGAGGATAGCGAAGATGAATTCGATCGAAGCCGTTGAACTTTGCCGTCAAGCATTGCTGGTGTCCGCATTGATTGCCGCACCCGTTCTGTTGATCGGTCTGGTCAGCGGGTTGATCACGGGGCTCTTGCAGACGCTTTTTCAAATTCAAGACCAAACGATCGCGTTCGTGCCAAAGCTGATCGCGTGTTCGTTGGTGCTGTTGCTTTGTTTGCCTTGGATGTTTCACCGATTGATTGAATTCAGCCAAACGATGTTCACGCGGGCGAGTTTCTGAACCCATGCAGTGGTTGGCTACGTTTTCAGGCTACGAGCAACTTGTTCAGGGAGCCAATGCCTGGTGGTTGTCGATCGTGATCACGTTCGGCTGGATCATGATGCGGGTTATCGGTTTTATCTTCACGATGCCAATGCTAACCGGCGGTGTTCCCGTGCGAATGCGGGTCGGCTTAGCCATTCTGATTGCGTTTGCAGTGACGCCCGCGGTTTTTGGCGGCATCGTCGTGGACACGAGTCTTCCGGCAGACTGGATCGACATCGGGATATCCGCTGCAAAAGAGCTGATCCTTGGTGCACTGATTGGAACGACCGTTCAGTTGATCTTTGTCGGGATTCAATCCGCGGGTGAGTTGGTGGCAGTGACCAGCGGCATGGGGATGGGGCAAACCGCAGATCCGTCGACCGGCCAAAGCACGAGCGTCTTCGCAAGGATGGTCGCGCTGTTAACCTTTGCATTGTTGCTGATGAGCGGCAGTCATCGATTGATGTTGGAAGCAACACTGGAGAGTTTTCGAGTTCTGCCGCCCGGAGCGGTTCCGATTGATAATTCACTGCAACGGCTATTAACGACGAGCCTGATGCATGGCACCGAATGTGGACTTCGTCTTGCGGCGCCGGTGGTGGCCTGTTTGTTGCTCAGTAATCTCGCTGTTGCCTGTGTCAGTCGGATCATTCCCCATCTCAATGTGTTTGCGATTGGAATGAATGCGAACGTCTTAGTGGTGTTGATTCTGCTCGCACTTTCAGTTGGCACAACCGGCCTGTTGCTGGAAGGCGCGATCGCGCAGCAAATGGAATTGCTCGGTGAGTCGTTTCGATGAGTGAGCGAATTCATCCGCCGACGCCACGCAAACGCCAGCAGGCGAAAGAGCAGGGCAGGGGACCCAAGGCGGAGGCACTGCAATCGAGCCTGACGTTGTTGGGCGGGTGTCTGCTGATGGCTTGGTTTGGACCAAGCTTCGGAGATGGATTGCGACAGATCATTGGCGATGGGATCGTCGCCGCTTCACCGAGGTCATCATCCCTCGCAGTTTTCTGGGAGAGCAGGCATCTCGCAGCGAAAGTCGTCGTGATTTTGGCCCCCTTGCCGGCCGGTCTGTTCCTTCTGGCGATTGTCATTCGTGGGCTTCCGAATCGGTTTCAAATGCGACTGACCAAGTTTGCGCCCTCGATTCGAAAGCTGTCGCCTACGGCAAGAATCGGCGAAATGCTTGCCGCCAAAACGCTGGCTGACTTTGCGATTCGCGTACTTCAAGTGTTCGCGATGCTGGCGGTCGCGGGAATGCTGGTACGAAACAGCCTTGTGGAGATTTTGCTCCTGCCGGGACTGCCGTTGCCGGCCGTCGGCGCGAGTGTTTTCGAGCTGTTGATCCGTTGCGGATGTTGGGTGGGCGGCGTGATGCTGCTCTTCGCCTTTGCCGATTTTGCGCTCTCGTGGTGGCATCACGAACAAAGTTTGCGGATGACCGAACAGGAGCTTCGAGACGAAATGCGGGACATGCAACGGGCGGCTCCCGCGGGCGGAAATGCCCGGGCAAAGTCCGTCGAAGGCATCTCGGGATAAAATTCTCGCCGTTTTCTGAAACGGTTTGTCAGAATCTCCCGCCAACGGGGTCGTGCATGTGAAGAGTTGGTGCCTGGTCGCGACGTGAGTCGACCGCACGCTTGTTGCCGTTTGTGCGATATTGCCCGCATGCCCACTTGGCCGAATACCGAAACGCATTTGGTTCGTCGATTGGCGGACCCCGCTGATGACGCCGCATGGAGCCGATTCGATTTGCTCTACCGGCCGGTGATTTATCGCTACGCGCGATCGGCCGGCTTGCAGCACTCGGACGCCGAAGCTCTGGTCGGTGAAGTGCTCACACGTGTGTTTCGTGCCTCGGTTCGTTGGGCGAACACCGACGGGCAAGAGGCCTCAAAGTCGGAGCGTCCTGATCGGTTTCGTGCGTGGTTGCAACGGGTTTCCAAGAACGCGTTGCTCAACCTCGTGACGCGGCAACTGAAAGAGCGTGGGACGGGTGGAACGAGCCACCAAATTGCACTCTCGGGCAGAGCCGTACCGGATGATGTACAGCGGATTCGCTGGGAATCCGAGCACCGCGAACACCTTTTTCGAATGGCGGCGCGGGAAGTCCAGCCAAACGTGCCCGAGGACCATTGGAACGTGTTTTGGCAATCGCACATCGAAGAACAATCGATTGCCGATGTTGCGGAGCAATTTGGGCAATCCATCGGATCGGTTTACGCGATCCGCAGTCGCGTGCTCAAACGGCTGCGTGTTGCCGTACAGCACATGGAAACATTCGTTGATCAGCCAATCGGCGAGGTGCCACAATGAACCCACTCGATCTCTGTCCGACGCGAGACGCTTGGCAACAGTGGATCATGATGGACCAACACGACGATGGAGCTTCGGAGGGTCTTCGTCGTCACCTCGATGATTGCCGAAAATGCCAGGAAGTGATCGAAACGCTGTCCGCTTCGGACGCGTTCTTTCAACAATCGCGTGAAGCGCTGCGCAGTGCGGATCGGGGTCAACATGGAGTTTTTGCCACGACAGATGTCGCGTCGCTCCAAGAAACGGATTCGTTGACCGAGTACGACGAGTGCTCGCCCGCGATCCTGGGTGTTGTGAAGTCGTTGCTCGGACCCTGCGAAGAAGATGGAATGATCGGGCGACTGGGCCGTTTCGTGGTCACGGGGATCATCGGCAGCGGCGGCATGGGTATCGTCTTGCGTGCACGCAGCATTGATGTCGATCGAATCGTGGCGATCAAGATCCCGCAACCCCAATACTGGCAAGCGGAAGGAACCTTGTTGACGCTGGAACGCGAAGCCCGTTCGGCGGCGGCCGTCGTTCATCCCAACGTCATTGCCATCTATCACGTTGATCGGTATCGCGACGTTCCCTATTTGGTCATGCCCTACATGGCGGGCGAGTCGCTGGAGCAACGTATCCGTAGCAAAGGCCAGCTTGACCTTCCCGTCGTCCTTCGTTTGCTTCGTCAAGTTGCCTCGGCGCTCGCTGCCGCTCACGCTTGTGGCGTGGTCCACCGAGACGTCAAGCCGGCAAACATTCTGTTGGTCGGTGGGACCGAGCGAGCCGTGCTTTCGGACTTCGGCCTTGCCAAGGTTCAGACCGATGCGACTTGCACCGCGACCGGGACGTTTGCCGGGACACCGATCTACCTTTCGCCCGAACAAGCCGCCGGCGGAGAGACTGGACCAGCGGCGGACCTCTTTAGTCTTGGGACCGTGCTGTGGACAATGCTGAGTGGAAAGCCGCCGCTGTCAGGCATGCACACGCACGCGATCGTTCACCGCATCGCCAATGGCCAATTCCCTCCGCTGCCCGAACAGAGTCCAGCAACACCGGCATGGCTCACAAAGTTGCTTGAACGACTTCATGCCAAGCACCCGGCCGATCGCCCCACGGCGGAAGAAGTCGCGGCATGGGTCGAGCAGTGTGAACGGCACTTGCAATCGCCAAACGGCCATCGCCTACCCGCTGCATTGTCGGTGATGCCGTTTCACAAATTCGCCACCAAGCATTGGATCGCGGTAGGTCTCGTCGCTGCCTTGGCGGCAAGCGTCTGGATGCTGTTTCCGAAACCAAACCAGAACCCGAACAAAACGATCACAACACCAGGTGTTTCGTCGAGCGAAAGACAACAAACGGCGAACCTTCCACCGATTAGCAATGAGCTAAGTCGCAGTGAGCCGGGTCGCAGTGAGAACCAGATCAGCGAGCCGGATTCGGCGTCGAAACGCTGGCTCGATGACTTTGATGACTTCGTTCCAAGTTCGCTTTCCGAGCCCTCGCCGCTCTCCGACGACCAAAGCGTGATCGAGGAGATTGCGCAAGAGCTGTCAGAACTCCATTCCATCCAATTCCCGCGTTGGGAATCTCAGATCCGTGACCTGCAGGAGAAATCACCATGATTCGCTCGATCATCTATATCGTTGCGGTCTCAATGCCGGCCTGTTTGTTGGCACAGACGCTTTCCTTCGTCGGCTCGGAGGGAGCAAAGGTCAAGGACGTCCAGTATTTCTCATGGCTGACGGATTCGAAAAACAGCAACCGGAAGACCAGATTGCTTGGGCTGGACGGGCCGATTGAGCCTGAACTCGGTGACATGGGAATGGGCGGCGGTATGGGAATGGGAATGGATGACATGATGGGCATGATGGGCGGCATGGACAGTGACTCACGTCTCGACTCGTTTTCACCCGGTCCGGATGGCATGATGGGCCCTGGCGACTACGGTATGGGAATGGGCGGTATGGGAATGGGCGGCATGGATGACATGGGTGGCGGTATGGGAATGGGCGGCAGTTTTGACATGCGGTCATCCGATCCGATCGCGCTTCTTGGAGGTGAGTGGTCTGAGGGCACGCCCATTGGATTGGCGAGCCGCTTTCGATCGGATGACGATGGCACCGTCACCGTCCCCAAGCTCGTGCTCTATCGATCACCCGACGGCATCCGTCAACGCTTTCCAGCCATTGCCGTGTCCGAAGCGGGCTTCGCATTTGTTCCTACCAAGACAAAGGTGGATGTTCCGATTCGACTGCGAGATTGGGCGACCATCCAAGTAAAGGCTCCCAAGGGATGTGATCCGGCGGAATACGGTGTCCTCGCTTGTTGGCGCAATGGGTTTGCGTATCCATCGCTGTTTGATTCAGAATCGGGTCTTCAGCAATCAGCGATGGCTGCTGGGGTCGATAGCGAGGACTGGAGATTCGCTCCCAAGTTCGAATGGTTCCAGACAGGTGAGTTTGATGCGAAGCTGCGTTTTCCGCCCGGCGAAGTTCGTATCACCGTTGTGCCAAAACGGGCACTCGCGAAAGGCGTGACGGAAGATGGCCGAAGCAAACTGACTCGTGCAGAGCTGCAGGAGTGGTTGATGGCTGGTGGCCCAACCCAGTCGGTGTTACTTCCGAGCGACGAAACGGAAACGAAACAGATTTCCTTTGGCCCGACGATGAAACAACTACTGATCGCACCCCCTAAGTCCTCGTCGGCGATGCTGCCTCAGTGGGGGAGCAAACCTGAAGTTGAGTATCGTCTTTATCCGGTGTTTAAAATGAGGATGCAGGAGGACGACGTTGTCACGCACACGTACACCGACCCGATGGTTTATCCTTCCGCACCCATTTTGGAATCCGCGGAAGCGATCTCCCAATTCCTGTTCAAAACACGTGCCGAGCGTTCCGCTTTTCAGCCCTTTCGTCTCAGTGAAACCACCGACAGCGGTCTGGTGGCATTCAACCACTTGCAGCCCGGTTGGTATGCCCTCAAGCGACGTGTCGGAGAGGGCGATTGGCAGTTCGATACCGCCATCACCGGATGGGGCAAGATGAAAGATCGTTACCAAGCGGAAACGGAACGGAGCTCGGGGGCAATCGAAGACGCAGTCTTTCGAGTGACGGAAACGTCCAACGGTCAGGTCACGATTCAAGTCCCCGCCAAGACGGCCAAGGAGGTCAAACATGCTGGCCCGCCTCGGACCGCCGGGTCTCAGCCCTCCACGCAGCATGAGCGTCTCAAGCAAATTCGAAGCTTGCGAGCGGATGTCGAGAAGTCGCTCGAGCGGATGAGAGTTCACTTGGAGAAACTCAAAGCCATGGAGCAAGAGATCGCGGGTGATCCCGCGTTCGACCCCTTTGGCGGCTACGTCCAACCTTCGGGGATGACTACGGAAAATCCACTTGACTCACCAAAGGGAGAAGGAAATCCATTTGAGGATGGCTCCGACGATCCCTTCGGCGGCGGCAATGCTGACCGCAATCCGTTTGACGAGTCAGGTTCGGACGATCCGATTGGCAGCGGTTCAGGATCGGGGAACCCGTTTGATGGAGACCAGTCTGGCAAATAGTTTCGGATGGGTTGACGCTTTTGCCGCCCGTTGATTAATCTCGCGGTATGTCGAGGTCCATTCAGCTTCTATCGATTCTCTTGATTCTTCTCCTACCGCGGTTGCGGGCGGCGAAGGTCGGGGTTGCTTGTTAGAACGCTACGGAGTGGCAGACAACAAAACACCTGAACCCGAGTCCCCGCGGACTCGGGTTTTTTTGTGCCTCAACGGTGCAGCGGAACCACAGTCTCAGCGGGCTCGGCTGACACCATTTCGACCCCCGGAAACCCATCATGAACCCCACGGCATCCGAATCAAATCCCGCGTCCGAGACCGAATCGTCTTCGCCATCGGTACGAACGATTCGAATCTTTGACACCACGCTTCGTGACGGCGAGCAATCGCCGGGTGCGAGCATGAACTTGGCCGAGAAACTGGAGGTCGCGCACAGCTTGGCCGACCTTGGCGTGGACGTCATTGAAGCCGGATTCCCGATCGCTTCGCCGGGTGACTTTGAGTCCGTCAAACAGATCGCCGAAACCATTCGTGGTTCAACGATCTGTGGTCTAGCACGCTGCAGCGAAAAAGACATCTTGCGTGCCGCCGATGCACTTGAGCCTGCCGAGAAAGCTCGCATCCACGTGTTCTTGGCCACCAGCGCCATCCACCGTGAATTCAAGCTTCGCATGACGACCGACGAGATCGTTCGGCGAGCCGTTGAAGGCGTCAAGCTCGCCGTCAGTCGCTGCGACGACGTGGAGTTCTCACCCGAGGACGCGTGCCGAACCGAACACGATTTTCTGTGCCGCGTGGTCGAAGCCGCCATCGATGCGGGTGCGACGACGATCAACGTTCCCGACACGGTGGGCTATGTGACACCCGTCGAGATCTACCAGATCTTCGACATGTTGCGCAACCGCGTGCCGAACATCGACAAAGCCGTCTTGAGCACCCACTGTCACGATGACCTTGGCATGGCGGTGGCCAACAGTATGGCAGCGGTGGCGGCCGGAGCCGGGCAAATTGAATGCACCATCAATGGCATCGGAGAGCGAGCCGGAAACGCGGCGCTCGAGGAAGTCGTGATGGCGATGAAAACGCGTGGTGACTTCTACGGTTGCACGACGCAAATCAAGTCCGAACGCTTGGTGCCGACCAGTCGCCTGGTCAGTAAAGTCACCGGCATCAATGTCCAGCGAAACAAAGCCATCGTCGGTCGCAACGCGTTCGCACATGAGTCGGGGATTCATCAGGATGGCATGCTGAAAGAACGCAGCACTTATGAAATCATGTCGCCCGAAGAAGTCGGTTTTGCCAAGACGGATTTGGTGCTCGGCAAACACAGCGGACGCGCGGCCCTTGCCGACCGCGCGAAGACGCTGGGCTTCCACTTAGCCGGTGAAGAACTGCAAGCGGTCTTTGAGCAGTTCAAAGTCTTGGCCGACAAGAAGAAAGAAATCTACGACGGAGACATCATCGCGCTCGTACAGCAACAGATCAGCGCCGGCTCGACGCCCGCTTGGACGCTGGTGCGTTACGAAGTCACCAGTGCAACGGATGCCAAGCCACGAGTGAACTTGACACTCGCCAGCGGTGGCGAAGAGAAGTCCGTGGAAGTCACCGATGGAGACGGGCCGATTGACGCTGCGTTTTGGGCCGTGGAACAGATCACCGAGGTCAAACTGATTTGCAAGGACTTCCGTGTGCGAAGTGCGACCCTGGGACGCGACGCCATTGGCGAAGTCAACTTGGAGGTGGAGCACAAGGGCCGGATTTATCGCGGCGTCGGCGTGAGTACCGATACCGTCGAAAGCACCGTGCTGGCGATGCTGAACGCCATCAACCGAATCGCCGCTGAGTAGTTCGCCTTGAAAAGCATTTGTTTCCAGTCGGTCGGCGAAGTCGCCACCCGAGCGATTGCCGACCCCGTGGTCGAAGCCGAACACGAAGCGATTGTGAGGGTTTCGCTCGCGGGCCTCTGCGGCAGCGACCTCCATCCTTTCTTCGGACGCGAGTCGGGGCTGGATGCCGGAACGGTGATGGGACACGAGTTCGTCGGCCACATCGTCGAAGTCGGTCCGTCGGTCAAAACGCTGAAGGTCGGCGATCGTGTTTGCAGTCCGTTTACGACCAATTGTGGAAGTTGCTTTTATTGCCTCTCGGGTATTTCGTCGCGGTGTGAACGGGGAGCTCTATTCGGGTGGCGTTCAGACGACCATGGGCTTCATGGCGGTCAAGCCGAATACGTGAAGGTGCCTCTTGCCGATGGCACGTTGGTGCGGATCGGTGATGAGATTGACGATCCGACGGCTTTGCTTTTGGGGGACAATCTGACGACCGGATACTTCGGTGCAAAACTGGCTTGCGACCACACGTCGGCCGAGTCGGATACGTTTGCAGTGATTGGATGCGGCACGGTGGGTTTGTTAGCCGTCATGTTGCTGCGTCAGATGGGAGCGAAACGAGTCATCGCGCACGATCCCAATCCGGCTCGGCTTGCGATGGCGGAACGATTCGGCGCCGAGTGCTGTGGCGATGCAAGTGCATTTGCATCGCACATCCTTGATCGCACGTCCTCCCGCGGCGCGGATGCAGTCCTGGAATTCGTGGGGCTGCCTGAAGCTCAAAGGCTGGCCTACGAAGTGATTCGTCCGGGCGGAACGATGTCCGTGATCGGCTGCCACTGCACGCCACACTTCGCATTCTCACCCGCAGAATCGTACGACAAGAATCTGACGTATCGCACCGGCCGATGTCCCGCGAGGTCACTCATGTCCGAGTTACTTGAAACCGGCTGGCTGGGCTCCCTTGATTTGTCATGGTGCGTGACACATCGCTATTCACTTGACGAGTCCGTCAAAGCGTATGATGTGTTCGCAAACCGGCGTGATCACTGCATCAAAGCGGCGATCGACTGTTCAACTTAGAAAACCACGTGCTGGAGCACACCATTGGCAATGAGACAAGCCACTGCGTGTTTGCTCTTGAGCACCGGCCTCTCCGAGGAAATTACCCAAGCGTAAGCGAACCATGACCGGAAGAATATTCCTGAGCGCGACTTTCTTTTTGCTCTTTTCTTGCATTGCGATGGCTGACCCGCCGGCTTCGATGATCATCCCGGTTCGGATGCCGTTTGGCGTTCATGTCCGCGGCCAAGAACTTTGGATCACCAGTGTCGCGACGCAACGTATTTACGTCATTGACGAAGTTTCCAGCGGATCGTTTACTCTTCGAACGATAACGGGCCGTGGCAAGCTTGGGTCGGAACCCACACCCGTTGATGCAAGTCAAGCGGCAATGAATTGGCCGCACGAGGTCTGGGTCGGTGACGGTTCGACTCACTGGATTGCGGATACTCGCAACGACCGAATTGCGGAAGTTTCCGGAGACCCACCGGTGTTTCGTATTTTGGCCGGCGGTGACGATGCTGGTTTTGATCAACCGCACAGCGTGATCCGATTGGATGCCCATTCGTTGTTAGTCGCCGACACCAAGAATCATCGACTGTGCCAAGTCCATCTTCCCGATGGAGACGTCACTCGCTTTGGCGGTGACGGACGACGCAAACGACCGACGCCAGGAGTTCGGGTCGATCAAACCTCACTGTTCGGACCGCGAGCATTGGCGGTCAGTGAAGACGCGGTTTGGTTGGCACTGCGCGAGGGCAACAGCATTTGGCGGATCGACCGGCAAACCAAGGTCATAACCCTTGTCGCTGGAACGGGTGAGAAAGGCTACTCGGGTGACGGTGGAGATCCACTCCAAGCGACCTTCAACGGACCAAAGGGGCTCTGCATGGATTCGAAAGGTCGCCTATTGGTGGTTGATACCGAGAATCACTGCGTCCGCCGGATCGATCTTGTCAAGGAAACGATTGAAACGGTTTTGGGCGGGTCGACCGAAAAGGAAACACTTCCTTTAAAGCGTCCCCACGGCATCGCAGCTGAATCCAGCGGCGATGGTTTCTGGGTGGCCGATTCGGAAAACCATCGCATCATCGGCTGGCAGTTGAGTCACGGGGCAAGCTCGCAGTAATTTAGAAAGACAGGCAGGATGCCTGTCCTACGAATTGTCCTTGTCTTCTTCGACGGGGAAGTGCAGTTCACCGGTCATGGGATCGGGCTGCAACACGACCGAGTCCCCGTCGGGTGTGAACTCTCCATCACCGGCTAGCAACTGAATATGTGAGTCCGGTGCATTGGGGCCGGCAGGGTTTTCCGATTCATCGCCGAGCAGGTCTCCCACGTCCAGTGGGACGTCATCGATTTCTGCTTCGAGCGATGTCTCGGCGACGCTTTCGCCGAGCATCACGTCGGCCACGTCACTGGCTTCGATTTCCGCGTCGGTCGGGACGGGGTCGAGGTCTTCCTCTTGATTGACCGTTCCGGCGATGATCGAACCTTCGGGTGATTCGGTCGCGATGTTCGGATCAGGTTCACGAAAGATCTCGTCGACGTTTCCTCGTAGAACTTGCCTACCAAGATGAATCGCCTTTTCTTCACTCCATCCATTCTCGCCGACGAACTCTTCGGCCAAGACACGTGAGAGTACACGACGGTACATATCGAACTTGGGCAACACGAACTCGAGCTTGTAGGCATCGCTGTAGTAGGCGACTTGCTTGTTTCGCGGGACGGCTTCGAGGCGAGCGGCCGCGTCGCGGCGAATAAACGACGGCGTGTTGCTGTACCACCAATGACCGTTGGTGTAGACGTTGGGAAAGATCCAGCTGTAACTCACGAGTTCTTGGTTGGTGACGCTGGCCAAGACGGAGATCGGAAACTTCACGTCCGGGAATGCGTTAAACAGATGGCGGTACTGGATCAATGAGACTCGGCTGTCATAAAGATCCTGCCCCTGATAGACGCCCGACGGGTAAACGCCGCGGTTGACGCCGATCATGAGATCAAAGGGCAAACCGAATTGTTCACAGAGCTCGGCGAGCGTCCAAAAGACGCGCCGAGAAAGCGCATCGCGGTGCGCCGGGTCGGCCCCGGTTCCTTTAGAGAGCACTTCATCGAGTGCCTTTCCGGCGCGACCGTCGCTGACCGCGACCGGAATGAATGTCGGTGGAATGGAGATCGCGCAAGCCCTCGCACCTCGGGCGACGAAGTGCCGAAAACGTTGTTCGAGCGCTTCGCGAAGCGAACCGAGCGAGTCGACTTCGATGCCGCTGCAAGCTTGCAATCGTTCACGCACTTCCTCTTTTGCCAGGTGGAACACCAAGTCATCGGTTCGCAGGCACGGGATGTAGACACTCGAGTCAAAGCCCTCGAGTGCGTCATCAAAGTCGTTGGTGAGAAAAACGGATTCGACATTGCTTTGGTCCAAAACGGATTGCGACCAATCGGCCGATGCCATCTTTGATTCGGCGTTGTCGTAAAGCGATTCCCAGTTATCGACGGTGATCGAGTCGGCCTCGAAATCGAAGAACTGCTGGCAAATCTGAATCAGCCAGTGGTAGTTCGCCGTGTTGGTGATGTTTCCCAGGCCATGCACCATCCGGCCCACGAGTTCTCGCCGCGACAACCCAGGCTCCTCGATTTCCGCCCGCGGCATTCCGGCGGAGTGGACGAGTTCGGTGTAGTAGTGGTAGCCCAGAATGTCCGCGAGCGTGGTTGAGGCCGGCGAATGTGGATTGATGTGCGTGTGGGGATCGATCAGTCGGATCGCCGAAATCGCTTGGTAAATGGTTTCACGAACCGAAGCCAGATCGCTTGGCGAGTAAGAACCCATGGGGAGATTCTCCCGAGTCGAACGAAGTTGAGGATCAAAGGAAGAGAAAGAAATTCTCATCCATGAGTTGCCCAAACGCGAGGTGTCCAACCGGTTTTGACGCCTTCGTTCGCCGAATTGGCGGGGTTTCGGGCGAAAAAAGTTGCAGTTGCGTATTCCTGTTGCGCTACAATGGGGCCGATTGCTCATTCACCCCAGCCCCGGTGTGCTCATGGATTCGGACTCCACGTCTTCCGAAGGTGTGCCCCTCGACCGTTTCGACGATGACCGCGTCGACGAAGATGCCGTCGCACCTTTTCCGTCGATGTCGGAGTCGGACGAGATGGTTTCGGATACCGGGTTGGCCAACGACGAACGCAAGCCGCGTCAGCTTTTTTTCGTGCGAATCGACCCCAGACGCGGGGACTCGTCCAGCAAATCCCCGGTTGCGCCCGCGATGCGAACCACGCGAACACGGATCGCCATCGACGAGAAGGTGGCCTCCGATCGGACTTCTGAGCGGGAATCTCAGCTGCCCATCGTTGCATCACCCCCGACAACCAATGAGCCGAGTTTTGTGGAATTGGGGCCGAGCTGCGTCGAATCCCATGTGGTGACGGCGCCCGCGATCGAGGCACGACCGCCAGCCGAACCCGTTCGACGCGCGGATCCATTGCGTCACGGCGTCATCGTGATCGTGACCGTCGGACTGATGTTGGCCGCGGCACGATTCGCATTGCCCGGCATCGTCGAAGAAATTCGTTACGCACAGCGTCGCGGTCAGCTTCGCGCCGAGTTTGAAGTCGCGGGAAATGGACTCAAAGATGTTTCACTTGATACGCTGAGCCAGGCGTACGAAATGGTGAGCGCGGCTGCCGGACCGAGCGTCGTGCACATCGACATTCAACGCGCAGATGATCGTCTGAGCGCCCACGCGGCAGTTGGGTTTGATGAAGAGCGTGCATCGATTCCCGGTGTGCCGTCGACGTTTGTCTCCGATCAAGGGAGCGGTGTCGTCGTGGATAAGGAGGGTTATATATTGACCAACCGCCACGTGGTCGAGAACAGTCAAAGCATCTGGGTCACCCTTTCGGACGGCAGGCAGGTTTCCGGTGAGATTGTCGGCACGGACGAAAAGACCGACCTCGCGGTTCTGAAAGTGGAAGCCGATGGTCTGCTACCGATTCCTTGGGGGGATAGCGACAACGCCAAAGTCGGTTCGCCGGTTTGGGCGATCGGCAGTCCCTTCGGTCTCGATCGGACGGTGACGTTTGGAATTCTCAGTGGCAAACATCGCGTCGTCAGGGCCAAAGACCAACTCCAGGATTTCATGCAAAGCGATGTCGCAGTCAATCCTGGAAACAGTGGCGGCCCACTGGTGGATTCTCGCGGCACCTTGATCGGAATCAATACGGCAATCGTCGGTGATACGTACCAGGGCGTCAGCTTTGCGATCCCCAGCAGCGTCGCCCAGAAGGTCTATCGCGAACTCAAGCGAACCGGCTCGATGGAACGCGGTTGGCTGGGGGTGACGCTCAACGAAGTTCCCGACAGTTTGCTTCGTGGGGATGACCGACGAATGCGTGGGGCGTTGATTCGTTCACTCGCCAGCACGGAGACCGGCGCCGCACGCGCGGGGCTGATGCCAGGCGACGTGATTCTGAGCATTGATCAGGAACCGATTCGGGACGTCCCCCACCTGATTCAAGTGGTTGGAAATTCCATTGCGGGATCTCGCCTGACCCTTCGGATTGTGAGGGACGGGATTGAGTCCGATATCGTGGTCACGCTCTCTCGTCGGCCGGCAAACCTGTAATCTTTCCGGCGTCACGATATAATCGTTGTCGATACAGAAATCACGGACGGCATCGGCCGGGGCAGATTGTCCGGCCGCTCCACTCGTCCGTCCCTCCCCCATAGCTCTTGATCTCATTGTGAATCGATCCCACCTTTTGAAAGTCTTCGCGTTGGGTTGTTTGGTTGCAGTTGTCGCTTGGCCGGTCACGGTCCTTGCCGATGCGACAGTGAAAACACCCGGTATGGCCTCTGAAAAACCGGCCGAGGGTCCCTTTGTGAAGGTCGACGCCGGTTACATGGTCCCGTACGCACTGAAAGTTCCCGGGACCGACGAAATGGTGGAAATGATCCCCGTTCCCGGTGGAGAATTCCTGCTCGGCAGTCCGGAAGACGAAGAGGGACGCCGTGATGACGAAGGCCCGCAAATCCGTGTGACCGTGGATCCGATGTGGGTCGCCAAGCAAGAGGTCACGTGGGGACTCTACAAGGAATACATGAAGCTCTACGCGATCTTCAAAGACTTTGAGTCGTCTGGGAAGCGACCTGTGACGCAAGACAACATGGTCGACGCGATCACCGCACCGACCGAGTTGTACGATCCCTCATTCACGTATGAGTACGGCGAAGAAGACTTGCAACCGGCCGTCACCATGACGCAGTATTCGGCGCAGCAGTTCACAAAGTGGCTCAGCAAAGTCACCGGTCAACAGTACCGGATTCCGACGGAAGCGGAATGGGAATACGCGGCGCGGGGCGGAACAACCACGCCGTTCTACTGGGGCGAAGATGTCGACGAAGCGGATGACTATGCCTGGTACTTTGACAATGCCGATGAAGGGCAAGTCGAAGGGAGCCAAAAGAAACCCAATCCGTTCGGACTCTTCGACATGCACGGCAACGTTGGTGAGCTGACGGTCAACGCGTACACCGAAGACGGGTACAGCGTTTTCGCGGATCAACCAGGAATCAATGCCGTTGATGTCGTTGTTTGGCCACAATCATTTGAGCCCTGCGTGGTTCGCGGCGGCACCTGGGAGTCCGACGCGGTGGACTTACGCTCGGCAGCTCGCATGCCGACCGATGAAGAAGAATGGAAATCGGAAGACCCCAACCTGCCCCTGAGCCCTTGGTGGTACACCACCGATCCGGCTCGCGGAGTCGGCTTCCGTTTCTTTCGATCCTACAAACCACTCTCGGAAGAGAAGATCGTCAAGTTCTGGGAGCCCACCAGCGAGGACGTCAAACTGGACGTCAAATCACGTTTGGATGGCGGCCGCGGCGGACTGGGAATCGTTGACCCGACCCTG